>WBUJ01000014.1 GCA_008933795.1 Candidatus Contendibacter sp. | reverse complement strand
CTCTGAAACCTTGCCCTGATGAAGAAGGGATTAAGACAGAACGGTCTGGCGAACGAGGTGGATCCGCTCCTCTGAAACCTTGCCCTGATGAAGAAGGGATTAAGACTCGCGGCTACATCGGCACTCACGCTTGCCCCGGCACTCTGAAACCTTGCCCTGATGAAGAAGGGATTAAGACCTGTTGGGGTAGATGGATACTGCAAAAACAGCTTCTCTGAAACCTTGCCCTGATGAAGAAGGGATTAAGACGCCTATAAATTTTGGCTTCGACCTCTTCCAAACTCTGAAACCTTGCCCTGATGAAGAAGGGATTAAGACACAGGCCAGACTGGGCGATGACCGCCGCCATCTCTGAAACCTTGCCCTGATGAAGAAGGGATTAAGACGTATCCGTGGGTTTGGATACACCGGGTCACCGGGACTCTGAAACCTTGCCCTGATGAAGAAGGGATTAAGACTTGACACAATTCCCTTCACTTCCCCCGCTTTATAGCTCTGAAACCTTGCCCTGATGAAGAAGGGATTAAGACGTTGATGCCTTGGGGTTGTTGAGCCAACCAACAAGCTCTGAAACCTTGCCCTGATGAAGAAGGGATTAAGACTGTTTGCGCCTCCGGTATGCGGCTGCCATTCGGCCTCTGAAACCTTGCCCTGATGAAGAAGGGATTAAGACATTGTTTCAGCGCAATTGATCTACAGCACTCCTATCTGATTTGTGGAATCACCGCTTTCGAACCACCCCGGCGCTACGCGCCACCCCTCCTTATCCAAGGAGGGGAAAATCCACAACCAGTAGAGGAGTGCTATATGGTTATTGGCGCCATAAAAGAGTTATAGCGTCATACACCCGATGAAAGCCATTGAACTGTTCCGCACGAAAGACGCCTACGGCGCAGGGTTCGTCGAGATCGTGATCTGGCAGGTTACGCAGCCGGTGCCGCCGTCCGAACATCCATACAAGTATCGGCTGGTGTATGTGGTTAACGGGCAGCGGGCTTTGCCGACATGAGCCAGTTTCTGGCCGTGTTCACCCCACGCCGCTGGGCGGTGCTGGCCACGTTACGCGAAGCCGGCCCGCTGACGGTGGCGGAACTCGCTCGGCGGGTAAAGCGCGACTATAAGAACGTGCATGGCGACATCGAAAAGTTGCGAGAATGGCGGGCGGTGGTGAAGGATGAACAGGGGCGCATCCATGCCCCGTATGCCGAGATCGTGGTCCAGGTGCGCCTGCCGCAACAGCAAGCGGCCTGAGCGCCTACCTATCCCGCTTTCCGCTGACGGCTCGGCGCCGCGAAGATAGGGGTGAAAAATGAAAGCCCGGTGAGCGCCGGGCTTTTTTCATCGACGTGCGATGAGTAGTCGGCAAGCTTGTCAATCCCATCTTCCTCTTTCGGGCGTGGCATGATTTCGCGTATTGCCCATCAGGATCACGCCCATGTCCGCCGTTCTCACCGATGCCCAGTTACCCGCCGCCAATTCGCCGCTTCGGCTGCCGTTGGCTCTCTACCGGCTCCACTTCATCGCCCAGGAAGCCGTGCGCCTGCCCGCCTATGCCGGTTCCGCCTGGCGTGGCGTGTTCGGCCGCGCCCTCAAGCGCCTGGTCTGCGTGACCCGCGAACCGGCCTGTCCGGCCTGTCTGCTGTATCGCTCCTGCGTTTACCCCTACCTGTTCGAGACCCCGCCCGATCCCGCCGCCGGTAAGCTGCGCAAATACCCTGCCGCCCCGCATCCGTATCTGCTGCGGCCGGGGCCGGGGGGAACGCACGCCGCCGGCGCGACGGTCCAGGTGGACGTGGCGTTGTTTGGGCACGGCAACCGGCATCTGCCCTACGTGCTGCACGCTTTCGACCAAGCGGGCCGGCGCGGCGTCGGCCAGGGCGATGGTCGGCTGGAATTGGCCCAGGTCACTCAACAGACGACCGACGGGGATTGGCGCTCGATTTATCGCCCTGGCGAAGCGCTGCAACCGGCGCCGCCCACGGTTCCCGAACCGCCGTCCTGCCCGGTGCGGCTGGCGCTGGTTTTGGAAACGCCGCTGCGGCTACGGCAGGCCGAGAAGCTGCTGGGGCCGGACGCTTTTCAATTCGGCGCACTGTTTTCCAACCTGTTGCGGCGGATTTCGCTGCTGACCACCTTCCACACCGACGCGCCGCTGGCCGCCGATTTCGCCGAACTGAGCCGGGCCGGCTGGACGATCCAGCACCGGGCCGCCCGGCTGCGCTGGCATGAATGGGTTCGCTATTCCTCGCGCCAGGACACGCTGCTGCAAATGGGCGGGCTGGTCGGCGAGATCGAACTGGACGGAGTCGGGTTGGAGCCGTTTTGGCCGTATCTGTGGCTCGGCCAATGGACCCATGCCGGCAAGGGCGCGGTGATGGGGCTGGGGCAATATCGGCTGGTGATGGCTTAACCGGCAAGCTTGCCGTGCCGGCATTTCCGTCACGCTGGGTTTATTGTTGCCGCAGTTGCACTATGCTGAACAGAGGACGCCGCCATGAACCCGGAAAGCTACCCCCGTCGTATCCTGCTTTGCGTCGCCGGCCTGTCGCCGCAGATCGTCACCGAGACCCTGTACGCCCTGACGGTGACGGGCGAACCCCGCTTCGTTCCCACCGAAATCCACCTGCTGACCACGGCTGAAGGCGCGGAGCGGGCGCGGCTGACCCTGCTCAGCGACGAACCCGGCTGGTTCCACCGGCTGCGTCAGGATTACGGCTTGCCCGCCATCCGCTTCGCCCTCGATTCGCTCCACATTTTGCACGCGGCCGATGGCCGCCCGCTCAACGACATCCGCGAGGTGGCCGACAATGAGGCCATCGCTGACGCCATCACCGCCCAGGTGCGCGAGTTAACCGCCGACCCGGACAGCGCCGTTCACGCTTCCCTCGCTGGCGGGCGCAAGACCATGGGCTTCTATCTCGGCTACGCCCTGTCGCTGTTCGGTCGGCCGCAGGATCGGCTGTCGCACGTGCTGGTGTCCAGTCCGTTCGAGTCCAACGCCAATTTCTTCTATCCCACCCCGATCCCGAAGGTGATCTTCGCCAACGGTCCCGACCAGCGCCCGCTCGACGCCAGCGCCGCCACGGTGATGCTGGCCGATATCCCCTTCGTGCGCCTGCGCGACGGTTTGCAGGAGGCATTGCTGCGCGACGGCGCGAGTTTCAGCGAAGTCGTGCGCCAGGCCCAGCGCAATCTGGCCGCGCCCAGCCTGACGCTGGATGCCGCGACCTGCCGGGTGCGCTGCGGGGAAACCGTGCTGCGGCTGACCCCGATCAGTTTTGCCTGGCTGGCCTGGTTCGCCCGGCGGGCGCTGGACGGCTTGCCCGCCATTCACCACACCGAAGCGAATTTCGCTGAATTCCTGGCCGAGTACCGCGCGCTGACCGACGAACTGTCAAGCGAATACGAACGTGCCGCCAAAGCCTTGCGCGAAGACGACGGGGAAGCGTTCAAGCACTACTTTGAACAGCGCAACAGCAAGTTGAAACGGGAACTCAGCAAGACGCTCGGACCCGCCGGCGCGCAACCGTACCTCATCCAGGGCGATGGCCAGCGCCCGCGTTCGCGTTACGCCCTGCGCTTGGAACCGCATCAGATTCGGTTCGCCGGTTTGGAGGGAACATGAGACGGCAAGCGGGCTGGGGCGGCGACAGTTGCCTGAAACGACTTACCATCACCAACATTTAACTGCCAGGGGATTCAGGATGAATAACTCACAAGCCACACATGACACCGAACAGCGGCTGCGCGCCTCGTGTCGGGTCGCCTTGGCTGGTCTGCTACACGATCTGGGCAAGTCCGCCGAACGCGCTGATTTGACGGTGAACCCAAATACATTGGAGGGTAACGTCCACCAGTATTGTCCTTATCACCAGAACCATCCCAAGGATCGCGGCTGGTTCTCGCACAAGCACGCCGCCTATACCGCGCTAGCATTTGATCGAATTGAATCCTTGTTGCCCAAGGTACGCGGAGATACCGAAACGGCTCCGTTCGGCGCCGCCGCCGATGACTCTCTGATCAACGCCGCCGCCCGCCATCATCGGCCGGAAACCTGGTTGCAATGGCTTATTGCCACCGCCGACCGGGTCGCGTCCGGCTTCGAGCGCAGCGAGTTCGAGAAGTACAACGCCGCGCCCGACGAACAAACCCCCACTAGGAAAAATCATTATACCGCCCGCCTCCTGACGCTGTTCGAGCAAATCCGGCTGGACGACAGCAAGGAGCCGATGGTGTTCCAGCAGCGCTATCGGTTGGAACCGATGACGCCGGCGGCTTTGTTTCCGGTCCCCGCCACCGGCTATGAGCATGACGACAAAACCTGCGCCCGTCAGGAATACGCCCGGTTATGGGAGGGGTTCGAGAAGGCGCTGGCCGCAATTCCTGCCTCGCACCGGGATGCTTTGCCGCTGTGGCTGGATCATTTTGAGACCCTGTGGGCCTGCTATGCCGCCGCCATTCCTTCGGCGACAGCGTTCAACGTCAAACCCGACGTGTCGCTGTACGACCACTCCAAGGCGGTTGCGGCGCTGGCGGTGGCGTTGTGGCGCTATCACCACGATCAAGGCCATGACCAGGAAACCGTCCGCCGCGCTCTGGCTGACCGCGCCGACTGGAATGAACAGAAGTTCCTGTTGATTCAGGGGGATTGTTTCGGCATTCAGGATTTCATCTTCGCCACTGGCGGCGAAACTCAGAAACGCGCGGCCAAGTTGTTACGCGGCCGGTCGTTTTACGTCTCGCTGCTGAGCGAATGCGCGGCGTTGCGGGTGTTGGAAACGCTCGATCTGCCGGGAACCAGCCAGATCATCAACGCCGCTGGTAAGTTTCTAATCGTCGCTCCGAATACGCCGGAAGTGATCGAGAAACTGGCAAGGGTGCAAGAAACGCTGGATGAATGGTTTCTGACTTATGCCTGGGGGCAGTCGGGAATCGGGTTGGCGTGGGAACCGGCGTGCTGCAACGATTTCCTGAAAGGTTCCGACAAGAAGCGACCGTTCGCGGAACTGATCAAGCGGTTATTCGAGAGGTTGGAAGACATCAAGCTGCGACGCTTCGATCTGTGCAGCGATCATCCGCCCACACCGTTGTTCGAGGGCTATCTGGAGCAATTCAGCGCCCACGGTCAATGCCAGGTGGACGGCCGTTCGCCGGCCACTCGCCAGATCGCCGATGACGTCTGGGTCAGCGCGCTGGCCGCCGATCAGATGGCTATCGGTCAATATCTCACCCATCGCGACCGGTTGTTGATCACCCGCGCACCCCTGAGCGGCAAGGCGCTGAAGTCCCTGGCGACGCCGATCTTCGGCTACTACATCAGCTTCACCGCCGAAGCCGCTGAAACCGGTTGGTTCGGCCCGGAGGCGCACGACGGTAACCTGCGGCGCTGCTGGGATATTTCGATGCCGCAAGCCTTGGAACAACCGCTGTGGAACGGCTGCGCCCGCCGCGCCATCAACGGCTTCATCCCGCGTTTCGAAGAGGAGAACGCCTGGGAAAGCGACAAGTACGCCCGCCTTCGGAATGAAGCCGATTTCGATCCACATCCCGGCGAACCAAAGACCCTCAATCATCTGGCCTGCGAGGATCGGTGGTTGGACGAGCGCGGGCGCTGGGTCGGGGTGGAAGCCTTGATGACCCTGAAAGGCGATGTGGACAACCTGGGGACGATTTTTCAGCGGGGCTTGAGCGAGCCTACGTTCGCCCGCATGGCGGCGCTGTCGCGGCAACTCCACGCCTTTTTCGCCGTGTACCTGCCGGCGTTATGCCAGAGCGAGCCGGGTTTCCGCAACACCTATACGGTGTTCGCCGGTGGCGACGATTTCTTTCTGATCGGGCCGTGGCGTTCGCAAATCCAGTTGGCGGCGCGGATGCGCGATGAGTTCCAGCGTTACGTGGCCGGTAACCTCGGCATCACGTTTTCGGCGGGGCTGGCGATGACCAAGCCGGGTTTGCCGGTCCGGGCGCTGGGCGAACTGGCCGAGGATGCGCTGGAGCAGGCCAAGGGCCACGACCTTGATTCGACCTTGGCCCCGGCGCTCAAAAACGCCGTGTGCTGTTTCGGCCAGACGGTTGGCTGGAATGCCTTCACCGGTTTGCTCCAATCCCGTGATGCGCTGCAGGGATTGGCCCGCGATTTGAAGCTCAGCACCGGCTATCTGTACGGGTTGCTGTACCTGAGCGACATGGCGGAAAACCTGCGTTCCGGCCGCACCGGGCAACGCGGTCAACGGGAGATCAACCCCGAAAACGCGCTGTGGCATTCCCGTTTCGCCTATCGCACTCGCCGGCTGCTGGAACGGCAGAAAGGTATGGATGACGCTGCCCGCCGCCGCCGGCAACAGGAAATCGCCGCCATCATCGCCAGCGGCATCGAACGCTTCGCTGGCGCTTACCGAATTGCCCTCTTTGCTTACCTCTACCAACAACGGGATTGAAGGGGAGAATCGCATCATGCAAGACCATCATGGCAAATCCAATCAGCCGTCGAAGTTCTCTGGCGGAAAGAAACCGTTTCCTAAACAAGACGAACCCACCCTTGTCACCAGCAAGATCGTATTCACAAAGCCATTAAATCCTGACTTATTCAACGGCGTAGCTCGCCAGGTCGCGGAAACCATCGCTGAGAATCGCAACACCAACAAGCCCAGTCAGATTCGCAAGTTTTACGACGAGCTTTGCCTGTGGGAAACCAAGGTAAATCAGGACCCTCAAAAGTCCGAAGCGTGTTTCGCTGAATATCTGCCCTTCATTCTCATGCTGAATGCCAAGGTTGCTTATGCCCATGGCCGGAAGCCAATGTTAGTGGATGCTAATTTCGTCAAGCTAATTGGCCACTGCCTGCAACAAGTAGAAAAGCCAGAAACGCTACGAATTTGCAAAATATTCTTTGAAGCTTTTCTGGGTTTCTACAAAGAACTGCGCCCATCCGACAAATAACCAGGGATGTCCGACATGAAACTGACCCGCATCGCCAAGATCACCGGTGAAATCGAGTTGCTGAGCGGCCTGCACATCGGCAGTGGCAACACCGAAATGCACATCGGCGGCACCGACAACCCGGTGATCAAGAATCCCATCACCCAGGAACCCTACATTCCCGGTTCCAGCCTCAAAGGCAAGATGCGCAGCCTGCTGGAATGGCGGGCCGGCGTGGTCGCGTTCACCGACGGCAAGCCGCTGGGTTTCGGCCATATCGGCCGGCTGGCCAGCGATCAAATCGTTCAGGGTAAAACCATCCTCAAGCTGTTCGGCGGAGCGCCTGAAGGCAGCAATCAGGACGAGAAACTGGTGGCGGAAATCGGCCCGACCCGGCTGGCGTTCTGGGATTGTGCGCTGACTCGCGACTGGGTGACCGCCATGCGCGACAAGAATCTGCTGCTGACCGAAACCAAGATGGAAAACATGATCGACCGCATTCGCGGTGTGGCCGAACACCCTCGCAATACCGAACGGGTGCCGGCGAGCGCAGTGTTCGACTTCCAACTGACCCTCAAGGTCCACGATGACGAAGACTTGCTCGATACCGTGCTGGTTGGACTGCGCCTGCTGGAACTGGGCGGTTTGGGCGGTTCCGGCTCGCGCGGCTACGGCAAGCTGCGCTTCCGCAAGCTGGCGCTCGATGGGGGCAGCCTGCAAGCGCAACTGGAACAGACGCAACCCTGAGCATCTCCACCTGGAGCGCCGTCATGGACATGATCACGTTGCGGATTCGCCCGCTCTCACCGTTCGGCACCCCGCCGCTCGGCGATACCCTGTTCGGGCAGTTGTGCTGGGTAATTCGCCATCAATCGGGCGAGGCGCGGTTGCGGGAACTGCTTGATGGCTATTTGGATGGCCAGCCGTTCGCGGTCGTCGCCGACGCCCTGCCCACTGGCTATCTGCCTCGACCGGCGTTGCCGCTAAGCCGGTTCGAGCAACCGGCGGACGCCGACCGCAAGCGGCTGAAGCAGCGAAACTGGATTTCCCACAGCGCGCTGCGCCAGCCGTTGCGAAGCTGGCTCAACGTGGCCCGTTCCGACCGGGAAGTGACCGGCCATCCTGATTTCAGCCTGCGGGAAAGCTGGCCGCAGGCGCACAACAGCATCAACCGGTTGACCGGCACCACCGGCGAGGGCGGATTCGCGCCCTATACCCTGATGCAGATCGGGTTTGCGCCGGGCCTGACGCTGGATATTCACGTCGTGTTCGACCCGGCCCGGTTGAGCGCGGTGGAATTGCAGGCGCTCTTCGAAAGCATGGGCGCGACGGGTTTTGGCCGCGACGCCAGCATCGGTCTCGGCAAATTCGCAGTGGTAGACCACATCCCTACCACCCTGACCGGGCCAGCCAACGCCAATGCGTATCTTACCCTGGCGCCCTGTGCGCCGCAGGGTTGTGGGTTCCTGCCCCACGCCAGCCGTTATCAGCCGTTTACGCGCTTTGGCCGGCATGGGGATACCGCCGTGCAAAGTGGTCAGCCCTTCAAAACCCCGATCTTGCTGGCCGCCGCCGGCGCGGTGCTGAAGCCGAGCCGTTATGCGAAGACCCATTATGTGGGCCAGGGTTTGGGCGGTGATGGCCGCTTGTCCCGCGCCATTCCCGAAACCGTCCATCAGGGCTATGCGCCGGTGATTGGCGTTCATCTACCCGACGAGGAGGGGCAACCATGAACTTTCTGGAATGCCGGCGGCTGTTGATTTCCACGCTGTCCCCCGTTCACGTCGGTTGCGGCGAGGACTACGACCCGACCCGTTATGTCATCGAGGACGATACCCTGTACGAATTCGAACCGGGCGCGGCGCTGGCGGCGTTAACCGCCCAGGATCGGGATCAGTTGTTGAAAATCGTCAGCAGCCCGGCCAATGACCGGATGTTGCAGCAAGTTCAAGCATTCTTTTATCACCGTCGGCAAGCCCTGATCTCCACCGCCAGCCGGCGGGTGCCGGTTGGGCCGAAAATGGTCGCGTTCTACCAGAAGCGGGTCGGCAAGACTGTGCAGGTGGAAGGCGACGGCTCGCAGCTTCTCAACCGGCTGGAAATCGAGCGCAACTTTTTTAATCCAGCCAATGGGGCTCCCGTGCTGCCGGGCAGCAGTCTGAAAGGCGCGATGCGCACCGCGCTGCTGGATGCGATCAATGCCGGTCAGCCCTTGCCGGGTCAAGAAAATAATTTGGCCATGCAACAACGGCTGTTCCAGTACCGGGAGTTCGAACAAGACCCGATGCGGCTGGTGCAACTGGCGGATGCCCTGTTCCAGGATGGCGAGGGAGTGGGCAGCGAGTTGCGCTTCGCCGTCAATCGCCGCCGCAAGCCGCCTAAGCCCGGCGAGCGTTCGGCACAAAGCCAGGCTGAGCAACGGGGGCTGTATCAACTGCTGGAATGTGTGCCCGCTACCCGTTTCCGGGCGTTCGCCGGACGCCTGACCGTGCAGCGGCTGGAAGGCGTCACCGACCGCCGCGACCGCTTGCCGGCGGCGGATTTGCGCTGGAACGTCTCGGATATAGCCGCCGCCTGCAACCGCTTTTACCGCCACCAACTGGAAGCGGAACTGAACCAGATGCAGGAGCGCGGCTATCTCGATGCGGACTGGGCCGCCCTGCTCGACCGACTGCTGGGTGGGCTGGCCGGCGAGCGGTTGAACCGGAACGAAGCCTTTTTGCTGCGGGTGGGCCGGCACAGCGGCGCGGAATCGGTCACGCTGAACGGGACACGGAATATCAAGATCCTGCTGGGCAAGGATGTGGAAACCGGCAAGCAGCGCTTTGAATATCGCGCGACGGGCACCAGTCGGTGGCTGGCTGCCAGCGATATTCAAGACCGCGCGGGAATGCTGCCGTTTGGCTGGCTGCTGGTGGAACTGCATCCAGCGGAATCGGAATCGCCAGACTGGCTGGAAACGCGGGAAATCCTCACCGGGTTTCCCACTGAATACACAGCCTGGATCGAGCGCGAGCGGCAACGGACGCGCCAGCGGGCGGAAACGGAAGCCCGGCGCAAGGCCGAGGAACAAGCCCGCCAGCAAGCTGCCGCCACCGAAGCCGCCCTGTCTCCGGAACAGAAGGCCATCGCTGAACTGCGGCGCTGGTTCGAGGAAGATCGAGCAGCCAAGCGCAAGGAACCGGGCGGGCGGCTCGCCAATCGGTTGAATGACTTGCTCAAGGACGGCTTGTCATGGCCGGCGGCGGAATGCGAGACACTGGCGCAACTGGCCGAGGCGATCTACGGCTATCTGGACTGGGGCAGCGGCAAGAAAAAGCAGGAACGCAAGGCCAAAATCCAGCAACTCCGAAAGGGTTCGGCATGACCACGCCCCCCGTCATCCTGCTCTGCACCGTCGGCGGTTCGCACGAACCGATCCTGACCGCCCTGCGGCAAACCGCGCCGGACTTCACCTGTTTCATCTGCACCGACCGGGACCCGGCCACCGGCCGTCCCGGTTCGGACGTGCAGATTCTCGGCCAAGGTTCGTGCATCAAGGCCCGCCCGAGCGACGAGAAACCCACGCTGTCCAACATCCCCACTCAGGCCGGGCTGCGGGATGACCAGTACGAGGTGGTGCGAGTCCCCGCCGACGATCTGGACGAGGTATTCCGCATCCTGCGCGACACGATTGAGAACCTCGGCCAGCGCTTTCCCGGCGCGCGGCTGCTGGCCGATTACACCGGCGGCACCAAGACCATGACTGCCGGGCTGGTCAGCGCGGCGCTGGAAAGCGATGGGGTGGAACTGCAACTGGTAACCGGTTCGCGCGCCGATCTGATCAAAGTGCGCTCCGGCATGGAGGCGGTGACGCAGGCTCACGTCGAGCGGGTGCGCCTGGAACGGGCAATGCGGCCGTATGTGGACGCCTGGCGGCGCTTCGCCTACGCGGAAGCGTATCAGGGCTTGGCCGCATTGCCCCGACCACGCGACCGGACGCTGGCCGCCCGCTTAGCCATGCTGCGCGATTTGAGCCGGGGGCTGGATGCCTGGGACCGGTTCGACCACGAAACAGCCCTGGCGGCGCTGGAACCGTACCGGCCCCGTATCGGCGCGAGTTGGTCGGCGCTGCTGACGGCGCTCAAGCGGCTGACCACCGAGGACGAGATTCAGGAGCCGGCGCGGCTGTTCGATCTGTGGCGCAACGCCGAACGCCGCGCCGCCCAAGGCCGCTACGACGACGCCGTGGCGCGGGTTTATCGGTTGCTGGAATGGTCGGCGCAATGGTTGTTGCGCGGCCGGTGCGGCATCGACACTAGCGACGTGCCGCCGGAACGGGTTCCCCCCGGTATGACTCTCCGACCGAACGACAAGGGCCGCATCCAGGTCGGATTGATGGCGGCTTGGGAACTGCTGGCCCACTATCAGCCGGACAGATCGGCGGGCGCGTTTTTCCGCGCCGAACGGAACGCGCTGCTCAACTGGTTGCAAGTACGCAATCACTCGATTCTGGCTCACGGCTTCCGGCCCGTGGCGGAAGCCGATTGGCGCGTGCTGGCGGAATGGGTAAACGCGGTCTTACTGCCCGCGTTGTTGCAAGAAACCGCCGCGTTGCGGATCAGGGAAATACCGCCCCAGTTGCCGGATCGGCCGCTGGCGGAATGAGGATTCGGTGACCCCTCGATTTGAATGATTCCACCGTCCTGCTTGCGATGATGGAGATAAAGGTCGGGCTGGCCACCTTAAATTATGTCAGTCGAACCGCCGCTGGGGCAGGGGAGGTACGGGCTGGCCAGGTGGCGTGAGACCCAAGCGATAGTGCCAGTAGGCCCAGGAGCGGCCATCGAAAACCCCGGGCGGCGGATGGCGCAATACCTCGCGCAATGCGTCCGCGCCGACGCTGTCGTTCAGTGCCTGCAAATCCTCGGCGGTGCCATAGGTCATGACATGCGCCAGGAAATGAACGGGGTCGGCCAGTGTCTCTTCCGGTTGTTTGAACCAGACCACGCGGCGGGCTACGGCCAGCAGGGACGGAGTTGCCGGCAGGGAGTTCAAGACTGGGATCCATTGTGAGGATGCCGGCTCGGACAAGGCGACAGAACCGGCAACTGATTCAGGTCAACCCGGGCGGCGGCGGCGCTCAGTCGTGCCTTCACCGTGGCCGGCAGCGTCGGTAGATCGTCAAAGTAACTCAATGCCTTCAACGTGATCACCGGATTGAACCGGCTGCCGTAAACAATCCGGCCGGCGGCGAGCGCGGTTGGCAGAGTGACGCCGTTCTGGAGCAGTGCGTCGATATCGAGATAATCCTTGTTCTCGGCCCGCTGTTGGACGACCGCTACTTTCGTGCCCGCGAGGTCCAGCAGCGAGGCGACGAATAGCGTCGTCGCCACTGCCTGGTCGGGTGGTGCGACCTGGCCGAGATTCAGACCCCCGAAAAACGAGACTAAAACCGGACCGTTTCGCTCGACGCGGCACGTTAGCGTGTTCGGCGCGATCTGCACCCGTTCGGCGCCTTGAAGATACGGGACGGTCTCGGCAAGCTGATTCGGCTCGAAGGACTGTCGGGAGAAAAAATCGAAATCGACCGATTCTCGATGTCCCAACCGCAACGCCAGAGCGGTCCCGCCGTAGAGCGTGAACTGTCGGGGCGTCGCGTCGAGTTCGGGCCAGAGTTGGCGCTGCGGTGGCGGCAGCAGGGCAAGTTTGGGTACGAAGATAGACATTTTGATAAGCTATTCCATCAAGCTATTTTAGCGCTGAGGAAATCGTTCAGGCGACTTTTGTAACTGCCGGCGTGCGCTTCCGGTCCGACCTGGATCGGTGGAACCGGCAAGCTTGCCGGCGCCGCGATTTTGTCTCTCCAGCGGGTTAAATGACTATTCAGTTGAAAGGGGATACTCCTTGACCCACACCCTCGTCTCCTTTCTCGGCCGTGGCAACCCCGACCGAGGCAAGCGCTATCGCCAAGCCACCTATGAATTTGCTCCTGGCCAGCAGCAAACTACCGAATTTTTCGGTCTTGGCCTCCTCCAGCAGATCCAGCCGGATCGGTTGCTGATTCTGGGCACCACTGGCAGCATGTGGGACGTGTTGCTGTTCTCGCTGGGGCTCGGCCAAGAGTATGACGAAGCCCTGCTGGCGCTGACGGAATCCGCCGATGCCGACCGGACCACGCAAGAGGAACTGGATGGTCTGACCACCGTGGTGAGCGCACGGCTTGGGCTCCCTGTCACCTTGCGCCTGATTCCCTATGGCCGGGATACCGGGGAGCAGGTGGAAATTTTGCAGCGGATGGCTTTGGACCTTGCCGAGGGCGATGCGGTGACGCTGGATGTAACGCATGGCCTGCGGCATTTGCCGATGCTGGCGCAGATGAGCGCGTTATACCTGCGCCGGGTGAAGAACGTCGAGGCGCGCGGCCTCTACTATGGCGCGCTCGATATGACCCGCAATGGCCTGACGCCGGTCATGAACCTGGCGGGTCTGTTGCGCATCGCCGAGTGGGTTGGCGCTTTAAACACCTTTGACAAAGATGGCGATTATGGAGCATTTGCTGATTTAATGGAGCAGGATGGCGTATCCACCCATCAGGCGAATTATTTGCGGCGAGCGGCGTTTCGGGAACGAACCTCCAATGCCTGGGAGGCTCGCGCTGATCTAAGAAACCTGGATGCCGTGCTGGATTCTGGACTGCCTGGCATGTCGGCTTTGTTCGCTGATCAGTTGAAGACACGGATTCGTTGGCATAAGGGTCAGGATTTGCTGGCTTGGCAACGGGAACTGGCTTTAGAGTACCTGGGGCGTAGCGATTATATTCGATCAACTATTTATGCATTTGAGGGGTTTGTTACCAGCCTGATTGATGATAAGAAGGAGCGGTTTTGGGATTTCCAGGATCGTGATAGAGTGCGTAAAGAGTATCAAAGCGGATTGCGTGGCAAAAAATTACTATTTGGTGATTATTTTTTGCTTAAAGGATTACGTAATGCGCTAGCCCATGGAACACGACCGGATGACTCAAAAATCAGGCATAAGGTAGAAAGTGCTTTAAGCGACTCCAAGCTATTACAGGAGGAGTTGCGGCGTTTGATTAAAAAGTTGTTGCCTCGTTGAGGATCACATAATGAACTGGCAAGAAATCTGTGATAGTCCATTATTCCGGGAAATGCCGTTTAAGGTTGAAACCAATCATCGGGGACAAATCATCATGAGTCCGGCCACGAATCAGCATGGCCTTTATCAAGCCCGAATTGTGCGCTGGCTGACCAAATTGCTGGAAGATGGTGAACCGTTAGTGGAATGCAGTGTGCAAACCGGTGATGGCGTCAAGGTCAGTGATGTCGCCTGGGGCAGTACGGCGTTTTTTACGCGCCATCGTCGGGCGAATCCATATCTGGAAGCACCGGAGATCATGGTGGAAATTCTGTCGCCGTCTCATACGACTGATGAGATGTGGGAAAAGCGGGAACTCTATTTTGCGTGCGGCGCCCAGGAATTTTGGTTGTGCGACCAGGCTGGAGAACTGCATTTCTTTGATCGAAATGGGGAAATGGCCCATAGTCGCTTGGCGCCCCGGTTCCCGGCGTCTATTGAGACGCATTAATTCCATGACCACCTTCTTCGTTTCCCGTCATCCCGGCGCGCTGGACTGGGCCGCCGGAGAGGGCGTCGCCGTAGACCAGGCGATCGCCCATCTCGATCCCGAAAACATCCAGCCCGGCGACCGGGTGATCGGCACCCTGCCGATTCACCTGGCGGCGCGGGTGTGCGAGCGCGGCGGGCGCTACCTGCACTTGAGTCTGGAACTGCCGCCGGAGCAGCGGGGGCGGGAATTGTCCGCCGCCGAGCTGCACCGGTTTGGGGCGCGGCTGGAAGAGTATCGGGTTCTGGCCGGGCCGGCGTTCCACGCTCAAACATGAACCACCGCCGCCGCCTGCTCGGCGTCGCGGTCGTGGGTATGGTCTTTGGCCAGCAGCATGTACAACGCCGGCACGACAAAAAGGGTGAACAGCGTGCCGATGGCGATGCCGCCGACCAGCACCAAGCCGATGGAATTGCGGGCGGCGGCCCCGGCCCCGGTCACCAGGGTCAGCGGCAGGTGGCCGGCAATGGTGGCGGCGCTGGTCATCAGAATCGGCCGCAGCCGGATCAACGCGGCTTCATGCACCGCCGCCAGCTTGCCGAGACCGCCCCGCTGAAGCTTGTTGGCGAACTCCACGATCAAGATGCCGTTCTTGGCAATCAGCCCGATCAGCGTCACCAGCCCGACCTTGGAATAGATGTTGAGCGTGGTGGTCCAGCCCTCGGTCAGCGGAAACGGGGTGTTTGGATCGGGGATCTTCAGGAAGGTGAAGACCAGCGCCCCAAACAGCGCCAGCGGCACCGAGCCGAGCAGGATGATCAGCGGATCGCGGAAGCTGTTGAACTGCGCCGCCAGCACCAGAAAGATCAGGATGATGGCCAGGCCCATGGTGGCGAAGAACCGGCTGCCGCCTTCGAGGCGCAACTGGCGCGACTCGCCGGTGTAGTCGATCACATAGCCCTGCGGCAGCAGCTTGGCGGCTTCATCCTCCAGGAAGCGCAGCGCCTGATCGAGGGGGCGGATAGCCACGCCGCTGAGCTTGACCGCGTTGAGTTGCTGGAAGCGGTTGAGCGAGCGCGCCTGCGTGCTCTGGCGCAAGGTGGCGACCGCCCCCAGCGGCACGAGCTGGCCGTTCGGGCCGGTGACATAGAGATGTTCCAGTTGCTCGGGATTGAGCCGGTCGATCCGCTCCACCTGTGGGATGACCTTGTAGCTGCGCCCGGCGATGTTGAAGCGGTTGACGAAATTGCCGCCCACAGCGGCGGCGAGGTCGGCGCCGACTTGCTGGAGATTGAGACCGAGGGCGGCGACCTTGTCGCGGTCGATGACCACCTCCGCCTGCGGCTGGTCGATCTTGACATCGATCGGCGGCGGAAAGGCGAACATCCCGCTGCTGATCGCCTTGAGTTGAAGCTGCTGGACGATGGCGAGGATTTCGCGGGTGTCGGCGGTCGAGGCGATGATGAATTCCACCGGGAACTGACCCCCGCCCGGCAGCGCCGGCGGCGTCACCGGGAACATCTGGATGCCGGGGATGGCTTGCAGCTTCTGCTGCACTTCCGGCAGGATTTCGAAGACGGTGCGCTCGCGTTCGCTCCAGGGCTTGGTCACCATCCCGCCAAAACCGGAGGTGGGAAAGGTGATCTGAAAGGTGAACTCGGTTTCGGGCACGCCCAGGAACACCTGGTTGGCGGCGGCGGCGAAGGTGCTGGTCTGATCCAGGGTAGAGTTGGCCGACGCTTCGACGATACCGAAGATCACGCCCTGATCCTCGCTCGGCGCCAGTTCCTCGGGCGAGAACATCCACATCGGGACCACCAGCACCGCCAGCGCGCCCCACGCCAGATAAACCGCCGGGCGCGCGCTCAACGCCCCGTCGAGCAGGTGGCCATAGAACTTTTTCAAGCGGTCGAACGCGGCGTTGATGTGGGCCGGCAGCCAGTGCTGCTCGTCCTCGGCGTTGAGCAGTTTGGACGACATCATCGGCGACAGGGTGAGGGCCACGATCCCGGAAATGGTGACCGCGCCCGCCAGGGTGAAGGCGAACTCGCGAAACAGCGAGCCGGTCAGGCCGCCTTGCAGGCCAATCGGCGCGTAGACCGCGATCAGGGTCACGGTCATGGCGATGATCGGGCCGATCAGTTCGCGGGCGCCGAGAATGGCGGCGTCGAACGGCGTCTGGCCCTCGCGCAAATGGCGCTCGACGTTCTCCACCACCACGATGGCGTCGTCCACCACCAGCCCGACCGACAACACGATGGCCAACAGGGTCAACAGGTTGATGGTGAAACCGAACAATTGCATCAGGAAGATGCCGCCGATCAGTGAAATGGGAATGGCGATGACCGGCACCAGCACCGAGCGCAGCGAACCCAGGAACAGGAAGATGATGATCACCACGATCAACAGGGTTTCCGACAGGGTTTTCACCACTTCGACGATGGCGTTGTTGATGTAGTTGGTGGCGTCGTAGGCGACGAAGGTTTGCAAGCCGGTCGGCAGTTCCTTCTCGATCAGCGCCATTTCGGCGCGGACCCGCCGGATCACGTCGATGGCGTTGGCGTTGGGCAGCGGAAAGATGCCCATGAACACGGCGGTCTGCCCGGAAAAACGCACCTCGGCGTCGTAATCCTCGGCCCCGAGCACGACCTCCGCGACATCCCGCAGCCGCACCAAGGTGTTGCCCTTTTCCAGGATGACCAGGTTTTTGAATTCCTCGACCGAACGCAAATCCGTGTTCGTGGTGAGGTTGACTTGAACCAGCGCGCCCTTGGTGCGACCGACGGCGGCCAGCACGTTGTTGGCGGCCAGCGCCTGGCGGATTTGGACCGGGCTGAGGTTGAGCGCGGCCAGCCGGTCGGGTTTGAGCCAGACCCGCATGGCGAAGGTGCGGGCGCCCAGAATCTCGGCGCGCTGCACGCCGGCGATGGCGGTGAGGCGCGGTTGCACCACCCGCACCAAGTAGTCGGTGATTTCGTTCTGCTGGAGAACGTTGGAGCTGAAACTCAGGTAGGCGGAAGCAAACTCGCTGTCGGCGGATTCGATGTTGAGAACCGGCACCTCGGCTTCCGGCGGCAGGTCGCCGCGCACCTGGTCCACCTTGGAGCCGATTTCGGCCAGCGCCTTGGTCGCGTCGTAGTTCAGCTTCAACCGGGCGCGAATGGTGGACAACCCTTGCGCGCTCTGCGATTCCAGGTACTCGATGCCATCCGCCGCCGCGATGGCCCGTTCCAGCGGCGTGGTGATGAAGCCGCGCACCAGATTGGCGCTGGCGCCGATGTAGGCGGTGGTGACGGTGACGCTGGCGTTTTCGCTGCGCGGGTACTGACGGACGTTGAGGGTGAAGATGGCCTGGATGCCGGCGATGATGATCACCAGGTTGACCACGATGGCCAGCACCGGCCGGCTGATGAACAGATCGGTGAAGGATTTCATGAAGAGGTCAGGAATTCGCCGGCGTGGGCGCGAGCTGGGGTTGGGGCGCCAGCGCGTTATTGACCACCACGCTCATGCCGTTGCGGAGCTTGAACACGCCGGTGCTGACCAGGGTTTGCCCGGCCTCGATCCCGGAGGCCACCACCACGAAATCGCCGCGGGCCGGACCGAGCCGCACGAATTTCTGGTTCAGCACCTTGCCGACCGCACCGGTTTTCTCGTCCTTTTTATCCTCGATGACAAACACGGAGTCGCCATAGGGCGCATACAGCACCGCCGTGGCGGGGATCAGCAACACCTGCTCGATTTTCGGCAGCACGGCGGCGACCTCGACATACATGCCGGGTTGCAGGCGACCGCCGGGATTCGCCAGGGTGGCTTGCAGGCGGACGTTGCGGGTCACGCTGTCCACCTCGGGGCTGATGGCGGTGATCTTGCCTTCGAAGGTTTGCTGGGGAAAGGCGTCGGTGGCGACCCGCACGGCCATACCCGCGCCGAGTTGGGAGAGATAGCGTTGGGGCAGCGCAAAGTCCACATACACCGGATCGAGCGACTGGAGCGTGACGATGGCCGCGCCATTGTCGAGAAACTGGCCCAGATTGACTTGGCGGATGCCGAGCCGGCCCGCGAACGGCGCGCGGATGGTCTTCTTGGCGATGGCGGCGCGGATGTTGTCCATCTGCGCGAGGGTCTGCTTGGCCTGGGCCTCGGCGGCATCGGCATCGGCGGCGGAGACCATGTTCTTGGCGCGCATGGTGCGGGCGCGATCCAGATTGGCGCGGGCCAGATCGGCGCTGGCGGCGGCCGAGCGCAGTTGGGCCTGTTCGATGGCGGTGTCGAGTTCCACCAGCAGTTCGCCCGCTTTCGCGATCGCGCCCGATTCGAACGCAATGTTCTCGACCGTACCCGAGATCTCGGCGCTAACCATGACGCCCTGGACGGCGGTGACGGAACCGATGGCGGTCAGGGTCGGTTGCCAGCGATCCGGTTTTACCTCGGCGGTGGTGACGGTTTCCGGCGGCGGCGTGAACTGGGCGCCCTGCGCCATCATCGTCTGGAACTGAGACAGCTTGAGTCCGGCTAGCGATCCCACGAGGATCAGCAGGCCAACAATCGTGAGGATGATTTTCTTGGTCATATTTTACTGTACGCGAAAACCGGTCCCGAGTTCCCGGCAAGATGGGTCATCGGCCGGACGCAGCGGGGATTTTGGTCCCGAGGTGAAGATCCTGTCTTGATTAAATGGGCCAGTGATATGGCACATATCATGCTTATTTAACTCTGAATCGCCCGGCGTTGCCCGCCGGGCCATCCTTTACCCACGGGAGATGACTTGCTTGGGAGGGAATGAGATGAGCGCCACGATCCGAATCCGCCACGCCCAGTTGCGCGGCGCCATGACCGCGCGGCAGGCGCGGGAGATAGCCATCCTGCAACAGGGCCGCCGTCTCGTTCACGCCAGCGTCGGTTCGAGACAACGCGCCGCCCTGGCTGGAATTACCGAGTATTGGACCACTCGCGTCCTGCCCCCCCGGCTCGCCGGGCGCGATCTCCACGACGTCTTGGGCCTCGGTATCTCCGCGTTGGGCAATTCCATTATTCCTCGAGAAGAAATTGCGGTTTGGTAACGTGATGACCCTTCGCCTCGATGTCGCCGAGCGCTTTATTGACATCGAGGCCGATGGTGGGCCTGTCAGCCGACAGCTCGAATTCCTTGACCCAAGAGTTCTCGTTTAGGAGGCGCTTCACCCCTGCTGGAAGCGAGGCGGGATCGGTCGAAGCCGGTATAACGACGAACAGACCATGAGCCATTTCGGAGGAGTAAACACGTACTTTCATGGTCTTCTTTCCTCGCTTTACCGACGCCCACTATCGCTGACGCCCAAAATTTTACGCAAAGTTGCAAAATCTGGGTATTGGGAGTTTACATTGAACCACTCTACCAAGGGCGTCAACCGATTGCTTGACGGGCGCCGGCGGGCCAGGTTTTGCGCCGCATGGTTTCCCCAGCGGTTCCATGGTTCTCCAGCGTTCCCACAAGACCAAGTCCCCGGCAAGACGGGGGAGGCGATTGGCAATTCGAGCCCGGCATCGATAACGTTCGGAGAGAGGACGCGAACGTGTACAATGGGATCATTACCCCGTCTTGTCGCGATAACGATAAAGAGTAAAGCGCAATGGCCAAGGCATCCCATCACCACGAAAGCCGCGTGGTGACCATCGCTCCCCAGCGGATGTTCGACCTTGTCGCCGACGTGGAGCGCTATCCCGAGTTCTTGCCGCTGATGCGCGAGGCGCGGATCGTCCGCCGCGCCGCCGACGCCTACGAAACCGAGCAGGTCCTGGCGCTGGGGCTGCTCGCGTATCGGTTTCGCAGCCGCACCGTATTGAACCCACCGCATTCCATTACCGTCACTTCAGCGGATCGCAGCTTTCGCCGTTTCGACATCCGTTGGTTGTTCGCGCCCGTACCCGTGCCCGAAGGGGGCTGCCGCATCGCTTTTACCCTCGACTGCGAATTTCGCTCGCCCTGGCTCAAACCCCTGGGCGATGTCTGGGCGGCGCAAATGGCGTTAACAACGGTCAATGCCTTCGTGATGCGGGCGCACGCGCTGAATGGCGCCAGTGCTTCCTGAACAGCGTTTTGCCGGTGTTGAAGATTCGCGTCGCACCCCGCTGCCGGTTCAATTCTGGCCTATGCTTCACAGACTTTCGCTATCCATCTTCCATCGTTCCCGGAACCCCTGGCCATGCCCGATCTCGTCATTCATTTCCAGAAACCCGATTACTGGGCCGACACCGTTCATATCCACTACTGGAACACCCAGCCAGACGCGCAAGCTTCCACTTGGCCCGGCGTACCCATGATAGCGGAAGCAGATGGCTGGTTCGTCTACCGATTTGCCGGCATCGAGGCCGCGAGTTTGGTATTCAACGACAACCAGGGCTGTCAAACCGGCGACCTGCGGCGCGAGGCCAGCGGCTTTTACACCAATGGCCAGTGGCACGACAACCAGGCAGCGGCCGAGGCCAGCGCCGCCGCCGCACATCATTCATCATCTCCGTCCAGTCAAATAGCTCTGCCCAGCGCGCATACACCGCTCGATCCCGCCGGGCCGCTGGGCGATTTCCGCGAGGAGACGATCTATTTTCTGCTCACCACCCGCTTCTACGACGGCGATCCGAGCAACAACTTTTTCTGTCGCGACCGCATCAAATTCAATCGCGCCACCGGCCAGCCGGAAGACCCGCATTGGCGCGGCGATTTCAAGGGCCTGATCCAGCGCCTCGACTACCTCCGCGATCTGGGCTTCACCGCCATCTGGATCACCCCGCCGGTGGAGAACCGCAGCGGTCTCGACTACCACGGCTACCACGCCTACGACTGGACCCGCATCGATCCCCGGCTGGAATCGCCGGACGCGACCTATCAGGACCTGATCGACGAAGCGCACCAGCGTGGCATCAAGATCATCCAGGACGTGGTGGTCAACCATTCCTGCCAGTACGGCATTCGCGGCAAGGTCCACATCGACCATCTGCCGATCAAATATTACGTCCCGCAGGGCTCCGAACCGGGCCGGGTCAATCACGGCCCGTACCAGGGCAACCTCGGCAACTACGCTTGGCCGAACCGCGACGACATCGACAATCCGGTCGCGCCGAAGTGGTATCAGGAGCGGCACGCCATGGACCCCGAAGGCAAGGTTCCGCTGGTCGATCCCAAAACCGGCGAGACCGTGCCCAAGCCCGGCTACAACCCCGGCCGCTTTTTCGGCATCGACGCCCAAACGCTTGATCCCGACTGGTACATGCAGCACGGCTTCATCTGCGGCGGCGACTGGGAAAGCGCCGCCGTCCAGTTGAAACACATCGCCGGCGATTGCATCAACCTCGCCACTGACCGGCAGAACGTCAAGGACTACCTGATCGGTTCCATCAACCGCTATCTGGACATGGGGGTGGACGCGCTGCGGATTGACACGGTCAAGCACGTGCCGCGCGACAACCTGCTGGAATATGTGAACGCCTGGAAAGCGCACAAACCGGGGCTGTTCGTGTTCGGCGAGAACCTGGTCAAGGGCTATGGCTGGGGCGATCTGGGCGGCGGCGACAATGGGCCGTCGTTCATCCGCCCGTGGTGGTACACCCGGCTGGGCCACGACCCGCGCGATCCGAACTCCGGCGGCGACTCCGGCTTTCCACAGCTCGATTTCGGCCTGTTTTCCACCTTCCGCGACAATCTCAGCCGGGGCAGCTATGACGGGGTGGCCCGGGTGCTGGAGATGGACTGGATCTACGGCAACGCCAGCACCCTGGTCACCTTCCTGCAAAACCACGACGTCGGCCCGGACAACGATTTCCGGTTCCGTTTCAAGGGCGAGCAGTGGATGGCGGCGGCGGCCTACAACCTGCTGTGGACCGTGCGCGGCATCCCCTGCCTGTACTATGGCGAGGAGATCGAGTTCATGAAGGGCGCGCCGCAGGACGTGATCGGCAACGACGACACGCTGGATCAAACCGGCCGCGCCTACTTCGGCGACCATCTGACCGATGAACGCATCGCCGCAACCCAGAGTCATCCGCTCTACCAGCACATCAAGCGGCTCAACCAGATTCGCCGCGCCATTCCGGCCCTGCAAAAGGGGGCGATGAGCCACATCCACGAATGGGGCAGCGGCATGAGTTTCGTGCGCGACCATAACAACGGCGAGAGCTACGCCGTGGTGGGACTGGCCATCGGTGGCGATCAGGGGATAAATGTCGGCAACATCCGCAACGGCGTCTATCGCGATGCGGTCACCGGCCACGAGATCGCCGCGAACGGCGGCAACCTCTCTTTCCACGTGCGCGGCAACTCCGCCGGCATCTACGTGCTCGATGGGCTGGGCAAGATCGGGGTGGACGGGGTTTATCTGCGGTAGCGCCACACGTTGCGCGATTCGCTATCCCTCCCCGGCATGCGTGTCGGGGTTTTTTGTGAGAAAGACGGATGAATTTCCTCGTGTAAATTTTCCTATGATGGCGAGGGTTCGCAGCGTGAGGCTGGCTTATAGCCTGTTCACCACGATTCATGTCGCCGAAGTCTGCGCACCCGTGTCCTTCAACCAGGCCTCATAGCCGCCCTGGAGTAGCGAAACCCGCCCTTGCAGCTCGCCCTGGAGCCGCTGATAGGCTTGCACCGTTCGCCCACCCTGCTGGCAATAGAGCAACAGATCATCGTGTGGCCCCAGATGAGCGGCCCAGTCTTCAATCTGATCCAGCGGCGCATGGATCGCTCCAGGAACATGGCCAGCGGCAAATTCAGCCGAGGTGCGGACATCCACCCAGCGCAAGGCCGGGCGCTGTTGGCTGGCCTCCACGCTGAGCCAGGGCAGAGCGTCGTCGGGCCGGTTTGCGGGAGTGGCGCAGACGCATGGGGCCTCGGCCAGCGTGCGGATCGTGGGCGACTCGCCGCACAGCGGGCAACCCGGATCACGCGGCAACCGCAGACGTTGAAAGCGCATCGTCAACAAGTCAATTTTAAGCAGCGCGCCGATCAGCGGCTCGCCGATTCCCAGGATCAGCTTCAGCGCCTCGTGCGCCTGCAAGACGCCAAACAGCCCCGGCACGGTGCCCAAAACACCGGCTTGCGCACAGCTTGGGACGGTTTCGGGGGCGGGAATCTCGGGGAAAAGACAACGATAGCAGGGGCCTTCAGGTGCAGCGTAGACCGCCAGCATCCCCGAAAAGGCATGGATACTGGCGCCGATGTACGGCTTGCCCGCCAGCACACAGGCATCGTTTACCAGATACTTGGTAGCAAACTGATCGGAGCCTTCGATGATCACGTCATATGCGGCAATCAGCCGGTCGGCGTTGGCGAGTGTGAAGGCTTCGGGGTAGATATCGATCTGAAGATGTGGATTAAGGGCGTGTAAGCGGTCGCGAGCGGCTTCGACTTTGGCGCCGCCACAGGTGGCGGTGGCGTACAAAATTTGCCGCTGGAGATTGCTGAGTTCCACGCGATCCGGGTCAATGATCCCCAGATGGCCTACGCCCGCCGCTGCGAGATACAGCAAGGCGGGCGCACCCAAACCACCCGCGCCGATCACCAGAACGCTCGCTTGCCACAACTTCTGTTGGCCGCCCAGCCCGATTTCTGGCAGGCTCAAGTGACGAGCGTAACGCAGTTGCTCAGCGCTGCTCAGCGGGAGCGGTGTATCGGTAGAACTGATCATCCCAGAGTTCCTCTATCCGATTTGGGCAAGCGCCGCCGCTTCGCCAAACAAATCCAGCCAGGCGCGCGCACGGTCCTCAGGATGGGAAGCGCTGAGCACATCAGAGACGACCGCGATGGCGTCCGCGCCCGCCGCCCGCACGGCTTGCGCGCGCTCCAGCGTGATCCCGCCAATCGCCACCAGCGGAACGCTACAGCGGGCTTTCCACTCGCCGATGCGGGCCAAACCTTGGGGCGACCAGGGCATCTTTTTCAAGGTCGTCTCGTAAATCGGTCCCAGCGCCAGGTAATTGGGCTTCGCATCCAAGGCGTTCGCCAACTCTTTAGGGCTGTGGGTGCTGATCCCCAGCTTGATCCCCGCTGCGCGGATCGCCGCCCGATCCGCGCCCGCCAGATCGTCCTGCCCCAGGTGCAGCCAGTTTGCGCCCAGAGTGATCGCTTCCCGCCAATAATCGTTGATGATCATCTGGCAGTCGTCGTAGTCGGCGGCAATGGCCAGCGCCTCGCGAATCTGGCGCTGAACGGCGGACGTGGACTGCTCCTTGATCCGTAGTTGAACCGTTCGCACTCCCAAGGGCAGGAAACGCCGCAGCCAACGGACATCGTCCACCACCGGATAAAACCCATAAATGCCTGCCGTTTTCATTTTGTGGGTTCCGGTGGCGCCGAGTGCCAGAACGGAGTTCCGGTGACCGGCGTGCTCGGTTCCGCCATTTCTTGAGTCAGCATCGCGCCGGCGAGGTAAGCCAACCGTCCGGCTGCAACCGCCAGCCCGAACGCGCGTCCCATTTGCACCGGATCGGTGGCGCGAGCCACCGCAGTGTTGACCAACACCCCGTCGTAGCCCATCTCCATCGCCTGGATCGCATGGGAAGGTTTGCCGATGCCGGCATCGACGATTAGCGAGATTTCGGGGTAACGGGCGCGCAAGGTTCGCAACGCATAGGGATTATTCAAGCCCTGTCCCGATCCAATCGGCGCGCCCCACGGCATCAGAATCTTGCAGCCGGCTTGAATCAGCCGCTCGGCGACCACTAAATCCTCAGTGGTGTACGGGAACACCTCAAAGCCGCGCCGGCACAGTGCTTCTGCCGCTTCAACCAACAGGAACGGATGCGGTTGCAAGGTGTAATCGTCGCCGATCACTTCCAGTTTCAGCCACGGCGTCTCGAACACTTCCCGCGCCATTTCCGCCGTCGTCACCGCTTCCTTCACGGTTTTGCAGCCAGCGGTATTCGGCAACACCTGGACGCCCAATTCCTTAATGGTCCTCCAGAACTGGCTTCCAGCGCGACCCGAGGCCGATTCCCGCCGCAGCGAGACCGTTACGATGGCGGCGCCCGAGGCGTGGATCGCCTGTTGCAACACCGCTAGCGACGGATAGCGGGCCGTCCCCAGCAGCAGCCGCGAACCCAGCGCGCGGCCACCGATTTCCCAATTCGGCGCAGTCATCATCAACCTCCTTGCATCGGGGCGACAATTTCCAGGCGATCCCCGTCCTGAAGCTGAATCGCGGTATAGCGACTGCGCGGCACGAATTCATCATTGTGCGCCACCGCAATCAACGCGCATTCATAACCCCAATGAGTGATGGCCTCCGCCAGAACCTGTTGCTGATCCAATTGTTTTTTCTCGCCATTGACTTCAATGATCATGCGCGTCCTCTTTCGATGGCAGGGCCGGTAGACTGCCACAGTTTTGCCGTTGCCGCCGGGCGGGGCTGCTCACCGATAAACGCCGCGACCGTCTCCGCCAGCAACGGGCTTAGCATGTAGCCGTGGCGGTACAAACCATTGATTCGCAGCAGCGTGTCGTGTTGCACGATGCGCGGCAGATGATCCGGCAACGCCGGTCGGCACTGGGTGTTCATTTCGACAACTTCCGCTTCGGCAAAGGCCGGGTGCAAAGCGTAAGCCGCCGACAGCAGTTCCAAGGTAGAGCGAACGGTGGCGGGTCGCAGCGAGTCGCTTTCCAGGCTGGTCGCGCCGACCACAAAGCGATGGTCAGGGCGCGGCACGATATACAGCGGATAGCGCGGGTGCATCATTCGGATGGGGCGGCGCAAATGAACCTCGCGGGTGCGTAAAGTAATGATCTCGCCGCGCACCCCGCGCAAATCGCTCATCTGCTCACGCGCCGCCAGCCCCCGACAATCCAGCACCCAGTCAAAGGCATGGCGCACGCCCCGCACGGTAATCTCCCCCGGTGTCAAGTCTTCCACCTCAGTCATAAAGTTCAGCCGTGCGCCATTCTGGCGCAGCGTCTCGACCAAAGCTGGCAACAGCGAACGCGGGTCGATCTCGCCTTCGGGAGCGAAGTACAGCCCTTCCGCAAAGCGGCCTTCCAGTTCCGGCTCCAACTCGCGTAACGCATCACGTTGCAGCCATTGCAGGTGTGCGCCAAAACCCGCATGGTTGACGCGCTCGGCCAGATGCTGCATCCCCGCCCGATCCCGATGATGGGCGACCACCAGCGTTCCCTCGCAGGTCATATGAACCGGCTGCGCCAAGGTCGGAGCGACCGCTTGCCACAATTGGAACGCGGCTGCGCCCCAATGCGCCACCTCATCTTCCGCCTCGCTCAATTCGCAGTAAGGCGCCAGCATTCCGGCTCCAACATGGCTACAGTGGTGATCCAGGCGTTCGCTGCCCCGCTCGAACAGGCTGATCTGATGGCCTTGGCGCTGTAACCACAAGGCTTGGGTCAGTCCGGTAATTCCCGCGCCGATCACGGCGATTTGGTAGGAGCGCACATCGTTCTCTCTGTGTCTGATGATCCAAAATAGATGGTGAATGATACCAAGTCTCGCTAGATTTAATGGCTTCCCGCAGTGAGCGAGAAACAACGAGGAGATCGACCCATGACCTTCGCCCGACTTTTTGCCGCCGCAGTCTTGATCGGCGCTGTCACGCTCGGCCACGCCGCCGAACCGGTGATTTCCAGCGAGGAGCATGACTTTCGCGTGGTGATCGTGACCCGTGGACTCGAGTATCCGTGGAGCTTGGCGTTCCTGCCCGACGGCCGCTTTCTGGTCACCGAGCGTCCGGGCCGGCTGCGCCTGGCGGCCGCCGATGGAACCCTAGACCCCCGACCAGTGGAGGGTCTACCGCCCATCGCCGCCCAAGGCCAGGGCGGCTTGCTGGATGTGGCGCTGCATCCCCAGTTCGCCGAGAACGGTCTGGTGTACCTGTCCTACGCGGCGCGGGGCGAGGGTGGTATCGGCACCGAAGTGGCGCGCGGCCGGCTGGTGGATCACCGGCTGGAGGATGTAAAAGTGCTGTTCCGCCAGCAACCCAAGTCCGGCGCCGGGCGACACTTCGGCTCGCGGCTGGTGTTCGACCGGCAGGGCCATCTCTACATCACGCTGGGCGACCGGGGCGAAATGGAGCGGGCGCAAAGACTGGACGACTTGGCCGGCAAAATCGTGCGGCTGCGCGACGACGGCCAGATTCCCGCCGACAATCCGTTCGTGAACCGGGCTGGCGCCCGTCCGGAGATTTATTCGCTGGGCAATCGCAACGTGCAGGGCGCGGCGCGGCATCCGGTCACCGGCGAACTCTGGACGCACGAACACGGTCCCCAGGGCGGCGACGAGGTGAATGTGATCCGCGCCGGTCGCAACTACGGTTGGCCGGTCATCACCTACGGCGTCGAGTACGTCATCGGCACCAAAATCGGCGAGGGTACTCGAAAGCCGGGCATGGAACAGCCGCTGCACGTCTGGGTCCCGTCCATCGCGCCGTCGGGTTTGGCGTTCTACCAGGGCGACCGGTTTCCGCGCTGGCGCGGCGACCTGTTCGTCGGCGCGCTCAAGGACCAGATGCTGGTGCGGCTACGGTTCGATGGCGAGAAGCCGGTGAAGGAAGAACGGCTGTTGAAGGGATCGCTGGGCCGCATCCGCGACGTGCGCGATGGACCCGATGGTTATCTTTATCTGCTGACGGACTCCAGCGGGGGGGTCATTGCCCGCCTGGAGCCGGCGGCGCGATGAAACGGAGCTGGACGTCCGGCAACACGACTCGACGACGATGGAGTCCGTTCGATGCGAATCCTACTTTGCCTGATCGTGGGCGGTTATCTGCTGTTGGTCGGGATCATCGCCCTGAACCAGAAGCGAATGTTGTATTTTCCCAACCCCGCGCCGCCCCCGGCCGACGAATTGCGCCTAGCGGATGGGTCGATGCTGGCGATCTGGCCGGCGGGGAGCGGACCTGCGTTCCGGGGTTATGTCAGCGCCGGCTCGAATCAACACGCCCCGATGCGCGGCACGGTGGTGGTGTTCCATGGCAACGCCGGCAGCGCCCGCGACCGGGGCTACTACCTGACGGCGCTGGAACGCCGGGGCTATCGGGCGATCCTGGCCGAGTATCCGGGCTACGGGGGGCGGGCCGGGGAACTCGGCGAGTCGTCCTTCGTGGCCGATGGCCGGGAAACCGCCCGGCGGGCGCTTGCGGAATTCGGCGGCCCGCTATGGCTCTGGGGCGAATCGCTCGGGGCCGGCGTGGCGGCGGCGGTAGCGGCCGACCGCGCGTTGCCGGTCGCCGGCGTGGCGCTGATCACGCCTTGGGACAGCCTGCCGGATCTGGCGCAAGCCCTGTACTGGTATCTGCCGGCGCGCTGGTTGCTGCGCGACCGCTACGACAACCGGGACAACCTGAGCCAGTATCCGGGACCGGCGGCGATTCTGGTCGCCGAACGGGACGAGATCATCCCGGCGCGGCATAGCCAGCGCCTGTATGAGGGGCTGCGCGAGCCGAAACGGCGCTGGATCTTTCCGGAAGCAGGCCACAACAGTTGGCCGGCCCATCCGACGGCGGCTTGGTGGGATGAGGTCCTGGACTGGTTGAACGCGGCGCGGCATTGAGCGGGAGCATGGCCGCTGGACAGCTTCGGACGGGTCCTATGAAATGGCGAACGATGTCCAACTCACCGAGCCGAGACCCGCCATGCGCTTCGAGGATTTGCCCCTGAACGACCGACACGCCGTCGAGTCAGCCGCCAGCCGTTTCCTGGTGCGACACCATTACGTCAGTCTGGACGAGGCGTGTCAGACGCTCGACCTGACCCTACCCGAACTTTGGAGTCGGATCCTGCGGGAGGTCGGGCTGCCGGACTGCGATCCGCCGGCGTTCGCGCCTTTCGCCTGACCCCTCCGCCCCCTTGGCGACCGGTTCAGGACGCCTCAACGCGAACTTCATCGGTCTGTTCCATCTGATGAATCACGCCTTCCAGGTCGATCTGGTCGGGGTTCGTGCTGGGCTGTTCCCGCAACCGCGCCAGCAGTTCGAGCTGCTCCCAGGTTTCGTGGGAGCCATCCGGCTGCTGCACGAAGGCGGCCCAGGGCACGAACTTGGTCAGTGGGAAACGCTGGCCGGCCTGGGGCGAGATGTCGATATGGAGGCCGGAGACATACAGGACCCGCTTGCCCTGGTAGCCGTGTTCCCGGACGATGGTGCGGAAAGTGCGGTCGAATTCCACCTGGGTGTTGACCTGGGCGGCGGTCAGCAGCGGATGCGGCGCGGTCACGATCCAGGCCATCGGCTCAAGCAGATTCTGTTCCAGGTGGCTGCGGCCCTCCAGGTCGCCTTGGATGTCGCGCTTGAACCGAAAGTATTCCGGCAGCAGGCGGTCGCCGATCGGCTCGCGCCGTCCCTCGGTCCAGCCGGCCTTTTCCATCTGGCGCCGCAACTCGGGCGCGGCGAGCAGGCTCTTGGCCGTGCTTTGGCAATGCACCGGACGGAATTCGCTACCGGCGGCCGGCGTCGCCAAGCGCTCCAGGTTCAGGAACAGGCCCTCGTCGCGATTCTCCCGCAGCAGTTGGTTGTCGATGGTGATGAGATAGTTCTCCCCCTGACGTTCCAGCAGAATGTTGTCCCGGGCAAAGGCGTACTCGTCCTGATACCAGCGCAGCACTGCTTCGATCTTGCCGCAATTAGCGGTCAAATGCCGATCCTCGCTCTGCAGGCGGCGGTAGGTTCCAAAAATCCGGCTTTCCGGATCGTAGCCCACGTGGCTGGCGTGAATGATGACCATGTCCCGGCCGTGCTCGGCGTGGGGCGCGTGGCGGTCGGTGGCCACGATGCCGCCGACCTGGCCATGATTGAACGGGAATACTCCAAAGTGCTTGGTGATCAGGATGATGGGATAGCCTTGGCTCTCGTCCGAGCAGAACGCCCGGGAGGGCATAATCTTGCCCGATTCGAAGCCGAGCGACCGGCATAGGTTGTAAAGCCGGGGAATGAAGCTGCTGTAACGCAACATCATGCCGGCGATGTGAAAATCGGCCATCAGGGCGCGAATGTTGGCGGTGGATGAGTACATGGTGGTTACCCTCCCGAAAGTTCGGCTTGGCTGTCATCGGGTATCCAGACCCAACCCTCCATCAACCGGCGGGCGCTGCGCCGCAGGATGACCTTCTCCGCCCGCCACCGGCCGTGGTCGACCATCACCGTGGCGCCGACCGCCATCACCCCGGCCGCGTGGCCGATCCGGACTTCCGACCCGGCGACAAGGGGAGCGCCCAGAGCGTTCCGCGCCAAACTGCCGGGCAACATCGCCGCTACCGCCAGGGCCACCGCGCCGGTGGCGGTAAAGGCGTGATGCGGTTTGCCCATGGACAGGATGCGGGCGACGAGGTCCACGGCGCTCGCGGCGACGGGGGAACCGTCGGTGGCCCGATAGTCGCGGGCCGGAGCGACGAAAGCCAGCTTGGGGGTGTGAGGACGATGGGCGGTGGCGTCCTCGGCGCGGGCGGCCAGTCCCATGGCGACCGCGCCATGGGCGCGAATCGCTTCGCAGCGAGCCAGCAGGGTAGCATCCCGGTTGAAATCGGCCGGACTTTCCGTACCGGTCAGGCCGAGATCGGTGGCGCGGACGAAAATCGTGGGATTGCCGGCGTTGATCAGGCTGGCCTCAATGACGCCGAGTTCCGGTATTTCCAGCCGGTCGGTCGGCTGGCCGGTGGGCAGCAGGGCGGTTTCGCCGCCGGGATCGAGGAAATCGAGGACGATCTCGGCGCCCGGAAACGCGACGCCGGCCAGACGGAAATCGCCGTCTTCCACGGCTTGCCCGTCATGTACCGGCAGGTGCGCGAGGATGGTCTGGCCGAGATTGGCTTGCCAGATGCGCAGCGTGGCGATGCCGTCGGCGGGCGCGGCGACCAAGCCACGGTTCAAGCCGAACACGCCGACCGCGGCGCTGAGATTGCCGCAATTGCCGGACCAGTCGATCACCGCCTCGCCCACCGCCACCGCGCCGAAGCGGTAGTCCAGATCGAAGCCCGGTCGGGTCGAGCGGGACACCAACGCCACCTTGCTGGTGCTGGAAGTAGCCCCGCCCAGACCGTCCATCTGGGTTCCATAGGGGTCGGGGCTGCCGAGGGCGCGCAGCAACAAGGCATCCCGTCGCGTCGGATCGGTGGGCAGGTCGGCGGGATCGAGGAACAGGCCCTTGCTGGTGCCGCCGCGCATCCAGGCGGACGGGACTCGGATCATCGACATGGGGCGGTTGCTCCGGTGGAGGATTACCCGCTCATTATGGTACGAAAAAGTTGCCTTTATGCCTGGCCATGATAAGCAATCCATATATCTTCATTTAATTTATAAATAATCGCGCTTTATATTTCATCGGGTTATAAAATTTACGGCTAGATTAGTTATAATACAAATTACCGATAGATTTTACTACTTTAGTGCGGATAAGATAAAATCAAAACTGGTTAAAGAAGCCACCTGACTTGGGAGAATTGATTGAATAATTTCATCAACTTTTTTACACAATTCATCCAGGGTTTTTAGATTGATCCAGCACAGTTTATCTTTCATGAATTGCCAGACTCGTTCAATAGGGTTCACATCGGGGCTATAAGGCGGCTGGAACAACAAAACGACATTATCAGGGATCGTTAGTTTTTTAGCAGAATGAAATCGACCATTGTCTAATTGAATCACGTTGAGACTATGGGGATAAGCTTTTGAGAATTCATTCAAAAACACCTGGAAACTATCCGCATTTAAATGAGAAAATTCCAAAAAGAAATTCTCGCCGCTCAGTGGCTCAACTGCACCATAGAGATAAAATGATTGAAAGTTCCATTGGACTGGACCGACGGGTTTGATTCCGAACGCGGTGAGAACCCATCGGGGTAAGGGCCAGCTACCCCCGCATCGAGTCTTGCGTCTGTGGTGGGGATTCCACGGCCATGCTGGCCGATGAATATGCCGTTGACGAAAGCTGCCAGCAACGTCGCGCCGGCAGAAGACGCCAAGCCCAGCGAGGCGGAGCGCCAAAACGACCACGCCCATTAGCGGAGCGCTCGAGCGCGATCGCACCCGCCCCGAGCACCAGAGAAAGAACAACCCGTCAAATCCGCCCCAGCAACAACAGCACGATGATGATGACCACCACCAATCCCAACACGCCACTGGGCGCGTAGCCCCAGCTTCGGCTGTGCGGCCAAGTTGGAATGACGCCGATCAGCATCAGGATCAGAACGATCAGCAAGAGGGTTCCCAAGCTCATGGCCTTCTCCTCGAAGTGGTGAGTGAGTCGATTTATTTCGGTGGCGCTGAAGGCGCGGGCGGCATCACGATCACCGTGGCGCCCTCGCCGGACTTGCCGGTTTCGCCCTTGTTGCCGGTATTGCCGGTGGCGCCCTTGCTACCTGGATCGCCGGTGGCGCCCGGCGGACCCGCGGGTCCGGGTACAGCGGCGGGTGTGGCGGGAACATTGACTACGGTGGGTCTGTCACAAGCGGCCAAACTAAGCGTGGCGAGCAGCGCTAGCATCAACATCGAACGGTTCATGGGGAATCCTGATGGAAGTGGAAAAGCGTGGCGCGGATGACTGCGAGACGTCCGCGAACAAACCGGTATGACTCGGTATGTCGCACTCGGCCCACACAGCATAGGCGCGTGTCAGGCATAGTTCAGTGCGCTAGCGAACACAGTGGCAAAAAATCACATCGCGTTGAGGCGCCTGCGACCAGCCGTGCCGGCCTAGGGAAGGCCTACCGGCTTTTCTTCTTACTCTTCACCGACGGAAAAGGCGCCAGCGCGCCGCTCCAAAGACTGAGGATGTCCTTCTTAGCCTTCGTCATCGCAGCCGCAGACTGGCGCTTGGCGGCTGAAGCCTGACGCTTGGCTTGCGCTGCGGCGTGGCCGCGCATCGAGCCGGTAACAGCGTTCACCCCGCTCAACCAGAGGCTCATGAACGGGTTCTTCTTCAGCCAGGGATTGGTCATCTCGCTTCTCCTCGTTCGGCAGCCTGAACCCACATTGCTGGTATTATGGAAGGTGAAAATTACCATTACCCTACTGGAAGCGTCTGTGCTTTAGCGCACATACTCATTCATGAGTGCGTAGTATGCTAATTCTTACTGGTAAAGACTACCCCGAGGAGGTTTTGATGATCGTGACCTTTCGAAGCAAAGCGCACGCCGATATCATGATGTTCGGCGATATCGCAGTCAACCTGCTCAAACTGATGGGACACAGCGGAACCGTGCCGGGCGCGCTCTTGGCTGAAGAGGTTCCGATGGCGCTCGATCACTTAAGAAAGGCCATCGCGGCCCATAAAGCAGTGGCCCATAAAGCAACGGTCGATGACGAATCGGACAGCGCTCAAGACGGCGACGACTCGGGCGAGCGCACGGTCAATTTAACGCATCGCGCCTTACCATTGATCGAGTTGCTGGAAGCCTCCGTAACGGCGAAATGCGACGTGATGTGGGATCAATAGCGATAGGTGACGAAGCTACACCCCTCCCGACCGTGCCGTATCGTTAGGAAAGTAGGGTGGCGCCCAACCAAAACCCCGCCAGATGGCGGGGTTTTGGTTATCCTAGCCGAACGAAAGGGATCAATGAGCCGGTTCTACCCTGCTGGCAGACTGCCCCTTCGGGCCTTTTTCCGATTCAAATTGAACGCTCTGCCCTTCGCTCAGACTTTTAAAGCCGGCGCCTTGTATCGAAGAATGATGCACAAACACATCTTCGCCGCCATCCTGCGGGGCAATGAAACCGAATCCTTTTGCATCGTTAAACCATTTTACCGTACCAGTACGCATAAACACTCAGCTACTCAAAAAACAGGGAACAACCGGATGAAATTCCACGCATCTTAACGTCCGTTCTTGGGATAGAGAGTCAGGACGAACAGTAGACTTTCGTTTTATCTCACGTTTACGAGAGAGTGTTTTCCCTCTCATTATTTAAGAGTACGTTTAATTATAAAAGTTCATTGCTGCTCTCAGCATGATTCCTGCTTTAAATTTTCCTGTGATCAGTCTGGAGTTTGAACCGGCGCCTTCAATGGAGCGGAAGGCTGCGTACCCGTACAGGCAGCGCTGCGAATAAGGTACGCGCCCAAGTAACCAGCCGAATAAGATTCAGCGCGGTCTCGAAGAAGGAATAACCCGAGTCAGGCGAACGATCCGTGCTCCGTGACTGGGGCGTTGGGCGCTGGGTGAGTTCTCCCACGATAAATCCCAGACCGCCCGCCCAGAGCAACATGGCTGGAGCCGTTATCCGTTGGTGGAGCGTCCGGCCCAGCGCAGCGCCGCGAACCCGGACTAATCGCCGCCGGTTCTGGAGCCGACCTTCGGCCTCGCTGATCTGAACGGTCAGAGAAGCGGTGAGTGGGCTGGGGCTGCGAAGGTCGGTGACCATCAGGACGTCTCCGTATCCGGGAGCTTCGACGACGCCGGCTGCAGACTGCGGGTGTTGGCGGGGAACTGTAGATAATGACTCCGGCGGCGGATCACGCCACAGAGCACGAGCGCGACCCCCAAATTGACGGCGACCGCCAGCAGCAGGGCGCTGCTACTCGCCAGGACTCCACGGCTCGTCAGCGCGAGTACGGAGGCGCCCATCAGCCCCAGCCACGCACTGAGCAGCAAGCCGGCTACGATCATTCCCGCTGCGATCATGGTCACCAGGCTCTCGCCCGCCCGTTGGGTCTCCAGCGCGGCGAGTTGCAGGTGGTCGTGCGCGAGTCCACGCAGCTCGCACCATAACAACGCGGCCTCTTTCGGCAAGCCCACGCGATGGCCCGGGTCGCTGGAAGCGGCCCGCGATCCACCGGTCTGCTCCACTGCGGTGGTTGGGTCCATGCCGGGGCGACCGTCTCTAGCGGGAACTCAACAGGCGACTTAATAGGAAGCCGCCGACGAGCGCGATCCCCAGCGCCTTGACAGGGTTGTCGCGGACGTAAGCGCGGCTATTCTCCAGCCATCGCACCTGAAGATCTTTCAGTTGCTCGCCTTTCACATCGAGCGTTTCCGCCGCTTGACTGGCTGCATCGGCGATCTTATCGACCGCTTCATGGGCGCCGGACGCCATGCGGTCTACGGCCGGACCGGCGGCATACGCCACTTTGTGGGTCGTGTTGGGCACTCCTGCGCTGGCAGGGTTGGCGCCACCCAGCTCGCTGGGACGGGTCGTAAATCTTTCGGATACCTCCACGATCATTCTCCTTTATCAATACGGTTGATGTTGCACTTCAATGAATCCGGCTTGTGCGCGAGACTCCTCGCGGCGGGAATACCGAAGTTTATCGCGCGGTGTTTTAGTTCATGAGGAGATAAATAATCACCAGCACAATCACCGGAACACCCAGCAGCCACCCAATGAAATATTTAGCCATGACACTCATCCTCCTGCATCAGCTTCAGATCATTCCCCCACGTCCCTTCATCAAACGTTGTATCAAGTGAAAGATTAGCTAGAAAATCAAGCTCAGTCTGTGCGTTGGCGTACATAGCGTTACGATCCGTGATGACATACCGAGAAAAGGCGGCTAGAGAAGCCTAAAAAAGGTCCTCCTATAAATTTTCCCGTGATGGCGAGGGCTCACGGTGTGGGACTGGATCGCCGACTTCACCTAACAAACTGATCTTTATAAATTAAATTTATTAAGCGCACCTACCTCACAGGTTGGACCACGGTAAAATTTACAGGACCGATTTTTTAAAAATAACCAAGTGATTATTTGGGACCTTGGAATTTTTCAACTTTTGACTTTCACAGCCTTCTGTTTTTCAAGTTGGAGGATTCAATTTATGTGCGCTATCGTACCGACTGCGTTTGGTTTTTCGGCCAAAATGGTATTCGTCGACCAACTCTACGCGCAATCGAAAATGTCCTTGATTTTCTGGTAACACTCGCATGCGGAGGCCTTGAGGCCTTCTCGATCCAAGATCGTGATGTTGCCGCGGCTGTACTGGATCAGCCTTTGTTGCTGCAGGGCGCTGGCCGCCACGGTGACTCCGACCCGGCGCACGCCCAGCAGGTCCGCCAGCCATTCGTGCGTAAAACGGATGAGGTTCGACTGGAGTCGGTCGCTCGCCATCAGCAGCCAGCGGGCCAGGCGCGCTTCCACCTGATGGAAGCGGTTGCACGCGGCGGTTTGCGTAATCTGGGCGATCAGGGCATGGGTATAGCGGTGTAGCGCGCGTTGCAAGGCGAGGCAGGTTCCGAGGGCTTCGCAAAAGCGCGCGGCTTCCATCCGCAGGGCCGTGCCCGTCCCCTGCGCCACGGCGCGAACGGACGCCGTGCCGATCCCCTGCGCCACGGGCAGGCCGACCATGCCTTCGCTACCGACCAGCGCGATCTCCAAAGCCCCGTGGTTCTGGATTCGGGTCACCAAAGAAACTAGAAGGCTTTCGTTGGGGAAGTAGATCTGCCGAATCAACTCCCCCGGTTCGTGGAGTACCTCACCCAACGCGAGCGTGACCGGTTCGAGACCGGCGGCCAGCAAGCGCTGATATTCCTCGCGGGGCAGAGTCGCCAGTATCTGGTTGGCGGGTGCCGCGCCCCGACGCAACGCCTCCCGGGCCTCCGGCAGCAGGATGGCGCGGCCGCTTGCGGGATCGAGAATAGCGTCCACCTTGCCCGATTTGATTGCCCGCAGCGTCGCGGCATCGTGGGCCAGTCGCCGAATGAAAGCCGCAAACGCGACCTCGGCTTCCGGGTGAGCGGACTCGGCTTTCGATACGGGACGTGTGGTGGTCATGGGGTTTTTCCTTGCAGTCCGAGCGCGAGCAGCACTTTGCTTTGATCGCTGAGGTTGCCGACGACCTGCGCGGCGGGCAGCGGAGACAGCTTGGTGAGACTGGGGGTGACGATCACGCCATCAGCCAGGGCGCGAAGCGGTTGCTCGAACACATCGACAATTTCCAACTGGTAGTTGCCTTTCAAGTGCTGCTGACAAATCGCCTCAAGATTGGCGATCGCCTGAACCGAGTTCGGCGCGCCGCCCGCCACGTAAAGCCGCATCACCACCGTCGCAACTGCGGCGGGATCGGATGGCTGGACGATCTGCTTGCGGCGCATCTCATTCCCCCTGGCTGGCCTTCTTGCGGGTTCCAGAACCGGAAGCATCACGAGGCTTCACGGGGCCGCGCGAGGGAATAGCTGCCGGCTCGGTGCGGGTGACCAGATCCGCGCCCCGCATCCGGCGCAACTCGTGCTCTCTTTCACTCGAGGACAACACTCGCGCTTCACCGTCCAGGGTGTACAACGCCAGTTCGGCCTGCTGCCTCTGAAGATCCAGCTCCAGGGCTTTGATCCGGGCCCGCGTGTCCGCTTCGGCAAATTCCAGCTCGCGTTGCTTGTGCTCGAACTCGGCCTGGCGCTGGCGCTGTCGGGCGTTCTCCTCAGCCTCCTTTTCCCAGCGCAGCGTGCCCATCAGCACCTCGCCCCCGGCAGAATAGACGTCCGTCAGCATCGGGCCGGCTTCGCTCAGCACCAGTTCGCGCACCTGGTTGGAGTGCCAGGTTCCCCGCGACTTGACGATGGTCAGCGCCCGGTTGCGTTCGCCGCTGCACACCAGATACGAGAGATGAATCCAGGTATCGGCAATGGTCGAAATCTGGAGGTCGGTCGCTTCCGTCTGAGGATCGTTACCCTCGATGAGGGCGCTGATCACCACGGTGATTTTGCTATCTTTCATCAAGTGGATGAGCCGGTTGGCGACCGCCCGTGCCGCGCTGATCCCCCCGGCCTTGGCCATCGCGGACAGGGGATCGATCACCATGCAACGCGGTTGATGGTCGCGGATCAACGCGCGCAGCTTGATCAAATGCTCTTCCGCGCTGCGCGCTTCGGTCCGGCCCGAATACATCCGCAACAGGCCGGATCGAACGTGCGCCTGGAGATCGATGCCCACCGAAGACAAATTGCGCATGATTTGATCGGCGCCTTCATCGAAGCTCACGAACAGGGTGCGCTCGCCGCGCTGGCAGGCGGTCTCGGCAAACTTGCCGATCAGCGTGGTCTTGGAGGTGCCCGGCGCGCCAGTGATCAGCGTGCTGCTGCCCCGGAACAGGCCGCCCCCCAGCATGGCGTCGAAACGCTCGATGCCGGCGGACACCCGTTCGGTCGAAGCCTCGTGAATGATTTCCGGCGGTTCGGGGGCGGCCACTTCGATGCCGGAGCGGCCGAAGCTGAGCGGAAATTCGCCGGACGCAAAATCCGAACCGCGATATTTGGTGACCTGGAGTCGGTGCGCCGGGACTCCGTACTCCAGGCGCCGGTCGAAGCGGATCACGCAATCCACCATGAACTGCATGAAGCCGTAGTTCACCACCGCGGAGGTCTGGCTATCCATCTTGGCCGTGATGATGGCGGTCAACTCGTTGTCCGCCAGCCAGTCCCGGATCCGATAGATTTCCCGCATTTCCACAATCGGGTCCCGCAACAGCGTCAGCAGTACATCAATGCCGTCAAATACGATCCAACCGGCGTGCATCGCTTCTTGCTTGGCCTTGAGGATGGCCAATATGCCGCTCAAGTCGAACTCGCCGGACTGGACGACGGTGGGCGACAGATGGGCGTCGAGGATATAGAGCTGTTTTTCCGCCAGCGCGGGGAGACCCCAATCGAAGGTGGCGGCGTTCGCCATGATCTCGCGACCTCTCTCCTCAAAGGCGACGAAAATCCCCGATTCGCCGCGCTGGCGCGCCGCGTTGACCAAGGCTTGCAGCGAGAAAACGGTTTTGCCCGATCCCGGACCGCCCATCACCAGCGTCGTGCGGTTCCGTGGCAACCCGCCGCCGCTCAGATCATCAAAGCCCTCGATGCCGGTGGCGATCTTGGCTAGCGGTTGAGGGTCTACTCGCTTCGTCTCGTTCACGGTGACTCCTTACCTCTGATCTCTGGGAACCCGCTGACGACTATTTTCGACATTATGCACGAGATGATGGGGTTGTCTGTGCGCTAGGTAACCATGGACACCCCCACCTTCCCCCGCAAGGAGGGAGGGGGTGAACGCTGACCGCGCTGCTTCCCTCATTACACCAGGGCCGCAACATCCTTCTGTCGCCATTTCCGGCCAGCCGGATGCGGCATTCCCTGCTCGTTGAGCTGGCGGGCGGTGGCCGTCTGATTGAGTCCCCCCCAATACAGGCGCCGGGCCAGCGCCTTCGCATCGACAGCGGCCAGGTTCACGATGATGGCCTGACGGGGCGGAACGGTCACCTGGCCGTTGCGGATGGGGCGGTTGCTCAGCAGTTCGGTGGCGAGCAGATCGGGGGATAGCGGGAGCGTGTAGTCGCGGTCGCCGCGGTTCAGGGCGACGATGCAGCGGTTGTCCGGGCTGTGGCGCTCGAAGGCGTAGAACTGGCGGTGGGGGTCCGCCTCCAGGGTGCGGAACCCGCCGTGGCGGAGGGCCGGGTTGTCTTTGCGGACGGCGATGAGCTTTTTGTAATAGGCCAGCAACTCGGCCCGCTGACCGCTTTCCTCGACCCGCTGCTCCCAATCCCACGGATAACAACGGCGGCAATCGGGGTCCTTGTCGCCTTCCATGCCAATTTCGTCGCCATAATAAATGCACGGCGCGCCGGTGCAGGTGAACTGCATGGCGGCCATCAGCTTCAGGGATTCGAGCGCGTGGTTCCCCCCGTCGCGCCGATGGACGACGGTCATGGGCCGCGCGGTGTCGTGGCTGCCGAGCAGGTTCAGCATCACGGCGGTGGCCGGTTCGGGGTAGTCCTGCAACAGATAGCGCAAGGTGTGATCGAAGGCGTGGGCGTCCATCCGCTCCTCGGCGAAATAACCCACGAGCGCTTTCTGGAAACGGTAGTTCATGACGGCGTCGAACTGATCGCCCTGCAGCCACGGGGACGCATCGTCCCAGATTTCGCCGACGATATAGGCGTTGGGGTTCACGGCCTTGACGGCGCGGCGGAACTTCGGCCAGAAACTCTGGATGACCTCGTTGGGTACGTCCAGTCGCCAGCCGTCGATGCCGGCCTCGCACAGCCAGTAAGTGGCGACGTTCAGGAAATACGCTTCCACCTCGGGGTTGTGGTAGTTGAGCTTCGGCAGGGTATGAAACCCCCACCAACAGTCGTACCACTGCAACACCTCGCCGTGGTTGCCGAAGTGGTCGGGGAAAGGCCAGTCGCGGATGTGGAACCAGTTCCAGTAGCGCGATTGCGGCCCGTGCCGTTTGACGTCGAGGAAGAACGGGTTCTGGTCGGAGCAGTGGTTGAACACGCCATCGAGCACGACGTGGAGCCCGCGCTGGTGACAAGCCTCCACCAACCGTCGCAGCAACTCCAGATCCCCGAACTGCGGGTCCACCGTAAAATAATCCTGGGTGTCGTATTTGTGGTTGCTGGGACTCTGGAAAATGGGGGTGAGATACAGCGCCGTGATGCCGAGATCGGTCAGGTAATCCAAGCGGTCGATGATCCCTTGCAGGTTGCCGCCCATGAAATTGCCGTGGGTCGGTGGACTGCCCCACGGCTGTACGCCCAGCGGATCGCGGGCGGGTTCGCCCCGGGCAAAGCGCTCGACGAAGATTTGGTAGAAGACCGCGTTGCGCACCCAGGCCGGCGTTTCAAAGAGCGGGCGCGGCGGTGATGCATCACGGATCGGCGACGGGACCGGGTTCGCCGCCGCCTCGCCAGGGGTCGAGGGCGCACGCGCCTGCGGTGGATAGCAAAACCAGTTGTGCGGCAGCCGGTCGTGTTCCTCGCCCTTGGGGGTGATCCACCGGCTCTGGCCGGGCGTGGTCACCCGCAGGGCGTATTCGAACGGCTGGGGCTCGGTCAGCTCGATGATGAAATAGTCGTAGCCATCGGTTTGTTCCAGGAAGTTCAGCGGCTGTTCCTTTTGGCCGCCGTTGCCGCGCAGCAGCAGACTGGGCTGCTGCGGGTATTCCGGCTGTAACTCCAGCTTGAGAACTACCCGGCTATCACTGGGGGTGTGCATATCGAGGCGTGCGTGACACATCGTGCAACTCCATACGGTTAAGGTTGAGACTCATATCCTGGTTCCCGTGTGGGTCCACAATAACCTACCACCACACTGTGGATTAAAGTCTATGACCCCTTCCGGTTTGCGTCTGTGCGGTAACGTACAGGCCATAAAATTTGT
>WBUJ01000323.1 GCA_008933795.1 Candidatus Contendibacter sp. | reverse complement strand
GACGGTCGCCAGCTTTACCGCTTTAGCGCGGAAGGCCGTCACCTCAGCACTCTCGACACGCTGACCGGCGCCGTGCTCTATACCTTCGGCTACGATAGCGCCGGACGGCTCATCACCATCACCGACGGCGATGGCAATGTCACCACCGTCCAACGCGACGGCAAGGGCAATCCCACGGCGATCATTGCCTCCGGCGGCCAGCGCACCACGTTAGCGGTGGACGCCAACGGCTGGCTGGCCCGCGTCACCAACCCGGCGGGCGAAACCACGCAACTCAGTTCCACCAGTGGCGGTCTGTTGCAAACCTTCACCGATGCCCGCAACGGCGTCTCTCGCTACACCTACAACGCCTTGGGCTTGCTCATCCGCGCCGAAGACCCGGCCGGCGGCGTCAAGACCCTGTCTCGCATCGACAGCAGCAGTGGCTACACCGCCACCCTGACCACCGCCCTCGGCCGCACCCGCACCTACCAGGTCCTGTATCTGTCCACCGGCGCGGTGCGGCGGATCAACAGCGACGAACACGGCGCCCGCACCAAAGTCTTGAGCAATCCCGACGGTACCCAGGTCGTCACCTACCCCAGCGGCGTCATCGTCACCACCACGTTCGGCCCCGACCCACGCTTCGGCATGCAGGCGCCGCGGGTGGTCCAGCGAGTGCGCAAAACCCCCGGCGGCCCGACCGAAACCATTACCACCACCCGGGATGTCCTTCTGTACGATTCCAATGACCTGCTCAGCCTGGAAACGCTGACCGACACGGCGACCATCAACGGCCGCACCTTCACCCGGGTCTACACCGCCGGCAACCGCACCTTCACCGACACCAGCGCCGAGGGCCGCCGACGCCTCACCCAACTGGATACCCAGGGCCGGGTGATTCACCAGGAAACCATCGCCACCCCGGCCCTGGAGCCACGCACCTTCACCTACGATACCAGGGGCCAGCTCACCGAAGCCCGCCAGGGCAGCCAGTTCTGGACCTTCCATTACGACGCCGGCAACCGCCTGATCGAGCGCCGCGACACCGCCGGGCAGACCGTCACCTTCGGCTACGACGCCAACGACCGCCTGACCGAGCAAACCTTCCCCAGCGGCGTTACCTACCAGTTCGGCTATGACGCCAACGGCAACCCCACCCAGGTAATCCTCCCCAGCGACGCCGTCCATGCGTTCAGCTACACGCCGGTCAACCTG
>WBUJ01000207.1 GCA_008933795.1 Candidatus Contendibacter sp. | reverse complement strand
CTGCAACCCGTGGAACAGGCCGTACTGGCGCAACTGGTGGCGGTACGCCCACTGCGCCAGCGGTATGTCGAGGTAGGCATAACACCCCGCCACCAGCGCGGCGCCGCCAGGAGAGCAGCGGGTCTAGCATGGCGGGCGGAGAGCGGCCGGGATGACCCTTGGGCCATTTTCAGGGGCCGTGACCGTGGACATAGGCGTTTTTCTCTTATAGAGCAATAGCATAGGAAAAAAGTATAACCCCGCGCTCCCTAACCGCGAAAGTCCCGCTTCACGACCTCACGACCCACCGGCTTGACCTTCTCTGCGGTCGCCCCTATAGTCAAATGGCTTGAATAGGTTGCCCCGAACCTATCCCAATCACCGGGGGCAGAGTGTCCGGTCTGTTCAACGAAGGACTTCAAGTTGGTTCCCTGATCCAACAGAAAAAAATCAGCGCGGGGCGCCCGGTCCGCGACATCAACCTGCCGGGCTCACGTTGGTTCCCTGATCCAACAGAAACAAGTCAGCGGAGGGAGGGGCCTTCGACAACAACACCCCGCGCCGCCTCGCCCGCCCGGCGAGTTCGTTCACCACAAGGAAGTTACCCGGGGTAGCGTGTGAGCCACCCGGTAAAATCCGCCACACGGGCCGCTTGCCGTGCGTTCGGGCTGGAACGCCATGGGGTTCGGCCATCGTCACTCTTCATCTCCGACCGGGGACGTTCCCATCCCCGGTGGGGTCGTGGTGCGTTCCCTGCGTTCCCAGGAGACGCCCATGTTGTTGACTCCCCTTGTTTTCGTCCTCGGCCTGATCCTATCGGCCGCCCGGGTTCGTCCTTGGACGGCCGGACGAGCCGTTCTGACCCTCCTGGGCTCCGGTCTGGAGTCGATCCTGACCGGCGCCGCCTCGTTGCTGGTAGCGCTGATCCGCGCCTGCCAGGTCCAGGTCCTGGATAGCGCCTTCGTGCGTAATCTGGCGATTTTGTCCGTATTCGCCTTTCTCGGCCGTGCCACGCCTTTTGGCGGGTGGTCGGTGTTGGTGCTGGCCGCGCTGCTGCCGTGGTCGGGAGGCCAGATACGGATGCGGCGGCGGTGGTTCGACGCCGAAGCGAGCCCGCCTCCTGTGGACGAGGCTGCGTTGGCCGCGAGCCTCGCGTCAGTCGGGGATGCGGAGCTTCGTCAGAGGGCGAACTCGCTGCGCGAGACCCTGACCGATCCGGCTTTGGCGCAGCGCCAGCACCAGCACCAGGATCGGCGACGGCAGATCGCGATCTGCTACCGGACGCTCGACGCGCGTCGAGCGCAACGCCGGGCGCAACGCCGGGCGCAACCGGCGACCCGTCCCCGGACGAAGACGCCTTGAAGGCGTTCCTTGGCGTGGCGTTAGGCGGCTCCAGGTCGTCCACTGCCGCGTCATGGCGCGCAGGATGTCATGGCTGGCGCGCTGCCCGCCGGGACGCCAAGGGTTCGGGTGCGATGCCGTAGCGCAGATCGGTGACGAAATGATCAGGGCCATACGACGGCCCGCGCTTTTTTACAACCCTTTGGGGATGCGACCATCCCCCAGGGGCGTGGTGCATCCCCTCATTTTTTGAGGAGTGCATCATGGAACTTTGGAAAGTCGAGAAATTCTGCGAGACCGCCACCCTCAGCCAGCTTCGAGCGATCGAACACCGATTGGATTCGATGGTGGACAGCGGGTTGTTGTGTGGGACTAATGCCCGGATCGCACTCCAAAAAGTGCGCGAGGCGATCACCCTGCGCGAGCTGTTCGGCGAGCGCTAATCCCCCCACTCCGGCAATTCGGCCATCACCGCATCGAGCACCGGATCGCGGCCTTTCAGTTCTGCCGCGAGAGCCTGCATCTCCTGATGCGAAACTTCGGCGGCGGCGGCGCGCGCTTGAGCCAGCGTTTTGAGCGTTTCGAGGTGAATGCCCGCTCGCGCGAAGCGGGGACCTAACGCCTGGCGGCCGGTCGCGGTAAACCGCAGTCGGCCGGTCGCGGGATCGAGCAGGAAGTAAGCGCTCATGTTCTTTCTCCGGGCCAAGTCCCCATGGGCGGGTCGGGACGATGAACCGTCTTCCCACCCCGGCAGGGCGCTGAAGGTCCGGTCCAGTTCGGGGCAGCGCCCCTGAGTTTTTCGCGCGAAGTCGCCGCCGGCCGGCGCGGCCTCGCGTCGATCGTAGGGAAAATCGTGCGTCCTGTCGGGCCTCCGGTTGCGGATGCCGTCCAGCATAGCACGAGTTCTTTTTCAGCCGCCCCCTGGGGACGTACTCGTCCCCAGGGGGCGGGGTGCGTCTCCCTATTCTGATGAAGGAGAGCATCATGCAGATCCAACTCACGCCGTCGCCGGCTTTTCGGATCGTCATGGAGATCGCCCGGCACGCCGGGAGCGGGATGACCATCGCCCGGTTCCAGTCCCCGCGGTTCCCCACCGGCGCCTGCCAGGTGTGGGAGTTCAAACCGGCGTTGCCGCCCCTGGACCATCCGCCGGTCGTGGTGGCGGTGTTCCTCCGTCGAGGCCGCCCCGAAACCTGGATGCCCGTAGCGGAACCCGGGTTCGACGCCGCCATCCGGCACTACACCGAGCTGGCGGCGGCCAGCCCGCGGCCGGCGGGCGCGCCACCGGCGGCATCGGTGACGACGCCCCAGGTATTGCCGTTGCCTCCGGGCGTTCGCCGCGTGGCGCCCACGCACGGCCAACCGCTCACCAGCGGCGGCCAACCGGTGGCGGTCGCGGCCACGGGAGGGGCGCCATGAGGCTCTCGCCCACGGCGGTCCTGAAGTACGAGACCTGCCCGCACCAGTATTACCTGGACGAGGTTCTGGGCCTGCGGCCCCGGCACAAAGCCGCCAACCTGGTGTTCGGCGGCGTGGTGCATGGGGTGCTCGAAACGTGGTTGCGCGGCTGGCTGCGCGGCCCGGCGCCCGATGCCGCCGCGCTGTTCGACCGCGCCTGGCAGACGGCGCGGGACGCGGGCGGCATCGACTACGCCGCCACCCAGTCGCCGGACACCCTGACCGCGACCGGACGGGCGTTGGTGGCGCAATTCGCCGCGGCCTGGCCGGGGTTCGGGCTGCTGCCCGCCCTGGCCGGGGACGGTGCGCCGGTGCTGGAACGCAAGCTGGAAGTCCCCCTGGCGCCCGACGTGGTCTTCGTCGGCCAACCCGACCTGGTCGTGCTGGACGCCGACGGCGCGCTGGGCTGCCTGGACCTCAAGACCCCGAGCAGCCCGACCGACCCGGCCTGGCTGACCGGGGCCGATCAACTCACCGGCTATCAACTCCTGCTGGACGCCCACGCCGAACGGTTGGCGCTGCCGCCGGTCACCCGGTTGGGTCTGGTGGAACTGGTCAAGCGCAAGGTGACGGCGAAGGGCAAAGGCCCCGAGGTCTGCCCGCCGGTCACGGTGGCGCGGCGCGGCGCCGAGGCCCTGGCCGCCTACACCCAAAAGGTGGGGTGGGTGGCCGAGGACATCGACCGGGGCCGGTTTCCGAAGCGGTCGCTGATGGCGCACAACTCGCCCTGCGGGCTGTGCGCCTTTCGGGGGTGGTGCCAGGACGGCGACCCTGATGGCGTGATCACGCTCGCCGGCGATCCGCCGGCCACGGCGCCCTGAGCCCGCTCGGGCGGGCCGGCGCGGATGGAGCCGGGCCCGCACCGCCCGCGTTTGATGAATCTCTACGGGTCCATTCCCCGCAGCGTGCTGCGTTCTTGGGTAACCCCATACCCCACAGCGTGCTGCGGGGTCGTTGATTGCAACCCCACCGGGGCGTTCCCTTCCCGGTAGGGAGCGGGCGCGTCCCGATTTTTTGGAGGCGCCCATGCAAACCGGTTTGTGGTTCGAAGACGCGCCGGCGCCGGTGGCGAAACCCACCCGCCCGGCGCCCGTCGGCCAACCACCCGTCCGAATCAAAGCCCAGGCCGAGTACGCGCGCTGGCGCCGGGAGCTCGAACGGTTGGCCGAGGGGTGGGAGGACCTGCACGTCGGGGTCCTCTTCCGCCATCTACGCCTGCTGGCCAGCCCGCACACCGAGGCGGCCGAGCGGGCGGACATTCTGGCCTGGCTGGACGCGCCGCTGGTCTTCAACCGGCCGGCCGGCGCGCTGAGTTTCCAGGCCTGTCTGGCGGTGTACGACGCCCGCCTCGATCCCGCCGCGTTCCAGCAGCTCGTGCATCGCGCGCACCGCCAGGTGGTGAACCACCGGCGCGGGCGGGCGGCGTAGCGCCGCCGATTCAGGTTTTTAACCCCCCCGGGGGACGGTTCATCCGCCGCCCCCGCCAGGGGGGTGCGCGGCCGGCCGTCTCCCGCTGGTTCAGGATTCAGGAGACGCTGAGATGACGCCTTTCACGACCGACTTTCCCGTCCACCAGACCTTCGGCATCCCGGCCCCGGCGGCTGTGCGGGTGCCGGGGTACGAGCACCCCGGCCCGCTGACCCCGCCGGGCCGCCCGGACTACCGGTTCCGGCCGGCGTTGTTGTCCGACCTGCTGGCCTGGCACCAGGGGATCGCCCGGGGCCAGCACCACGACGGGCTGTGGCTGACCGGCCCGATGGGGGCCGGCAAGTCCAGCCTGGTGGTGGAAACCGCCGCGCGGCTGAACCTGGCGCTGGTGCAGGTCAACGCCCGGCGGCGGCTGGAGATGGCCGATCTGGTCGGCCATCTCACCGCCATCGGCGGCGACGTGCTGTTCCAGGACGGCCCGCTGACCACCGCCGCCCGCTGCGGCGGGTGGTTGCTGGTCAACGAAGCCGATCTGGTCGATCCCGGCGAGCTGGCCGGGTTCAACACCCTGCTCGACGGCGGCCCGCTGGTCATCGCCGAAAATGGCGGCGAAGTGGTGGCGCCGGCGCCGGGGTTTGGCCTGATCTGCACCGCCAACACCGTCGGGCTGGGCGACGCCACCGGCCTGTACGCCGGTACCCAGCGGCTCAACGCCGCCCTGCTGGACCGGTTCTGGGTGGTCGCGGTCGACTACCCGGAACCGGCGGAAGAAGCGGCGCTGGTCGGCCAGGCGGCGCCCGGCCTGCCCCCGGAGATCGTCGCCAAGATGATCGAGGTGGCCGGCGAGGTGCGCCGGCTGTTCCAGGGCGCGGACGAGGCGCCGGCGGCGGTGGAGGTGACCTTCTCCACCCGGACCCTGGTGCGCTGGGCCTACCTGACCTGGCAGTTCCGGGGGGCGCCGCAGCCGCTGCACCACGCCCTGCAACGGGCGCTGACCCACCGCGCCGAGCCGGAAACGGCCGCGGCGATTCACGGGATCGTCCAGCGCCTGTTCGGGGAGGGCGACTGACATGGCCGCCCTCCGGGTGCATCTGTACCGCTACCGCCACCCGGACGGCGCCGAGAAGGACTGGGCGTATCCGGTGCGCCTCGCGCCAAACACCTTCACCGCCTTCTACGGCCGCACCGGCGCGGTCTTGCGCCAGGCGGATACGCCGGCCATTCGTTGTCGGGGTTGCGACCCGGCATCGGAGGCCCAGGCGCGGGTCCAGGAAAAACTCGCCAAGGGCTACCGCGACCTGGGCGAGTTCTGGCTGGCGGCCGACCGCCGGCAGTTGACG
>WBUJ01000206.1 GCA_008933795.1 Candidatus Contendibacter sp. | reverse complement strand
CCACCCCGCCCCGCTACGAAATCCTCGCCGGTCTGCGGCACTGGTTGCTGGCGCAACGGGCGGAGCTGGCCACCGTGCCCGTTCACGTGCAGGATTCCCTCAGCGAGGAGGACGCCCGCCGCCTGGTCGAGCTGGACACCGGCCAGGCTCCGCACGATCCCCTCACCGAAGCCCGCGCGATCCAGGCCGAAGTGGCTCGCGGTCGGAGCATCGCCGCCGTCGGGCGCGAAATGGGACTGTCGCGCACCGAGGCCTCGCACCGGCTGCGGCTGCTGCGGCTGGCGCCGAGCCTCCAACAACAGGTCGCGACCGGCGCCTTGGAGACCGGCAAGGCCCGCGCCCTGATCGGCCTGCCGGAGCGCGCCCAGATCGACTTGGCGGGACGGATCGCGCGGGAGAACTTGAACACCCGCCAGGTGGAAGCCTTGGCGAAAGCGGGCAAGCAGGGCCGTGGCCCTGCTTGGGCCGGCACCGGGATTGCGCCCGCGCCGCCGGCGCAGGACCCCGACCTCGTCCGGCTGGAAACCGACCTGGCGGAACAGCTCGGGACGCCGGTGACGATCCGCCATGGCGCGGCCGGCCGGGGGCAACTGATCGTCGAGTTCGCTAACCTGGAGATTCTGGAGGGGGTGCTGGAACGATTGGGGTATCGGCCCTGATCAATCGAGCAAATCCGCCACCGCCCACCGCTGGCACCGGTTCCGGTACGCGCTCTGGACGTGCGGGCACCGGTCGTGGCGCAAGTGGCAGTGCGGTGCTGGTCTCCCAGTCCGGTGGCGAGTGGCTGTACACCCACCGCTGGCTGGACGCGCGCACTCGGCCGCCGCCACCGGGGAGCGGCTACCGCAGAGCTGCGGGACCTCTGCGCCTGCGACGATTGCGGCTGGACCGGCGCCCTGGAGGAGACGCAACCGATCTACGATTTCTGGTCACGGGTGGAGCCCGGCGGGATCATGCCGGCTGGCGAATGCCCTCGTTGCGGAGTACTGGCTTATCTCCTGACCCGCCCCAACCGCGTCGCGGTGATGGTCGAGGGCGGTCTCGTGCAGGACGTCGTCGCTGACCGGCCCGACGAACTGCGGGTGGCGGTAATGGATTATGACACCGAAGGAGGTGACGCCGCCGATCTGGCTCCACTGGCGCAGCCGGCGGGTTGGAGCACCTTGGCCTGTATGCGGGAAGTGGTCGCCGAACCGGCGACCTTCCTGCTCGACAAGGTGTTCACCGGACGGAATTGACCCTCTGCCGTATCTTTCCGATGCACTTCCCCGGGGGAATCATTCCCTCGGGGGTGTTTCCGCCTGGATTTTTGATAAAAATACCAACCCTTTTTATTTTTTATAAAACAGCAGGTTGAAAGCGTTTTTGAATTTACTGCGGTGACCGCAGCAGTGGCTATTTTTTGCCCCTCTCGCGTAACCGATAACGCACTGCCGCTCGAACGATTGCCGACTGGATCCCTTCGGCTCGAGGGTACTGGGAACGGATGACTTCTACTGCGGCATCGATAGCCAACCCGTTTTCCATGCTCAGGAAAAACGCATCTTCGGCATCGTTGACTTCAAGGTCGTCTCCCACTCCGACATTCATCAAATCCGGATCGTGTTCGAAAAGCTGAGTCAAGGCTTCCCGCACCCAGAGACTTTTTCCCTTTCCTCCATAACCATCGTCAGCGACCGCTTGGCCGAGCAGGGTTTTCAAGGCCAGCGGCATCCGACAGGCAACCCGTTTCAATTTGCGGATCCTTCAACAGACTCAAGATAGGCCAGAAATTTCTTCCAGGCATCCGTGACGCTGTTAAAGTCATTCCAGTGGACCTCGCCGCCGATGGCTTCTTGATACGCATCGCCCAGAACCGCCTCGACGATCCGGCGCACGATCACGGGATTGGTTGTTTTACCCAGCGTTACGTTCTTCGCCGGCCGGCCGCGACTGCTGGACCGTGGCATTGCCACGGCTTTCTTGAGTACAGTCCTAATCCGGTCCGATGTTGCTCCCGAACAGGCTGCCTTCAATGCGGCCTGCCGTTTGGCCGAATCGGGCTCTCGGGCAATCTCGGCCGCTAATTGTATGTTCGTAATCGTGCGGGACTGTAATGCTTCGCGCACGTCGTCTGGCCCCTGGATCAGATCGAAATAATTATTGGCCATCGATAGCTTGAGACCGGTGAGTTCGGCCAACGTCGTGGCGGAGCGGATCTCTTCCTCGCCATAGGATTCAAATTCATCCGCCACCGACCTCACGCTTTCCAACCGCTCCCAGGCATCCAGCTTGTCGTGATGCTCGTTTTCGGAAAATTGTAAAGTCCTCAGGAATTTCGGCCGCTCCGGCAACACCCAGGCTGGAATCGTTTTTTCACCCGCCAGGATGGAAGCCAGATAACGGCGCTCCCCAAACACGATGCGATATCCCTTGTCGTGCCGGTACACCTTGATGGGCTGTTGCACCTTGAAGCGGGCAATGTTGATCGCCAGTTCTTCGATACCGTTGAGCGCCGTCTTCCTGCGTGGGTAAAGCGGGTCGGTTGCATCCAACTCGCGCGGGTTGGCGGGATTGAGGCCCAGGCGCCGTGGATTGTCAGGGTCTGGTTCAATGCGGGCGATGGGCAAAATTTCCATGACGAAGGAGCCCGCTTCCGCTTCTCCTTCCTTGACGATATCCGCCAGAGGCAGTCCGGCGGGTAGTCCAAACGTCTTCTTTTTCACCATGGCGATTTCCTAGGCAAATAGCTTTCCATGAACGTAGCGGCCTATCGCTTCGGCTTCCAGGCGGGCCTTGTTGGATTTCGGTAAATCGAAAATGGATTTTGGCTTGGCGTCGGTATGGTCGGACTCCGCGAAAGCGATCCGGTCCGCCAGGGTAACCGGAGTGATGAATCTGCCCGTACCGGGATGCCCCTTAAGACCCTCCAGCAAACCTTCATGGAGTCCCACCGGCCTGACCCGGTTGGGAAGGATTCCAACAATTTCCAATGGCGCGGTCCGCGAACGGTTGACTTGCCGCCAAAAGGCCAACATTCCTACCAAACCTTCGGTGCTCTGGGTCTCCAGCAGGGTGGGGATGAGGAGATGTGTGGCTGCCGCCATGGCGCTGCGGGCCAACGCATCCTTGGAAGGCGAGGTATCCATGATAACCAGGTCGTAGTGCGCGCGCAGGTCATCTCGCTCGAGAAACGTCTTTAGTGCTTGGGACATCGTCTGCGCATCATTGCGAGCCTGAGATTCCAACTGACGCAACCGCTCGCCGTGTCCCGGCAACACCTCCAGGTTGTCCACCCATGACGGATAGGGCACGGTGGGATGGTGGGTGAAGATATCCGCAGTCGAGCTGCGCCCGTCCCACTCACCATGTTCCTGGGGCAGGTACGCGGGATGAATCGCGGGGTAGACACCGTCGGGATCGGCGGGGTCATAGTCCATGACCAGGAATCGCCGCGAGTAGTTACATTGGGGATCGAGGTCCAGTCCAAGAACGTGATAACCCTGCCTAGCGAAATATTCGGACAGAATCCGGCTGATGGACGTTTTGCCAACGCCCCCTTTGTTTTGGGCCAAAACTAATATGCGCACACTCGATTCTCCACGAGCTACAAGCGGTACTGATGGTGAAGCGCATCATACCTCCAAAATAGCAGGATGTATGCTATTATTAGAATTTAGTATCTAATCATTAAGTTTTTGATATTTATTAATTTATTAATTTATTAAATTTCATGCCAAAATCAAGCGAAAATAAAAGTCATGATGAAAACACATCTTTTTCCTAGATCTGGGTTGATGATGTTGACGATGTTGATGAAGAATCCGGAAAGTCCCCCGAGAGAGTGTGCTATAGGGACTTTTCCGTTTTTTGGTCAACATCGTCAACATCATCAACCTCAGCCCGTAGTCCTAACTCGAAAATAGCAGGATGTATGCTATTGCCAAAATTCAGCGCTTGATAATTAACTTTTTGATATTTAGCTATTAAATTTCATGCCAAAATCAAGCGAAAATAAAAGTCATGATGAAAACACATCTTTTTCCTAGCTGGGTTGATGATGTTGACGATGTTGATGAAGAATCCGGAAAGTCTCCCGGAAGAGCGTGCTATAGAGACTTTTCCGTTTTTTGGTCAACATCATCAACATCATCAACCTCAGCCCGTAGTCCTATCCCTCTCCACCATGAATAGCCTTTTGCTCCCAAATATCGTTCAACACCATGTTCTGTAAGGCGAATTCCAAAATTTCGCTGTTTTTCGGCATACTCACCGGATTGCTCGCACCAGCGTTGATAAGCTTGGTACAGGGCACTGGCCGATACCCGTGCCTCCCGATGGAGTACGCAACAATCGGCGAAAAACGCGGCGATGACATCCATTTCCTTGCGGTAGGCCTGGGTAGCAGCTTGCACCTTGGCTGGCGGCTGTAGTCCATGGCGCTGCCAGTCGAGGCAGCCTTTGATTGCCCAGTTCAGGATGCCAGGCAATTCGGCCAGTAACTTGGTTTTGAGCTTGCCGTCGGCGCGCCCTTCGAAACTCACTTCGAACGGAACCAGCTTGACCCGACTCCATATGGCGTTATCGGTGCCTCGGATTTCCGGCTTGTGGTTACCGTACATCCAGGGCTTGAATTGAGGTTTGAAGCTGAAGGATTCATGGTAAAGGCGTTTGGCGGTCAACGTGTCGCCGCCAGTGATGTCCTTGATCAACTGTTCGTTGAGTCGGTGTTCCTTACTGAGTTCGCTGGTGGAAACGAAGCGCGTGCCCGATAGGGGAACCGTCTTTCGTTCATTGTCGTCTATGTTGCGAGATTTCATGAAGGTTTCGGCTGGAACCTTGCGAGCGTAGCCAAAGTTCCGGTCTCCATATTCGCCCAGCAACGCCATAATCGTTTCCACGAGCGTGCTCTTGCCGTTCCAACCGGAAGCACCGTAGAGGAAGAACAAGGTGCGTTCCTCGATAACGCCGGTTAATGACCAGCCAACCGCGCGTTGAATGAAAGCCACCATTCCGGTGTCGCCGGCGAAAACTTCGGAGATGAATCGCTCGAATGTTGGGCAAGTCGCCGCCGAATCATAAGTCACGGGCGCGATATGAGTGATCAGATCGGTGGATTTGTGCGGGTGTAGCTGTCCAGTACGTAAATCAACCGTTCCATTTTGGACGTTAAACAGCCACGGATCGGCGTCCAAGGCGCTGTGTTCGATCAGCAGAGCGTGTTTTGCCAAATTCAAACCCGAGGCGATAACGCGCTCGTGTTCGGACTGAATCGCCCATTTGGTTAGTGCTTCCGCTTGCCTCATAAGGGCGGTGCGACGATCGCTATCGCTTTCGCCGGTGGTGCGTTGCAAGGTCGCTGCTGCTTCCTCAGCGATTTTCTGCGATAAACCACCGACAAAACCAATAGCAATCGCACCTTCGTTAGTCGGGTCAGGTTGCCAAAATTTGCCGGTCCACAGGATCCAGCCAGTTCCCAGCGCGTACCAAATTCGACCTTGGTAGTAATGGCGAATCCGATACGAGTTGGCCAAATGGGTGCAGGGGCTGACGGTCGGCGGACAATAAACGGCTTCGACCGGGCCGGTCGGTTCGTTCGAGACGGCGGGTGCCGGGGCGGAATCGGGC
>WBUJ01000205.1 GCA_008933795.1 Candidatus Contendibacter sp. | reverse complement strand
TCGGGAATGAGCGTCTCGGCGGTTTCGGCGACCGGCGCTGGGAGGATGTCGGGAATCGCTGGGAGAGGGGATTCGGGCCCAGCGCGGGGCGGAGCCGGGGGAAGAATCTCGTCCGGCGCCGGTTCCGGAACCGGCGGCGTGGGCGGGGCTTCGGTCGCGAGTTCCGGCGGTTCGAAAAAGGCCCGATCCGGCGTGAGCAGATCGGGTGACGGCTCGGTGGCCACGGCGCCTTTGGCGGAACGTCCAACCGGAGGTTGAAGGTTCAGGTGATCGGGTTCCTCGGCAAGCAGGTCGGCGAAGGACGGCTGGCCCGGGGCGGATGGACCGCCGCCCAGGCTGGCCACGCCGGCGGCGGGCAGGCCGCGCGGCGCCAGCACGACGTCGGTGAGGGGACCTTCCTGCTCGGTTTCCGCCAACTCCGCCGCGCCGGGGATCAGGCTCGCTTCGATTTCGTACTCGCCCAGGACGAAGTGGTCGCCGTCCTTGAGCCGGATCGTCTGGTTGCGCGGAATACGCTGTTCGGAGTCGTTGAGGAAGGTGCCGTTGGTGCTGGTGTCGGTGAGAAAATAGCCGCCATCCTGGTGATGGACGACGCAGTGATTGCTGGATAGGATGCGCTCCGGATCCTGCAGGATCCAGCCGTTCTGCGCCGCGCGGCCGATGCTGAGGGAGCCGCGGTCGAGGGTCTTGGTGGTTTCCTGACCAGGAGAGAGCCGCTGAAAGCTGGTGATGGTCAATTTCAGGGGCATGACGCGATGTCCGTTGACAGGGAAGCCGCTTTGCGCGCCGGTGCGTAGTCATCAAACCGGAGGCATCAGGTTATTCACGACGCAGTCTATACCGCCCGCGCAATCGCGCCAAGCGGGGCTATACTTCGACCCAATGGCCACAACCGAACCAGGCGTGCAAGCGATGAGCGTGATTGACATCGAGGAACTGCTCGGCGAAATCGCCGCCGCCGTCCCCTGCGGCGAGGATCTCGAATACGACCCGGCCTTCGCCGAAATGGAGAAACTGGCGCAGGAAACGCCGGAACGCCAATACGGCGATACCATCATTCCAGTCGAGCCGCCCGACTGGCGCGGCGTCAGAAAACTGGCGCTGACCGCGTGGGAGCGCACCCGGGATTTGCGGGTGGCGGTGTATCTGACCCGCGCTTTGCTGCACGTCGATGGTCTGGCCGGCTTCGCCGACGGTTTGGCGCTGGTGGACGGTCTGATCGAGCGTTACTGGGACCATGTTTACCCGCAACTCGATCCCGAGGACGACAACGATCCGACCCTGCGGGTCAATACCATCGTGGCGTTGTGCGATCCGGAAACCACCCTGCGGGCCTTGCGGGAGACGCCACTGGTGGCTTCGCGCGCCCTGGGGCGATTCAGCCTGCGCGATATCCAGATCGCCGCCGGCCTATTGACTCCGGTGGCGACCGATCAAGCGGCGGAGTTGCCGACCCAGGCCAAGATTGACGGCGCCTTTCAGGAGGTCGGTCTGGAGGATGTGCAGGCGACTGCGATGGCGGTCGCCGACGCCATCGCGCGGACCGAAGGGATCGAGGCGAGGCTCACCGACCTGATCGGTGCGACCCAGGCGCCGGATCTGAGCGCGCTGGTCGAGGCTTTGAAAGAGATCCGGCAGGTACTGTCCGAGCAGTTGCAACGGCGCGGCGCGGGTCCGGTCGGCGAGAGTCCGACCACCGGCACGGTGGATGCCGGTCCGTCCGCCGGCGCGGGACAACGACTGGTGGTGGGCGAAATCGCCAGCCGCGAAGACGCGATGCGGATGCTGGACAAGATTTGCGAGTACTTCGACCGCTACGAACCGTCCAGTCCCGTACCTTTTTTGCTAAAACGGGCCAGGAATTTAGTGACCAAGGACTTCATGGCGATTTTGCGCGATCTCGCGCCGGGTGGAACCGAGCAGGCGGACCTGATTTTTGGTATCCACAGCGAACATTCCGAATAGTCAACTATACTAAGATAGTTGACTGATGAGCTAGGTTACCGCCGGGTAGCCGCCATGGCATGATTCGAGTGAGAGAGGTGATATTCCGATGGCGATGAGCAGTCAGAAATTTATCGCTCGCAACCGGGCGCCGCGCGTGCAAATTGAGTACGACGTTGAGGTGTACGGCTCGCAAAAAAAGGTCCAGTTGCCGTTCGTGATGGGCGTGATGGCCGATCTGTCCGGCAAGCCGGTCGACCCGCTGGCGCCGGTGGCCGACCGCAAGCTTCTTGAGATCGACGTGGACAACTTCGATAGCCGCATGAAGGCGATGAAGCCGCGCGCGGCGTTCCGAGTGCCCAACACCCTGACGGGCGAGGGCGAATTGAGCGTGGATCTCACCTTCGAAAGCATGGACGATTTCTCCCCGGCCGCGGTGGCGCGCAAGGTGGACTCCTTGAACCGCCTGCTCCAAGCCCGCCAGCAACTGACCAATCTGATGACCTACATGGACGGCAAAACTGGCGCCGAGGACCTGATCGCCAAGGTCTTGAACGATCCGAGCCTGTTGCAGGCGCTGGCATCGGCGCCCAAGCCTCAGGAAAGCGCCCCGCCCGCCGAGGAGTGATGAACGATGGCCGAAACCAACCCAAGCGCCCAGGTCCAGCCCGGCGCGGAAGTCCAGACGCTGGAAGCCGGCGACTTTTCCTCGCTGTTGCAGCGGGAGTTCAAGCCCAAGTCCGATCAAGCCAGGGAAGCGGTCGAGAACGCGGTCAAGACCCTGGCCGAGCAGGCGTTGCAGTACACGCCGCTGATTTCCAGGGACGTGCTCAAATCGATCGAGTCGATGATCGCGGCCATCGACCACAAGCTGACGGAACAGATCAATCTGGTCATCCACCATCCGGATTTCCAGCAGCTCGAAAGCGCTTGGCGCGGCCTGCACTATCTCGTCAACAACACCGAAACCGACGAGATGCTGAAAATTCGGGTGATGAACATCTCCAAAAACGAGCTGCGCAAGACCTTGCGGAAGTTCAAGGGAGTCGCCTGGGACCAGAGTCCGCTGTTCAAGAAAGTCTACGAGGAAGAGTACGGCCAGTTTGGCGGCGAGCCGTTCGGTTGCCTGGTGGGCGACTACTACTTCGACCACAGCCCAGCGGACGTGGAGCTGTTGCGAGAGTTGTCCCAGATTGCCGCCGCTTCGCATACCCCGTTCCTCGCCGCCGCCGCGCCCACGGTGATGCAGATGGATTCCTGGCAGGAGCTGAGTAACCCGCGCGATCTGACCAAGATTTTCCAGACGCCGGAATACGCCGCGTGGCGGTCGCTGCGCGAGTCGGAGGATTCCCGCTACATCGGTCTGGCGATGCCGCGCTTTCTGGCGCGGCGACCCTACGGCACCAAATCCGATCCGATCGAGGAGTTCGATTTCGAGGAAGACGTCGAAGGCGCCGACCACAGCAAGTACAGTTGGGCCAATTCGGCCTATGCGATGGCGACCAACATCACCCGGGCCTTCAAGCTGTATGGCTGGACTACCCGGATCCGGGGCATCGAATCCGGCGGCGCGGTGGAAAATCTGCCGACCCACACCTTCCCGACCGACGATGGCGGCGTGGACATGAAGTGTCCGACCGAGATCGCCATCAGCGACCGGCGCGAGGCGGAACTGGCCAAAAACGGCTTCATGCCGCTGATTCACAAGAAAAACAGTGATTTCGCCGCCTTCATCGGCGCGCAGTCGCTGCAGAAACCCACCGAGTACGACGACCCGGACGCGACCGCCAACGCCAATCTGTCGGCCCGGTTGCCCTACCTGTTCGCGGTGTGCCGGTTCGCGCACTATCTGAAATGCATGGTGCGCGACAAGATCGGCTCGTTCAAGGAGCGGGAATCCCTCGAACGCTGGCTGCAGGAGTGGATTTACAACTACGTGGACGGCAATCCCGCCATTTCCAGCGAGGAAACCAAGGCGATGAAGCCCTTGGCGGCCGCCGAGGTGGTGGTGCAGGAAGTGGAGGGCAATCCGGGTTATTACACCTCGAAGTTTTTCCTGCGCCCGCATTACCAGTTGGAAGGCCTGACCGTATCGCTGCGGCTGGTGTCCAAGTTGCCCTCGATCAAGGGTGCCTGATCCGCCGCGATGGGCCGGGCCAGAGTGGGCGGATAGGTGGCTCATTCTGGTCCGGCGGACGGTTCGATAGCAAAATAACTTTTAAAAACAATATGTTGATTTTTGGCACAGGATGTGCTTTATCTGTAAGCGACGACGGAATTAGCGGTCTTTCGCGCCTCGGGCAAGGTCGCGAGAGCGCCGTCGATCGAAGCGACGGGTTGAACCGTTCCCAACTGTTTGTACCACATGCGAGGAAACGACGATGTCTGACTCATTTCTGAAGATTGGCACCGTGAAGGGCGAATGCAAGGACTTTGAGTACAAGGAATGGATCGAAGTGCTGAGCTGGTCGTGGGGTGCGTCGCAACTGGGCACCTCGGGCCACGGCACCGGCTTGGGCGCCAGCAAGGTGAACTTGCAGGATTTCCACTTCACCATGCATTTTTGCGGGGCGTCGCCGGAACTGTTCCTGTCGTGCGCCTCGGGCCATCACTATCCGGAGGCGACGCTGGTCATGCGCAAGCCGACCGGCAAGGAAGGCGGCCAAGCGAAATTCCTGGAGTTCAAATTCAAGGATGTCATGGTCAGCAGCTACCAGACCGGCGGCGCCGGCGAGGGTTTGCCGGTCGAGAGCCTGTCCCTGAACTTTACCTCGGTGACGCAGGAATACTTCACCCAGGATGAGAAGGGCTCGACCAAGTCGGCGGGCAAGTCGGGCTGGGATGTCAAAGTCAACAAGAAGATGTAATCGCGGGAGGTTGGCTATCCCGGGTTACTGGCCGGCTCCGCGCATTCGAAAAACCATGCTGGTTCGGATGCGCGGTATTTCCCTTATCCTCGAAGATCTGGAAGGCGCCGCATGATGCCAGCCGAGCAGAGCCTACGCGAAGGACGGGTGCGGGATGCCCTGGCCGAATTGCAGGCCCAGGTGCGCAAGGAACCCGCCAACGCCAAATACCGCATTTTCCTGTTTCAATTGCTGGCGGTGCTGGGGCAGTGGGAACGGGCGTTGAACCAGTTGAACGTGCTGGGCGAAATGGACGCCTCGTCGCTACCCATGGTGCAGACCTACCGCGAGGCCATCCGCTGCGAAATGTTGCGCGCGGACGTTTTCGCTGGCCGGCGTTCGCCGCTGGTGTTCGGCGATCCCGCGCCTTGGGTGGCGTTCCTGTTGGAAGCCTTGCGGCTGAGCGCCGAAGGTCACCCCGCCCAGGCCCAGACAGCGCGCGACCAAGCGTTCGAGGCGGCGCCGGCGACGACGGGAACGCTGGATGGTCAGCCGTTCGCTTGGCTCGCCGATGCCGACCCGCGATTGGGGCCGGTGCTGGATGCCGTCGTCAACGGCCGCTATTACTGGATTCCGTTCCAGCGGATTCGAACCATTGCGCTGGAACAACCGGCCGATCTGCGCGATTACGTGTGGATGCCGGCACGGTTTACCTGGGCCAACGGCGGTGAAACCGTCGGCCTGATTCCGTCGCGTTATCCCGGTTCCGAGGCCGGCGCCGACCCCTTGGTGCAACTGGGACGCAAGACCGAATGGCTGGAAGGCGA
>WBUJ01000322.1 GCA_008933795.1 Candidatus Contendibacter sp. | reverse complement strand
GTGGACCCCATTGTCCAGACAATTTTTAGTCGAATTTAAGGTAGAGTCTCTGCGCTTGTTGGTGACAGGATTGTGGCCCTGTTGGCATAGACCTCGGCTGGGGTTTGATAGTCCAGGGCCTGATGGGGGCGCTGGTGGTTGTAGAACTTGAAGTACCGGTGCAGCCCGTGATAGGCATCATCCAATGTGTCATAGCCGTTGGGGTACACCTCCTCATATTTAACCGATCGCCACAGTCGTTCGACAAAGATCATTGTCATGGGCCCGTCCCCGACCCTCCATGCTGATCCGGATGCCCGCCTGCGCCAGACGGCCGGTGAACGCCGTGCTGGTGAACTGGACGCCCTGATCCGAGTTGAAGATCAGCGGCTGACCGACCCGCAACGCGTCATCCAGGCAATCGAGGCAGAACCGGGTCTCCAAGGTGTTGGAGAGTCGCCACGCCAGCACCTGGCGGCTGTACCTGTCCAAGATCGCCGCCAGGTAGACGAACCCCCGGCTCAGCCGGAGGTAGGTAATGTCGGTGCTCCACCCGTGATCCGGGCCGGTCACCGGCACGCCGCGCAGCAAGTACGGGTAGACCCGGTGATCGGGGTCGGCATACGACAGCGCCGGTTTCGGGTAGATCGCCGCCAACCCCATCTGTTGCATCAGTCGCATCACGCGCTTGCGATTCACCGCATAGCCAGACCGGCGCAGCACCGCCGTCATCCGCCGGCTGCCGTAGACCGGATGGGCCGTGTATTCCTCGTCCAGCCGGCGCATCAGCTCCAGGTTCAGGGCGCTCGGTTCGTCCGCCCGGTCATACCACGTGCTCCGGTTCAGTCCGAGCAGCTCGCACTGGGTGGCCAGCGGCAAGGCCGGGTGATCCGGTTCGATCCACCCCCACCTCACGGCGACGGGTTCAGTCCGGACTGTTTTTTCAGCCACTCCACCTGCACTTGCAGCCGCCCGATCTGGCCATACAGCGCGTCCGGGTCGGTCCCGTCCTCGACCCGCCGCTGGCCCCGCCGGCGCTCGAACAGCGCCTTGAGTCCGTCCTGGGCCTCGCGTTTCCAAGTGGCCACCTGATGCGGATGCACCTCGTAAGTCCCCGCGATCTCGTTGACCGTCTTGCGGCCAGCCAGCGCTTCCAGCGCCACTTTCGCCTTGAACTCCGCACTGAATACTTTCCTCCGCATCGCTCGTCTCCACGTCGTCATGCGATCCTACCCGTG
>WBUJ01000321.1 GCA_008933795.1 Candidatus Contendibacter sp. | reverse complement strand
TCAGACAAGCGTTATCCTTTTCCAAAAACTTACAAAACCATATCGGTGCGATCAAATATTTTATCTGCCACTATAACCTCACCAAGGCTCAAGCAATATAAGGGAGCATTACCTGTAGCTCACTACCAGCATTACCTGTAGCTCACTACCGGCGCTGGCGCAGGCGGAACTGGCCGCGCTGCGCGCCAAGCGGGCGGAACAACAAAACGAGTTGGAGCATTACCGCGCCATCGGCGACCGCATCGCCGACCTGACCCGGCGCAAGGACATCTTGACCGCTGCCGACGCGGCGGAACTGGCGACGCTGAAAGAAAGGTATCCCGCCACCGCTGAGGAAATCGCCGGGCACGAAAAAAAGGCTCTTTGATATTTCCCGGTATTAGCAACTCATTGATTTATAATGATATATAAGGCTTGGCGGAAGTCTGGATTTGACTGTTAATTCCTTTCTGTCTGAATACAAGATTATGATTTTAAATATATTTATATTTTAAGGCCACAAAATAGGTTGGAATCTTAATTAAAGCCCAGCATATTGCAGTGCGGCAAAAAGAGCACAACTTATTGTTTTTAAATAATTATCTTATTCCTGGAATTCCCAAAGAGCCGAAAAAAACGTAGGAGCCATCGACCGGCAAATCGAAGGCCAGCAACGCGAAGTCAAGCAAGCGGAAGTCATGGCCGGTCCCATCGGCCAGTTATCCCGGCTCTATGCGGAACAAGCCCAAGAGCACGAACGGGCCGCCGCCACCAGCGAGCGGCACTACCAAACCCAACTGAACGAAATCGACGGCGCGATCCGCGTCGCCCAGGCCAAGGGCGACGAGGCGAAAGCCGCGGACCTGCTGCAACAGAAACAGCAACTCCTGATCGACCAGGCCGACGCCAAGGCCAGCGCCGACGCGCAAGCCTACCAGGACGCCCAGAGAGCCATCGAAGCGAAGACGCTGGAGGCCGCCGCCGACGGCGAACTGACGGAGGCCGAGAAGGAGCAGTTGGCGGCGATGGAAGACGTCGCCGCCGCCAAGCAGGCCGCCGCGCAACAATCGCTCGACAACGCCGACGCCCTGCGTGAGGAAGCGCGCGCGAACGAGGAAGCCACCGCTGCCCAGCAACGGGCCGCTGACGACGCTGACCGCAACGCCCGCCGCATGGCCAGCGTGATCAGCTATGCCGGCGAGGCGCTCGACCAGTTGAACGCGAAGGGCAAGGCGGCGC
>WBUJ01000204.1 GCA_008933795.1 Candidatus Contendibacter sp. | reverse complement strand
TGGCGAAGCCGGGGGGATTTTGAAATCGCTCGAACTGCGACTGGATGAAATTCGCCAGGCGCAAACCGCCCTGGCCGGCCGCTTGACGGCGGTCGAGAAACAACGGCTGTCGGTGGAACACGCGCCGCCAGCTCCCCCGAAATCCTGGCTGCGTGAGGTACTCTGATCATGGGCGTGCTCGCCGATCTGCTCAAAACCGATGTGACCCCCGAATCCGCCAGCGTCGGCGGCGCCCTGCGCCCCGAGGCGGCCAACGCCTTCATCGACGCGGTGGTCGATCAATCCGGCCTGCTCAAGCGGATCACCCTGCACCGGATGAACCGACTCACGTCGGACATCTCGGTCATCGACATCGCCGCCCGCGTGCTCAAGCGCGTCGCGGAAGGCACCGAACCCAGCGCCGGCGACCTGCCCGGCGTCAGCAACCTGGGCAAAACCCTGCTGGCGCTGCCGATGCAGTTGTTCCAGTCGATCCCGTTCAGCACGCTGAGCGACAACGCCAACATCGCCGGCTACGAGGAGCAGTTGGCGGCGGCGTTCGCCCGCAAGTTCGCCAACGAGATCGAGGACCTGGCGCTCAACGGCACCGACGACGACTACACTGGGTCGGCGTTCCTGGAACTGAACAAGGGCTGGATTGCCCTGGCCAAGGCCGCCGCCGGCGCCGACAACACCACCACGCGCGCGGTGGACGTGGGCACGCTGGGCACCACCAGCACCTACGCGGTGGCGCTGACCGCCGTGATCGCCGCCCAGGACCCCCGGTTCGACCCGACCAGCGCGCTGATCCTCAGCCCGGCCGACTATCGTGGCATCGTCCAGGCGGTGGGCGGGACGACGGGCGGGATTCAGTACCTGGTGCAGGGCAACGTGCCCAGTTTCCTGGGCAAGGAAATCGTGGTGTCGCCGTTCATGCCAACCGGCACGGTGCTCTACACCCCGCTGACCAACCTGGTCTACGGCATTTGCCGCGACATCGAACGCTACCGCGAGGTGAAGGGCACCAAGCGCTGCGTGGATTACACCTTCAACCTCGCCTGCGACTTCGCCATCGCCATCAACCGCGCCTGCGTCGTCGGCTACGACGTGCCGTAATGGCCTACGCCACCCGCGCCCAACTGGACGCCGCCCTGGCGCCGGCCCTGCTGGCGCAACTGACCGATGACACGGCGGGCACGACCGCCGACGAGGCCGTCATCGCCGAGGCGATGGCGCAGGCCGACGCCGAGATGGACCTGTATCTGGGGCAAGTGGTGACCACGCCACTGCCCCAGGTCCCGCCGGTGCTGGCGCGAATCGCGGTGCAACTGACGATTTATTTCCTGTACCTGCGGCGCAACGTGGCCGACGAAACCCGGCTGGCGGAATACCGCAACTGCACGCGGATCCTGGGCGAGATCGCCGCCGGCAAGCTGCGGCTGGAGGCGTTGACCGCCGAAACCCCCGAGGCCAGCCGGCTGCGGCTGGTGGCGCTATGACCGACCACTACCTGACCGCTGGCGAACGGATCGCCGCCCATCTGGCCGCGCATCTGCCCACGGCGCGGGTACAACTGGCGCTGAGCCTGCCGCTGGCGGCGCTGGACAGCCTGCGCAGCGGTCAGGATGGCATTTATGTGCTCTATCGCGGGGCCAACACCCCGGAAACGGCAGTGCGCCGTACTCATGCCCGCATTCCCCAACGCTGGGGCGTGCTGGTGATCGTGCGCTGTCTGAGCGAGAGCGCCGACAACCCGGCGCTGTGGGAAAAGGCCGGCGTCTGGACGCAGACGGTGTTGCACGCCCTGGCGGGCTGGGCGCCGGATGATCTGGCGCTGGAACTGGTCGGGTTGCCGTCTGCCGTCGCCGCCGACCCCGATAACCCCACCGTCGCCGCGCTGGAAACCCTGTGGCAGGCGGATGTGTGGATCAAAGCCCCTGAACATTTTGCTGTGGAGTAAAGCCCCATGACCCTCGCTGTTGCCTCTCGCGCCACCTACCTGCGCTGCGAATTCAAGTTCGGTGTCTGGGCCGGCGATACCCCCCCGACCCAGTTCTACGACCCGATCAACTTCACCAAGCTGGAGATTGCCAGTCAGACTCAGGAATTTGAGCAACTGATCTCCAACATGGAGAGCACCTACGGTCAGACGCTGGCGTCCGTCGCCAAGCCGACCGAAGTGGCCAGTCTGGCCGCCGAGGCCGACTACATGCCGCCCTACCTGTTCGGCCTGTTGCTGGGCGCGGACATCACGGAGCTTTCGCAATCCAGCGGGGCGGTAGCCGACGAGGCCATCACCCCCGCGGTCGGCCTGTGGGTTCCGCTGGCCAATCAGTACATCGCCCCGCACGGCACCGGGACGGAAATCGTGGCGGAAACCTCGGGCGATGTGGTCGTCGCCAGCACGCACTACACGATTGACCACATCAACGGCCTGTTCAAGGCGCTGGACTCGACCGGCGCGACCGTGGCCAAGATCAGCTACCACAAGGCCGCCCGCACCGGCGAAATCTACAAGGGCGGGCAAGCCAAGTCGGCCTATCTCAAGCTGGTGGGCACGGGCACGGAAAAGGTCAGCCAGAAGCGTTGTCGGTTGCTGGTGCACAAGGTCAGTCTGGCGGCCAGCGCCGCGTTTGACCCCGTGGCGGGCGGTTACGTCAAGGGCAGCTTTGCCGGCGACTTGCTCACCCCGACCGGCGAAACCTCGCCCTGGACCTACAACTACCTCGACCAGGCTGAGTAAACCATGGCGATCACGCTCGGCGGGCTGACCTTGCCGCAAGGGCTGGTTTGGTCCGACGAGTTCGCCTGGTCGCCGCTGGCGCAAGCCACTGAGTACAGCCTGACCGGCGCGCTGATCGTGGAACAAGCCACGAAACAAGCCGGTCGGCCCATCACTCTGATCGGCGGACGCACCTGGGCGTGGTTGACCCGCGCCGAGGCCGCCACCCTCAAGGCGCTGCTGAACGCAGGCGATGAAATGACCCTGACCTTGCACGACAGCCGCACCTTTACCGTCCTCCCCGCTGGCGACGATCCGCTGGCGGTGGCCCCGCTCCCGCGCGTGCGGGATTCCGGCCTGGCCGACGCCGGCGACGACGATTGGCTGGTGTTGGAGTCGCTCAAGCTGATCGAGGTCTAGCCCATGGCCGCCTCCGATAATCTGATTCTGCGTCTGCTGCTCACCGCCAAGGATGAGGCCAGCAGCGTACTAAGCAAAGTCGGCGCCAGCCTGAGCGGACTGGGCGAGAAGGCGCGCCTGGCCGCGCTGGGCGGGATTGCCGCCCTGGGCGCGGCGCTGGCCGGGATCGGCAAGACCGGCCTGGATCAGGCCGCCGATTTCGAGGTCGCCATGGCCCGGATCAAGGCGGCCGGGGGAACCAGCGCCGCCGAGCTGGAGCGGCTGGCGGCCGCCGCCAAAAAGCTGGGCGCGGAATCCGGCGTCGGCCCGACCCAAGTGGCCGAGGCATTGGAGAACCTGGTCAAGGCCGGGCTGAACGCCGAGCAGGCGCTGGCGACCCTGCCCCAGGTCCTCGCCCTGGCCCAGGGCCAGATGATGAGCATGGGCGACGCCTCGGCGCTGGTGGTCAAGACCGTCAACCAGTTCGGGTTGGAATTCACCGACGCCAAGACCGTGGTCGATCTGTTCGCCACCGCCGCCAACAGCGCCGCGTCCTCGGTGCCGGAACTGCAACAGGCGCTCGAAAATACCGCCGTGGCCGCCCGCGCCAACGGGCTGAGCCTGCAACAGACCCTCGCCGCCCTCAATACCCTGATCCAGAACGGCGTGCCCGCCGCCGAGGCCGGCGAGGCGCTGCAAAACATGCTGCTGGAACTGGGCGACGCCAGCAGCGCCGCCTACCAGCAATTGCTCGGCTCCAGCGCCGCCACCAAGGACTTCAACGGCGCCCTGCAACTGTTGGCCAGCGGCGGCCAGCCGGCCCGCGACCTGATTGCCCAGTTCAGCGAAAGGGCGCAAGACGCCGCCCGCATCCTGCAAGCCGGCCGGCCGTTTTACGAGGAGCAGGTCAAGCAATTGACCGCGCTCGGCACCAGCGCCGAGGACTCGGCCAAGATTCTGGGCGGCACGTTTACCAGCAACCTGGAGACCCTCAAGGCCACCTTCGGCGAATTTGCCCAGTCCCTGGCCGAGCCTTATCTGCCCAAGCTGACCGAGTCGTTCAAGGACGCCACGAAGTGGATTAACGAGAATCGCCAGGCCCTGAGCGACTGGATCACCACCGGCCTGAGTCCGGTGACGCAGGCGGTGGATGGTTTTCGCATCGCCATCGCCAAGCTGCAAGGCGACGAGGCCAAGGTCAACGCGATTCAACAAGAGATCGAGGCGCGGACCCTCGCCATTGGCCGCGCCCTGGACGGGACCAGCAACGAGTACCGCAAGGCGGCCGACGCCGCCAAGGCGTTTCACGGCGCCGTCGAACCCGCGACTCAGGCCGCTGGCCGCGCGGCGGACGCCTCGAAAAAACAGGCCGTCAGTCTGGCCGCCCTGCGGACCGCGCTGACCGGCGCCATCGCCGAATACGAGCGGGCGCAATTGACCGGGCAGGGCGTCGCGACCGCCCAGGAGCGCCTGACCGCCGCCACGACCGCCTATCGCGCCGCGCTGACCGCGCAAGAACCATCGCAGCAGGCCAGCAACGCCGCGCTGGCGCAAACCGCGCCCGCCGCGAAGGCCGCCGCCCAGGGCGTGGCCGAGATCAGCCGGGCCACCGGCGCGGCGCTCCCGATCCAACAGGAATACCGCGACGGGGCGAATGTCGTCACGCGGGCGCTGGGCGATCAGGCTACCGCCGCGCTCCAGGCGGTCCCGCCCCAGGAGCGGCTGGCGATCGTCATGGCGGCCTATACCGAAGCTGCTGGCCAGGGCAAGGACAAGCTGACCCAGTTGACGGAGGAAATCGCCCGAGTCCGCCAGGCGTCCGATGGCTGGCGCAGTGGGATGGACCTGAACGTCGTCACCCTGAACAGCCTGCGCGACACCGCCGAGGGGACCGCGCAAAAGCTGGCGCTGTTGGAAGAGCGCCAGCGCGGCGGGGCGAAGGTGGAGCAGGAAGTCGCCGTCGCCCGGCAAGCCGCGGACGCCGCCCTGGCCCGCTACAACCAGGGCCTGGAGCAGAACGTCATCCAGCAGGAGCGCGCCGTCGCCGCCGCCGAGCGCGGGACGCAACTGGGCCAGCAGGAAGCGGATTTGTATGTGCAGCGCGCCGCCTCGGCGCTGGAACTGGCCCGGATCAAGGGCGACGCCAACGAAATTTCGCGGGCGGAATCCGACCTGCTCGACGCCCAGTTGGGCAAGATCAGCGACGCGGTCGAAGGCCAGCAACAACAAATCGCCGCCTATGACGGCCTGATCGAAGCGACGCGCCGCAAGCTGGCGGCCGACGGCGAGTTGAGCGCCGAGGATCAAAACACCCTGGCGACGATGGCCGACAAGCGCAAGGCGATGGAGTTGGAACGCCAGGCGCTGATCGAAGCCGGCGAGGCCGCGATTGATAAAGCCGCCGCTGAGAAGAGAGCGGCGGAAGAATCCAAGAAGGCCGCTGAGGAAGCCACCGCTGCCCAGCAACGGGCCGCTGACGACGCTGACCGCAACGCCCGCCGCATGGCCAGCGTGATCAGCTATGCCGGCGAGGCGCTCGACCAGTTGAACGCGAAGGGCAAGGCGGCGC
>WBUJ01000203.1 GCA_008933795.1 Candidatus Contendibacter sp. | reverse complement strand
AGGATCAGCCCCTGAAAAGTCGAAACATCGCGCACGAGCGCCTCCAAAAGCCGAAGGGGACGATGGGAACGTCTCCGGGTTTTCTTGTCATGATCGAAGGTTAAGTATACCAGCAGAGGGGCAACGCACTTGAGGTCTTCGATGACGTCCTTGATCACACCTGTCCGGTCATACCTTATGGGCTAGGATCGTCTGTCGTTCCGGCGTGGATCGCCGCGCGGCGAGCGAGTACGTCCGGGTGGTGCTGGAACGGCATGGGGACGGTGCGCTGGGCGTGGGAGGCGACTAAACTATCAACGATGCCTCCGCGCGGGAGCCACCTTCAGGTTGAATTCGTTCTTCGAACTCTGGCTGTTCGACGAAGTTGCAACTCTCGACCATGCGCTGTTCGGCCGGTTCAGCAATGTGCGCGCTACCCCGCGCCTGCATAGGGTAGCGCATTGTGTATGCTCCACCCACGCATGGATACCGCTCGACTCGGGTCACGTCAGACGGCCTTCATCTCCGTATATCATTCATGCGCCATAGTTAAGATATGCGGAACCAGATAATCACTATGTTCGATACCTTGGGCAAATAAATGCTCCGGTTGCGTTCAGCTCCATGCTGATGGTGATGTCAAATTTAGGAGACAACAATGCACTTGCACAAGCACAGGGTTTTCCTAGGGTCGTCCAGCGAATCCAAGTGGTTTGCACGCGAGATCGAGGGTGCGCTCCAAGACTTTGATACCATCGAGGTGGTCGCTTGGTACCACTTCGGAAACTGGCCGCCAAGTTCCTCCACGCTGGAGTCCTTGGAGGCCACTCTTCGCGAAATTGATTTCGCGGTGCTGGTCCTCTCCAACGATGACTGGACGCAAAGCCGGAATGACCTTTCTCGCCCAGCACCGCGCGACAATGTCGTGTTCGAGCTTGGCCTATTCATGGGGCGTCTGGGAAGAGACCGTGCGTTTTTCTTCTTTCCCGCCATGCCTGAATTCAAGTTGCCATCGGATCTGTTCGGAATAACCGCGTTTCCATACAAACTCGATGATCGAGAAAAGGTACAGAATATTGTCAGCCCCGCTTGTACGAAGATCGTCAAGCAGATCGAAAAGGTAGCCCGTCGGCAACGTGCTCAAGGGATGCAGGTCCGGCCCAAACTTGAACTGAAAGCCAGATTCCCAAACGACCATGGCCGGACCGAAGACCAGCATCATCTGTCGGCAACCGGGATTTCAATAATCAAGGTCCGGGTAAGCATCGATGACGATGCGGTCAACGATTTGCGAATGTACTTTGACCCGCGACTAAACATCCGAAAAGCGACATGGACATATGCAGAGGATTCGCGCGGGCGGTACTTCTGGGCGTCCAACACGCAGCTTGATAACATGAAGAACGGGGACGGCTTTTTCGGCTTTGATCTTGACCATCCTAGGACCGGAAGGCATGAACTTGAAGTAGTGGCATTGGTCGGCGAACAGCCTCGGTATGAAAAAAGATTCATTGTAAACATTGACTAACCTTCTGGGTATTGGCGGTCTATCGGTGGTTGCCGAACAAGGCGTTCCACCGGACGCTCCTGAGCGTCGCGCCGGTGAGCTAATTCGTTGGGCATCAGGAAGAAGAGATGGTGAGTAGTCGCCTCGATTCGGATCATCCGGCCATGACGAAAATCGTCGGGTGCTTGTTGTGGATAACCTTGTGCGCTGCCGTCGGTGGTTGTTCTCTCGTCAAACTCAGTGAGGAGTCGAAGGCGTTCTATGCGTCGACCGTGCTGGTCGGCCGCGTCGACAGCCCATCGGGTTGGCGCGGACCGGTAATCGTCGCTGCACACGCACGCAAATCCGGCCGCATCAACATCGCCCATCACACGCTGCTGCACGAACCCGGCGGCTACGAATTGATCGTGCCGAAGGGCGAATACGCGCTGTTCGCCTTCGGCGACACCAACGGCAACGGCGTTTTCGATGCCGGCGAACCTAGCGGCGAGTACACCGGCACGACCCCGATCGTCGCGACCGGCACCGGTGTGGTCGCGTTGCTCGATCTCGTGCTGAACGACGCCTCGCCCGACCAGATTGCGATTCCGGTCGGCACGTCGTTCAGCGCGTCGGCCACGCGCCCACACAGCACGCAGGCCGGCGCGCTCGCCGATCTCGACGCGCCGATCTTCTCCGCCGAAAACGGCGCCCGCGGTTACTGGGCGCCGATGGAGTTCTTCAAGGCGGCTGGCGGCAACGTCTACTTCCTTGAGCCCTACGATCCGAACCGGATCCCGATCCTCTTCGTGCATGGGGCCGGGGGTTCGCCGCAGGACTGGCGTTACTTCTTCGATCACATCGACCGCAGTCGGTACCAGCCCTGGTTCTTCTACTATCCCTCCGGCGCCGCGCTCGATTCGATGGCCTACCTGCTGTTCTGGAAGCTCTTCAACCTGCAACTGCGATATCACTTTGAGACGCTCTATATCACGGCCCACAGCATGGGCGGGCTCGTGGCGCGCACGTTCCTGCTGAATCACGGTGGCCAGTTTCCGCAGGCGCGGCTCTTCGTGTCGCTGTCCACGCCTTGGGCGGGCGAGGCGACCGCCGAACTGGGCGTCAAACACTCCCCCGCAGTAGTGCCGTCCTGGGTCGACATGCAGACGCAAGGGCGTTTCGTGCAAGCGCTTTTCGCACGGCGACTGCCGCCGACGGTCGACTACTACCTGCTATTCGGCCACAAGGGTGGCTACAGCATGCTGCGGCCGAACAACGATGGAACCGTGACGCTCGCGAGCCAACTGAGGAATTCGGCCCAGGCCGAGGCACGGATGGTGTACGGCTTCGACGAGGACCACGTCAGCATCCTGTCCTCGCCGCAGGTGTTTGCCCAGTACCAAGCGATCTTGGCGAAAGTTGAGCAGAAAGCCGGTAGCGGACCGCGGCCGGGTTACGCGCGCGTGAAATTCGCTTTCGTCGGGCACGGCGACGGCCCCAAAGGATTGCCCGTCCTGCTGCTGACCCCCGTCGACGAGACCGCACGGCAACAGCGCGCCAAGGTAAGCGTCGCATTGCGGGCGGAGGACACCGGCATCCGGGTCGGCCCGATTCCCACCGGCCTGTATGACGCCAGCCTGATCGCTGACTCCTACAAGACCGAACCACCCAAGGTTCGCGTGCGGATCGAAACGAATCGCACGCCGACTTTGAGCTTCCGATTCGTGCCGCAGGGCGTGCTGAGCGGCTACGTCGGCGTCGATGGGGATGCCGCCGATTATCCCGCCGGCAGCTATCACCCGCCGCACGAGACGGTGAAGATCGTGTCGATCACGCTGACCGGCGCCGGCACGCGTCGCACGCTGGCGCCGCGCCAAGCGGGGCATGACGACAGCGCCGAGAGGTATCTTGCCGGCGAGGACGACGCCTTGGGGGCGTATTTCTCTTTCGTCGATCTGCCGGCGGGCGACTACGAACTCACCATCCTGGCGGAGGGTTATCGGCCGCACACGTCGCACTATACGGTGGTTCCCGGCCGGCCGCGGCAACTGAACCCGATCGTGCTGGAGCTGGCCACGCATGACTGAGCCCGCTTTCGCAGACAGCGCGTGCCGTAGCGTCGGTCGTCGGATGAGTTCGCCGCCGAGCAGTCGTCCTGGTCCAGCGCCCAACATGGAGCGATCAAGGAAGGATTCGAGCATTCATCGGACGATGCGCAGGCACGCTTGCCGGTCGATGTCGGTCATTGATTGAATCATCTTGCGAGGAAAGCTCATCTCATGCATGCGCGAAAACCCCGGCTCGGCATCGCCCTCGGCAGCGGTTCGGCGCGCGGCTGGGCGCACATCGGCGTCCTGCGGGCGTTGGAACAGGCCGGCATCGTCCCGGACGTGGTGTCCGGCACCTCGATTGGCGCCTTGGTCGGCGCGGCCTACGCCAGCAACGGGCTGGACCGGCTGGAGGAATGGGTGGCGCAAATCGACTGGTGGGACATCATCCGCTACATGGATGTGCGACTCGGGGGGGTGGAGGGCGAACGCTTGATGCGCGCCTTCCGCGAGCGAGTGGAAGACGCGCCCATCGAGACCCTGCCCAAGCCGTTCGGCGCGGTGGCCACCGACCTTCAGACCGGCCGCGAGGTGTGGTTTCAGGAGGGTTCGCTGCTGGAGGCGGTGCGGGCGTCCATCGCCCTGCCGGGATTGTTCAGTCCGGTGCGCCATCAAGGCCGCTGGCTGGTGGATGGCGGCCTGGTGGACCCGCTGCCCGTCTCGCTGTGTCGGGCGCTGGGAGCGGATTGGGTGATCGCGGTCAACCTGAACGGCGATATCGTCGGCAAGCATTTCAGCAGCCGGCCGCCGCGCCTAGCCGCGCCGAGTCCGCTGCTGGCCCGGCTGAGCGCCGGCTTGCAGGCGATGCTGGGCAACAACAGCCGAGCGACGGAGGAAGCGGAAGAAGACGAACCGCCGGGGTTGTTCGATGTCATGGCCGGCTCGATCAACATCATGCAGGATCGGATTACCCGGGCGCGGATGGCGGGCGATCCGCCCGACGTGGTGCTGGCGCCGCGGCTGGCGCATCTGGGATTGATGAATTTCGACCAGGCCGGCGAGGCCATTGCCGCCGGCCTGGAGTGCGCGCGGCTGCACCTGCCGCTGTTGAGAAACATTCTGAATTTGCCGGAAGCCGAGGACTGAACACGGAGGGCTTCGCTTACAATGCGCGCTTTTCCGCACGACCCTCCGAAGGAACCCATGCCAACCCTGCGCTATATTCTGACCATCGCCTGCCCGGATCGGGTGGGCATCGTGGCCGCCGTGTCCAACACGCTGGCGGCCCACGCGGGCAACATCATCGAATCCAACCAGTTCAGCGATACCGAATCGGGCCGGTTTTTCATGCGGCTGGTGTTCGATCTGGACGAAGCGACCGCGCTGGCGTTGCTGGAGCATTTCGCTCCACTGGCCCAGCGTTTCGAGATGGACTGGCGGCTGTACGATCCACGCCAGCGGCCGCGGATCATAATCCTGGTTTCCAAGGCCGAACACTGCCTGAACGATCTGTTGTACCGGCATCGCACCGGCGCGCTGCCGATGGAGATCACTGCGATCGTGTCCAACCATCGCGAGCTGGCGCATCTGGCGGAATGGCACGCGATTCCGTATCACCATCTGCCGGTGACGCCGGAAACCAAACCGGCGCAGGAACAGCAAATTCTGGAACTGGCCGAGCGAACGCGCGCCGAGCTGGTGGTGCTGGCCCGCTACATGCAAATTCTGTCGCCGGACCTGTGCCGGGCGCTGGCGGGACGGGCGATCAATATCCATCATTCCTTCCTGCCCGGCTTCAAGGGCGCCCGGCCCTACCACCAGGCGTATGCGCGCGGGGTGAAGCTGATCGGCGCCACCGCCCATTACGTGACTGCCAACCTGGACGAGGGGCCGATCATCGAGCAGGAGGTGGAACGGGTGGATCACGCCCACGCGCCGGAGCAGTTGGCGGCGGTCGGCCGCGACATCGAGAACATCGTGCTGGCCCGGGCAATTCACTATCATTTGGAGCGGCGGGTGTTCCTCAACGGCGGCAAGACCGTAGTGCTGCGGTGAGAACCACAAGTAAATTACATGAAAAATGCGACTAAAATTACATCCATTCGCATATTGATCAAATTTTGATCAATATTTTTATTGTACAAAAGTTGTATATCACTGCCCTAGAGTATTATCGCGGTGACGATGTT
>WBUJ01000320.1 GCA_008933795.1 Candidatus Contendibacter sp. | reverse complement strand
CGAGGGAATCAGCCACACCAGCGGCGCGTCGGCGAGGGGTCCGCCGGCGCCTCCGCCAGCCGCCGCTCGGCCAATCCTGCCGCGACCTCCTGCGTGAGGCGTCGCAGCCGGTACGCTTCCCGCGCGGGTGCTCGCCCTGGCGGATCAAATCGAGTCCGATCCCGCCGCTGCCCAGGAGCCACTCGCGCGGCCAGGGCGCGTAGTTCAGCGGCGACGTTCAGGTCTGGCGGCGACATGGAGAATGCTCCGGGTCGGGGAGGGTCGGGTAGTTCGGTCAGCGTAGCTGACCCGCGCTCGGCTGTCATTCCCGATGGCGTTGCCGGTGAGCTACCCATTGCCTGATTTGCCGAACCTCCTCCTGCACGGCGCGGACGGTCTCCAGGGCTCGCTCGGCCTTGGTGGCCCGGTCACCGGCCGGATTGCGCGTTTGGTGTTCCCACTCCGCTGCCGGGGCGTTCAACTCGGCCAGGCGGGTATCGAGCCGCGCGGCCAGGGTCTCCAGTTCGATCAGGGTGGGGTCTCCACAGGGATTGAATTCGTGGCGGGCTCATGTACCGTCGCCCGCTGCTCAGGCGGGAACGCCGGGGCGAAGCGGCCCCGGTGGAAGTCGCTCATCCAGCGCAAGACGCTCTTGAACTCGTAATCGGCCACGTCCGGGCAAATCTCCCCGGTGACCTCCAGGATCAGCTCCACCTCGTCGGGGCTGAACCCGTCGTCGCGACCGGGCTCGAAGAGGATGCGCCAGCCGGGGCGATGGCCGAAGGGGTATTCTTCGCCGCAGACCCCGCGCTCCCCGGTGTCGCGCACACCGGTCGTCCGCTGGGTGATGACCAGGCGGCCTACGCACGGTCTGAGCTGTCGCAACGCCTTCTATGAAAAGTCGCAGCCACTTTTTGAGATGACACATACTGCTGTCATTTCCAGAAGTGGGTGCAAATCCAACGACCATCAATCAATGAGTTAAGTGATGTTTATCCAGAAGTCGCTGCAAATATCAACAGAAGTGGATGCAACTAAATTCGAATTTACAGAAGTCAGTGCAACCAGATTCAGATATAACGATTTCGATTAAACAAAAATTTCAATGGCTTAGAGTAAGCCTACCCACCGGATAGCCGTCCTCACCTATTGATTTGCAGCCACTTCTGTAAATCACAACCGCCGTGTCTTGTCCTAGACTAACCGTGTCACCTAACACGGTTTTCCACCATGCAGGCTGTCCCCCTCGATCTCCTGCAC
>WBUJ01000202.1 GCA_008933795.1 Candidatus Contendibacter sp. | reverse complement strand
CAGCTCAAATCCGCCAGCAGCGACTGGCGCAGATTTTGGGGTATCGCCCGAACCTCGGCGGCATAGTCCGGGTGGTCGGCGCCGATGGCCAGCGCCGTGCCCTGCTTCAGCCGGTCTTTCATCGCGTACGTGAGTTCGAAGCGCAGGAAATGCACGGCGCTGGTCTTCTCGTCGTTCTCGCGCTCCAGATCCTCGTCGGCGATGGCCCAGACCCGCTCGCAGCCTTCCACCCGGACCCAGATCCGATCCTCGATTCCCTTGAGACGGGCCAGCATGATCCGCCGCTCCTCGACCTCCGGGTACTCGATCAGCAGAGTCGCCTTGAAGTTGCTCCCATCCGGCACCAGCGGGTTGTAGGCTTCCAGCTCGTTCTGAATGCCGTCTTCCTCGAAAATCTTTTCGATCCGCAACATTTCCTGAATCTGGTAGCGGAGGGTCAACTCATCCTCGAACATCAGGGTCAGATGATCGCCCAGCGCCAAGCTGCGATTCTGCTTGTGGGCGAGCACCCGCGCCCGGAACGCCGGGCGTTCCCGCGCGTACTGCTCCAACGACATCAGGCTGTCCCGGGTGATGGGTGGCATGACAGGTTCTCCTTCGGTTAGAGCCCGTAGGCGATCCGGATCAGGGAAATGGGATGCTGCTTCTGGGCGGAAGTCTCGCCTATGCCCTGACAGATATGGCGGCCGGCGATGGCGCAGTCGGAACTGACGTAATCGGGATTGACCGAGGCCATCTGCTTGAACACCGGCCGACCGATTTTCATCGAGGTTTCGAAATACTCGCTCTTCACGCCCCAGGTGCCATCGTGGCCCGCGCAGCGCTCCACGGTGTTGACGGTGGTGTTCGGGACCATTTCCAGCAACTCGCGGGTCTTTTGTCCCATGTTCTGCACCCGGAGATGGCAGGGAATGTGGTAGGACACCGTGCCGAGCGCCTGTTTGAAATCGGTCTTGAGCAACCCGTCCTTGTGACGCAACGCCAGATACTCGAACGGGTCGAACATCGCCCCGGCCACCGCTTGCACGTCGGCGTCGTCCGGGTACATCAGCGGCAGTTCCTGCTTGAACATCAGAGTGCAGGAGGGGATGGCGGTCAGGACCGCGTAGCCGTCGCGCGCCAGTTTCGCCAGCACCGGAATATTGGCTTCCTTCAGCCGGTTCACCGATTCCAGATCGCCCAGTTCAAGCTTCGGCATCCCGCAGCAGGCTTCCTTTTCGACCAGGATCGTCGGAACTTCGTTATGGGCGAGAATCTTGAGCAGGTCGTGACCGATGCCCGGCTCGTTGTAATTGATATAGCAGGTGGAGAAAATCGCGACCTTGCCGGGGGTGCGCTGGCCGTCGCGCACCGGAAAATGGCCCTCGGCTTGGGCGCTGGCGCGGAAGCGCTTCGGCGCGTAGTCGGGAAGCTGGCGGTCCTTGTGAACTTTCAACATCTTGTCCATCACGCCACGCATAGCTTTGCTTTTGTTGGTGGCGTTGACGGTCTGCGCCACCACCGGAATCGCCAGCAGCTTGCCCAGAGCGTCGGTGCTGGTGAGCAGCTTGTCCCGGAAAGTCACCTCGCCTTTCTTGAACTTGACCGCCTTGGCCCGCAGCATCAGGTGTGGGAAATCCAGGTTCCAGGCGTGCGGCGGCACGTAGGGACACTTGGTCATGAAACACACGTCGCAGAGATAGCACTGGTCCACCACTTCCCAGTACGTCGCTTTCGGGATGCCATCCACCTCGCCCGTCGCGCTTTCGTCCACCAAGTCGAATAGCTTGGGGAAGGCGTTGCACAGGCTGATGCAGCGCCGGCAGCCGTGGCAGATGTCGAACACCCGCTCCAGTTCGGCGAACAGCGGGCCTTCGTTGTAGAAATCGGGGTTCTTCCAGTCGATGGGATGCCGTTTCGGCGGCTCCAAACTGCCTTCGCGAACGCTCATGGTGACCTCTCTTCAAGCATGGAGGTTTGGGATGTGGGCGGGCGCGCAGCCCGCCCCTGCATCCTCAGTCGACCAGCGCGTCCAGGGCCTTCTGGAAGCGGTTGGCGTGAGAGCGCTCGGCCTTGGCCAGCGTCTCGAACCAGTCCGCGATCTCGTCAAAGCCTTCGGTCCGAGCGGCTTTCGCCATGCCGGGGTACATGTCGGTGTATTCGTGGGTCTCACCCGCGACCGCCGACTTCAGATTGTTGCGCGAAGAGCCAATCGGCAGACCGGTGGCCGGATCGCCCACCTGAGCCAGGTAATCCAGATGGCCGTGAGCGTGGCCAGTTTCGCCTTCCGCCGTCGAGCGAAACAGGGCCGAGACATCGTTCTGCCCCTCGACGTCCGCCTTGTTGGCGAAATACAGATAGCGACGGTTGGCTTGCGACTCGCCGGCGAAAGCTGCTTTCAAATTTTCTTCGGTCTTGGAACCTTTAAGCTGCATGGGCTGACTCCTCTCTTTGCGGTTTGTCGCCATCCACGCCCCTGATGGCCGTGGGCGAGATGGCGGGTTACAAGACCCCCTGGAATATGGGGTCAATCTTATTCTAGTTCGTGAGATGCATGGTTGCTCATTGAATGAAACAATAATGGCGATAGCCAACGCTTATTCACCCATCAACCACCCTTGACCCTTTCGCGCATGGATACTCTCAAAATACGCGGCGCTCGCACTCACAATCTTCAGAACATTGATCTCGATCTGCCCCGCGACCGGCTGATCGTGATCACCGGCCTGTCCGGTTCCGGCAAGTCCTCGCTGGCGTTCGACACGCTCTACGCCGAGGGCCAGCGCCGCTACGTCGAATCGCTGTCGGCCTATGCCCGGCAGTTCCTGTCGTTGATGGAAAAGCCGGACGTGGATCACATCGAGGGGTTGTCGCCGGCGATTTCCATCGAGCAGAAATCCACCTCGCACAATCCACGCTCCACGGTCGGGACCATTACCGAGATTTACGACTACCTGCGGTTGCTGTACGCGCGGGCCGGAATTCCGCGTTGCCCGGACCACGGCATCGATCTCGACGCTCAGACCGTCGGCCAGATGGTGGATCAGGCGCTGGCGCTGCCGGAGGGCGAGCGGCTGATGCTGCTGGCGCCGGTGGTCAAGGAGCGCAAGGGCGAACACGTCAAGCTGCTGCAAGAACTGCGCGCCCAGGGCTTCGTGCGCGCTCGCATCGACGGCGAGGTGGTGGAACTGGACAGCCCGCCGTCGCTGGATTTGCGCCGCAAGCATACGATCGAAGTGGTGGTGGACCGCTTCAAGGTCCGCGCTGATCTCGGGCTGCGGCTGGCGGAATCGTTCGAAACTGCGTTGCGGCTGGGTGAGGGGGTAGCGCGGGTGGCGCTTCTGGACGAGCCGGAGCGGGCCGAATTGCTGTTTTCCGCCGGCTATGCCTGTCCGTTGTGCGGTTACAGCCTGAGCGAACTGGAGCCGCGCTTGTTCTCCTTCAATAACCCGGTCGGTGCCTGCCCGGAATGCGACGGGCTCGGGGTCAAGCAATTCTTTGATTCCGAACGGGTGGTGGGGCATCCGCATCTGAGTCTGGCGCGCGGCGCGGTGCGTGGCTGGGACCGCGACAATTTCTATTACTTTCAGTTGGTCAAGTCCCTGGCGCGGCATTACGGTTTCGAGGTGGACACACCGTTCCAGGATTTGCCGGAGCGCATCCGTCAACTCATCCTCCACGGCAGCGGCGACATCATCGACTTCGAATACACCAACAGTCGCGGCGAAACCTACCATCGCCGCCATGCTTTCGAGGGTGTGATTCCCAACATGCAGCGCCGCTACCGGGAAACCGAATCGAACCTGGTGCGCGACGAGTTGGCGAAGTATCTGAGCAGCCAGCCTTGTCCTTCCTGCCGGGGCGCGCGACTGACTCGTTCTGCTCGCCATGTCTTCGTCGCTGGCCGGAGCGTGCCGGAAATCGTCGCGCTGCCCATCGGCGCGGCCCGCGAGTTCTTTGTGCAACTGAATTTACCGGGCCGGCGTGGTGAAATCGCGGCCAAGATCGTCAAGGAAATCGGCGAGCGGCTGAATTTTCTGGTCAACGTCGGGCTGGATTATCTGAGTCTGGAACGTAGCGCCGACACGCTGTCCGGCGGCGAGGCGCAACGCATCCGACTGGCATCCCAGATCGGCGCCGGGCTGGTCGGGGTGATGTACGTGCTGGACGAGCCGTCCATCGGCCTGCACCAGCGCGACAATGCCCGGTTGCTGGCCAGCCTGCTGCGCTTGCGCGATCTCGGCAACACGGTGATCGTGGTCGAGCACGACGAGGAGGCGATTCGCACCGCCGATCACGTAGTGGATATGGGGCCGGGCGCGGGCGTCCACGGCGGCCGGGTCGTGGCGCAGGGAACGCCAGCCGACATCGTGGCCTGTCCCAACTCGCTGACCGGCGCTTATCTCGGCGGCCAGCAGCGGATCGAACTACCGGCCCAACGCACGTCGCCCGACCCCAAAAAGCAACTGCGCATCATCGGCGCGAGCGGCAACAATCTGAAAAATCTGACGGTGGAGATTCCGCTGGGGCTGCTGACCTGCATTACCGGTGTCTCCGGCTCCGGCAAATCCACGCTGATCAACGACACCCTATACCGCTATGCCGCCCGCGACTTGAACAACGCCAACGAATCGCCCGCGCCGTGCCAGGATTTGCAAGGCCTGGAGCAGTTGGACAAGGTGGTGAACATTGATCAGAGTCCCATCGGCCGCACGCCGCGATCCAATCCGGCGACGTATACGGGCCTGTTCACCCCGATTCGCGAACTGTTCGCCTGCGTGCCCGAATCACGGTCGCGGGGCTATCAGCCGGGCCGGTTCAGCTTCAACGTCAAGGGCGGGCGCTGCGAAGCCTGTCAGGGCGATGGGGTGATTCAGGTGGCGATGCACTTCCTGCCCGATATCTACGTGCCCTGCGACCAGTGCAAGGGCCAGCGGTACAACCGGGAGACGCTGGACATCCGCTACAAGGGCCGCAACATTCACGAAGTGCTGGACATGACCGTCGAGGATGCCTTGGCGTTCTATCAGGCGGTGCCGGCGGTGGCGCGCAAGCTCCAGACCCTGACCGACGTGGGCTTGTCCTACATCCGGCTCGGCCAGAACGCCACCACCCTATCCGGCGGCGAGGCGCAGCGAGTGAAGCTAGCCCGCGAACTGTCGAAACGCGACACCGGCCAAACGCTTTACATCCTCGACGAACCGACCACCGGCCTGCACTTCCATGACATCGAGCAGTTGTTGAAAGTGCTGCACGAGCTGCGGGACCGGGGCAATACCATCGTGGTGATCGAACACAACTTGGACGTGATCAAGACCGCCGACTGGATCGTGGACCTGGGGCCGGAAGGTGGTGGCAGCGGCGGGAAAGTGGTGGCGGCAGGCACACCGGAACAGGTGGCGGCGCATCCTCACAGTCATACCGGGCGGTTTCTGGTGCCGGTGTTGGGGCGGTAGTCAAGATCGCCAGCTTGGCCTCATCAGTAAAGCTATCCACAATTAGGTTCTTCGTCGGTTCTTGTGGAGTTGGCCCCGCAGGGCGGGTTTCGGCCTGTTAAGCTGGCTGGAGATTGGTTAAAAACCATTTATAATCAATTATTTGGCTTCAAGTCTGGCTTCCGGCATGGCTGGCTCCACAAGAACCGACGAAGAACCATAAAGAATTTGTATCCGCTCTCGAAATTTAGCGCGAGTCTGTTCATTCATTATACGCTTTAATTCTTCGGCGGACTCATGAATTTCAATATGCAATGATCGGCTCATCACTGGATCACTAAAGCAGGGTTGTAGGGTTTAGAAAATATTATAAC
>WBUJ01000201.1 GCA_008933795.1 Candidatus Contendibacter sp. | reverse complement strand
CCTTGGACTTCCTCCAGACCCCGCCTCGCGGCGACGCCCTTGCCCTTCGGCTAACCTTCGGCTCTGCGTACACCTGGTATCGGGACTTGCACCCGACTCGCTTCTTGCCATGCCCGGCACACACGTCTGGCATCAGCGGCGAGCGTAGCGAGTCCGCTGCATGCCGGGGTTAGGCAGAGGGATGGAAGTCAGCGTGAGGTGCGCCAGAAGAATGCCTCTCCACGGGCGCTGTCAAGTGCGAGCCAGGCATGACCGGGTTGTTGGGGAGATCGTGAGTCCTCGCAGCGGAACAGGCGAAGCCCACCCCGAGGGGCAGATAGGAGGTCTCTGGGCCACCACTTCGTGCGACCCAGACGCGGTGGCGCCGGTACCTCGGCTTCGGCTACGGAGACGCACGGTGCTGACCCTATGAACGCCTCGGCCGGGTCGAAGCGGAAGGCAAGGAGAGTGGCGTTTGAGTCGAGGTTGTGACGCTCAAGAAGGGATGTCGCAGATGATGGAAGGTATGCGGGGAGCCACCCGCGGGTGAAGGCGCCCTGGAGACGGACGGAGGCGAGGTCTGGGTACGAGGATTCGACGGTCTCTCTACAGGCGATCGCAAGAAGGCCGAAGAGGGCCACGGTGAGAAGCGGGCGTCTGAAGAACCCCATAGTTGTCGGCCTCTGCCTAACGAATTAAGCTGAGCGTCACCCCGCGCTTGCGCGGGGCGCGCAGCGCCGCGTAGCGGTGTACGCTCCAGCGCCTAGTTAGCTCGTCCCTGCACCACAACCAGTTGAATCTTCATAAAATCCGGCTGTACCACCACCACTGTTTGTGCAGCGTTGCTAGCCGGCGCTACTGACGCATCAACTTGTTATGCGTCTGCGGCGCCGCAGCGACGCTGCATAACCGATTTTTGAGGTTTTTGCCAGGACTTTATTGAAAATATCCAATAAAATCAATACAGAGGACGGGCTAACGTGAAGTAGACCTCCTAAATGACGCCTTATCTTACGTCAGTTCTGACGTATAATCACCCTTGGTCCCGATCAACTTGTTGTTAAATCTAGCAAGTTGCGTGATAACAACAACCCTGATCGGCCCGGCAGTGGCGTCGGCTCTGGCAATATACCGGTACGTTGCATCCTCCACACGAACGATACCTTTACTTGCCATATCAATCAGTTAAGCTGCGGGGATTATGACGGTCAAGCCCAAGTTGCTTGATCAGGTGCCTCAAACACTTCACCTCGACTGGAAAACGGGCGGCTCTGGCTGGGACTGAACGCCGTGGTCGGTCTGGCGACCACGGCGCGGGAAGCCGCCTGAACGGGAGAGTCAGGTTCCCTTTTCACCCCAGCCTCGCGGGACCTCACCGCATATCGAACAATTCCTGATGGAAGTCGTCGGGGGAGAGTCCCTTGGCGGTGAAATCCTCGCGCAAGGCTTGGCCGAAGCCCGCCGGGCCGCAGAACCACAGGTCGGCGGATCGCCATTCCGGCACGGTCTGACAAATCCGTTCCGCATTCAGCCGGCCATCCTTCGCGGCCACCAGCACATGCAGCCGAACCCCGGCCGCTTCCGCCCGCTGGCGCACCCGGCTGATGAAGCTTTCGTCGGGCGCGCTGGTGCTGTAGAACAGGTCAATGGTCTTGCCGTCCGTCTGGTTCGCCAGGGCTTGCAGGCGGGCAATAAACGGCGTGATGCCGATGCCGCCGCCCACCCAAATCTGGCGCGGTTTGTCGCCGCTGAAATCGAAGCGGCCGTAGGGTCCCTCCACCGTGACCAGATCGCCCATCCGCAAGGCGTCGGGGAGAGTTTCGGTGTAATCGCCGATCCCCTTGATGAGAAAAAACATTTTGCCATCGCCATTCCACGCCGATGAAATCGTGTAGGGGTGCGGCCCCTCGCTCGGGTCAAAGGTCACAAAGGCAAATTGTCCGGCCTCGTGCCCGGACCAGCGGTCTCTCAGTGCGAGCGCAACCTTGAGCACCCGGTTGTCGGGGTGACGCACAAGTTCCTCGATCACGCCCACCGCCCGACGGCTGAACCCCACCTTCCTGAACAGGGAAACGAACGCCGCAACCGTGCCCCCGATCATCAGCAGCGCCATCACGGGACCGATGACTTCGCCCCAATAGGTGAACTTCATCAACACCACGGAATGAAACACCAGGAACAGGTAAACGATGGCCAGCAGGCGGTGGGTCTTGAAAAAGTAGCGGTAGGGAAACTTTTTCCATAGCGCCAGCACGATCAACACGACCGCGACGTAGAACGCCCACTCGCCGATGGTTTCCGCCAGACCACGCTGACTCTGGAAAAACTGGAAGATCGCCACGGGCTGCTCCGCCGGCGGATGCCGGACTGGCCGTTCCATCCAGCCCCAACCGATCATCCATTTCGGCCCTTTCGCCCACAGCCAGTGGATGACGGAGAATGCCAGGCCAGTGACGCCCAGCCACTTGTGCAACCGATACATCTTGTCGAGGCCGCCCAGGTAGGGCTCGATCAGCACCGGCCTGACCGCCAGCATCATGCCGACGCTCATCGCCGCCATGCCGATGATGCCGGTGTAATTGACGAGCGAGGCGCGCAGAGCGAAGAACTCGTAGTCCGCCGCCAGGAGAGTATCGGCCAACAGCCAGAGCACGGTGAGCGCAACGATCAGGACCAGATAAGTTATCTTGATGTTTTTCATGTCATACCGATTCTCGATGGATTTTATTGATCGGCGCAAAGCGTCTTTATCCAGCCTACCCATTCCAACAAAGTTTATCCAGAATCAGTACTCCTCATCGCGCAGGGTTAAAATCCCCGCTCCCACAGGTAATGAGAAAGGATCGAAATTCCCCATGTCCCGCGTCCAGACCGGCCTCGAAACCCTGATCAATGATTTTCCCGAAAAGATTCGCGGCGCGCGGATCGGGGTGGTGTGCCATCCTGCCAGCGTTGACGCCGAATTGCGCCACGCGCTCGATATGCTGCAAGCGGCGGGCGCTCGGATCGTCACCATTTTCGGCCCGGAACACGGCGCGCGGGGCGAGGCGCAGGATATGGAGGGGGTTGCCGACCTGTCCCTCGACCCCCGGCTGAAGGTTCCGGTGCATAGCCTGTACGGGGCGACGTTCGACAGCCTGACCCCGCGCCGGGAGCCGCTTGAGGGCCTTGATGCGCTGGTCATTGATTTGCAGGACGTGGGCGCGCGCTATTACACCTTCGTCTGGACGATGGCGTTGTGCATGGCGGCGGCGGGCCAGGTTGGGGTTCGGGTGCTGGTGTGCGACCGCCCCAATCCGCTCGATGGTCTGACCACTGAAGGCAATCTGATCAAGCCGGGTTTTGAATCCTTCGTCGGCCTGTATCCGCTGCCCAATCGCCACGGGTTGACGCCCGGCGAAATCGCCCGCTACGTCCAGCAGCGGCGGGGGGTCGAATGCGAACTGGACATCCTGCCCCTGCGGGGTTGGCGGCGCGAAATGTACTTTGAGGACACCGGCCTGCCGTGGGTCTATCCCTCGCCCAACATGCCCACCTTAGACACCGCGCTGGTGTATCCCGGCCTGTGTCTGGTGGAAGCCACTGAGTTGTCGGAAGGGCGCGGGACCTGTAAACCCTTCGAGGTAGCGGGTGCGCCGGGCATTGACCCCGAGGCGCTGGCCGCTGAATTGTCCCGACAGAATTTGGCCGGCTGCCGGTTTCGCCCGCTCTATTTCCGGCCCCAGTTTCAAAAGCACGCCGGCAAAACCTGCGGCGGCGTGCAAATTCACATTACTGATCGGCGAAAGTTCGATGCGTATGCGGTCGGCGTCGCTTTCCTGCAAAGCGTTAGGCGCGTCGCCCCGGAAGTTTTTGCCTGGCGGGAGAAGCCCTACGAATTCGTGGCCGATATTCCCGCCATTGACTTGTTGGCGGGAGATGACCAGTTGCGCCGGGCGCTGGAGAGGGACGCCGACCTGGCCGATCTCGCCGCCGAGTGGGCGCGGGAACGGGCGGCATTCGAGGAGATGCGCCGGGAGTGTTGGTTGTACTGATCAGGGTTCCGCCAACTCCGGCTTGGTGTGATAGCCGCGCGGGGTGTAAACCCACTTTCCCACCCGCCGGGTTTCGCTGTTGCCGACCATGACCAGCGACAGCATGTTCAGGGGTTCCGGGTCCAGTTCGCCCAGCGTGGTGACGGTGATCTGCTCACCCTTGCGGGTGACGTTGAAGGCGACGATGACGGGCGTTTCCGGCTGGCGATGGCGCAACAGGATTTGCCGGGCTTCCAGCAGTTGCCAGGACCGCTTGTTCGACACTGCGTTGTAGAACGCCACCGCAAAATCGCCCTGTCCGGCCAAATCAATCCGTTTGGCGATCAGTTCCCATGGCGTCAGCAGGTCGGAGAGGGAAATCACGCAGAAATCATGCGCCAGCGGAGCACCGACCCGCGCCGCCGCCGCCTGCATCGCGGAAATGCCAGGGATGACTTCGATTGCAACGTCTGCCCATTCCGGCTTGGGCTTGCGCGCCAGCAGTTCGAACACCACCGTCGCCATGCCGTAGATGCCGGCGTCGCCGCTGGAAATCAGAGCGGTGGTTCGACCGCTGGCGGCCAGATCGAGCGCCAGCGCGGCACGGGCCAGTTCCTCACCCATCGGCGTTTTGTGACGGGTCTTGCCCTCGGCCAGTTCGCCGAGCAAGTTCAAATACAGGCCGTGGCCGGCCAGATCGGTGCAGGATTCCAGCACGGCATGGGCGGCGGGACTGAGGTGCTCCAGCCCGCCGGGGCCGGAACCGATGATGTAGAGTCGTTTCATGGAGTTTTTGCGTTAATAATTGTGGACTGGTCTGGGGTGAGAAGAGCGAGGGTGAAGGTTAGCTGAAATACTTGGCCGCCGCTTAATTCTTGAGTATTTTGCTGGTAATTTCAGGTTTTTGTACTAGCCTTAATCCAAGGCCGCGCCATGGTCACGCATGGGCGGCTTGTGATTGGCTGTCCGAAGCGAACGTTTTGTAACCTGCCTGAACCCAGAGGAGGACAAGACTGTGGACCTGATCATCGAACGTGTCGAAGTGTGGGCTGCCAGTATCGAAGATAAGCCCGGCGGCTTGGCCAACACCCTTTCCAGCCTGCGCGAGGCCGGCGCCGACCTTGATTTCATCCTCGCCCGGCGGGCGCCAGAGGAACCCGGCCGATCCGTGGTGTATGTCACCCCCCTCCGCGGCGATGCGGAACTCGAAGCCGCCGCCACCTTGGGCTTTAATCTGACCGGTAGCGTGCGCTCGGTGCGCGTCGAAGGCGAAAATCGTCCGGGGATTGCCGCTGAACTGGCGTCGCTGCTGGCGGCGGCAGGCATCAACCTGCGCGGCTTCTCGGCAGCGGTGCTCGGCAGCCGGTTTATTCTCTATATTGGTCTGGATTCCGCTGAAGACGCTGCAAAAGCGATGACCATTCTCGAACAGGCATAACTAGAGGTTCTTGCATCTGTTAGCCCAGCGACTCTTGCCAACGCCCCGCTGCTAAGGAACAACGCCAGGCCATTCCATTGAATCCCAGGGCGCGTGATTGGCCGTCTGAACAATGACTCAGGTATTGGCGCCACGTATGCCAGGCATCGGCATGACCATATAGATGCGCGCTACCGCCAGCGGGGCGTCGGCGTTTTTCTGCTTGGAAATGATGAGCTTGCTCATCCGCTGCATTTCACTGCCACCGATTAGGACGGCACTGGGCTCAAACCACTGTAAGCCGCCTTTCTGGATAGGACGAGAAGGGAAGAGAGAGACTGACCTGCTGTCGCTTGGGCATCATGCAGCCTTTTGCATCATCAGGATATCTTCAAGGCGCAAA
>WBUJ01000319.1 GCA_008933795.1 Candidatus Contendibacter sp. | reverse complement strand
TGACCTGCAACCCGCCACCCGTACCAAGGCAATAGAGAATCCGCGCAACCAAGAGGAAGCGCGATGCGCAAGAGCAGGTACACGGACGAACAGATCATTGGGTTCATCAAGCAGGCCGACGCTGGCATGAGCGTGGCGGACCTGTGCCGCCGAGAGGGTTTCAGCTCGGCCACGTTCTACAAGTGGCGCGCCAAGTTCGGCGGCATGGAGGCCAGCGACGCCAAACGGCTGCGCGACCTCGAAGCCGAGAACAACCGGCTCAAGAAGCTGCTGGCCGAAGCGGTGTTGGACAACGAGGCGCTGAAGGTGGCCTTCGGCGTAAAGCGCTGAGCCCACCGGCGAAGCGACGCGCGGTGGGCAAGATGTTGGAAGAGACCTCGATCAGTGAACGGCGCGCCTGCGCTTTGATGGGACTGTCGCGCGACAGCTGGCGTCACCCGCGCCAGCGCGCACAGCACGACCAGGCCACGAGTCAGCGCATCGTCGAACTGGCGCACGAGCGCCGCCGCTTCGGCTACCGGCGTATCGGCGACCTGCTGCGAGCCTCGGGCACGAGAATCAACGACAAGCGCGTGTACCGGCTCTACAAGCTGGCTGACCTGTCGGTGCGCAGGCGTCGCGGCAGGCAACGCCTGAAGCTCGAACGCGTGCCGCTGCACAATTGTCAGACGATCAACGAGGTGTGGAGCATGGACTTCGTCTCCGACAGTCTGGCCAACGGACGGCGCATCAAGTGCCTGACCGTTACCGACGACTTCAGCCACGAGTGCGTGGACATTGCTGTGGACCACGGAATCGGCGGTGAGTATGTCGTGCGCGTGCTGGACCAAGTGGCCCGGTTCCGAGGTTACCCGCAGGCCGTGCGCACAGACCAGGGGCCGGAGTTCACCAGCCGCGCCTTCATGGCCTGGGCGCAGGCCAAGGGTGTGCGCCATATCCTCAACCAGCCGGGCAAGCCGACGCAGAACGCCTACATCGAGAGCTTCAACGGCAAGTTTCGCGACGAGTGCCTGAACGAGCACTGGTTCCAAAGCCTGAAGCAGGCGCGCGTTGAGATTGCGCGCTGGCGGATCGACTACAACGAGGTACGGCCGCACAGCAGCTGCGGACGGATTCCGCCAGCGAAGTTCGCGGCGCAGCATCGACAGACAACCGGCGGCGCCGTCCCGGCGACGCTGCAAACCCAGGAGTAATCTCCTTCAACCCAGCGGATTCCTCAAATCGACTGGTACGGGTTCTGGGGGCAGGTCACG
>WBUJ01000200.1 GCA_008933795.1 Candidatus Contendibacter sp. | reverse complement strand
AACTGGCCGACCAGATCGCCGCTATCGTCGGCTACACCGGCCCCATCGCCTACGACCCCACGAAACCGGACGGCACCCCGCAAAAACTCCTCGACGTCTCCCGACTCGCCGGCCTCGGCTGGCGCGCCCACATTGATTTGCCCACCGGCCTCCGGGAAACCTATGCCTGGTATCGGGACCAGACACGCTGACGGGATCGGGGACAGATCACCGGCGTTGTGAGGAGAACCCTGGATGACCAGCGATCTATTGAGCGAGATTCTCAACACCTTCAAAACGCATGGCCATGCGCCCGACCTGCGCGCCGAAGTCATGGCGCTGCCCGGTGAAGTCTGGATCAACATCCTCGCGCCCCAACCCACCGAAGCCATGCATGAACTCGCCCGCCTTATAGAAAGCGAATTCGACGAACTGGGGCAGCGCGTCTCTATTGGCGTGCAGCGGCCGGCCAGCGGACTATGGGGCTGGCTGGCGCGTTCGGGCCGCCCTCTGCTGGGCTTTCGTTGAGCAAAATTCCCCGGCACGCGGAACGAGCCAGTTTCAGGCGAATTCAGGGCGTCAGCCCGGAACCGCCAGTCGTGGTGGAACGCATCCTTGTGTTATCTCGAAATGAGATATATTATACCCAGGATGACCACCAAGGAACAAAGCTTCGATGCATGTCATCAGCCAAAAGCGAATTTGGGAAGCCAAGGAACGGTATAAAGAAACCGCATTGGCGCTAGACGCTTGGTATCGAATCGCGAAGGCGAGTACGTTTGAGAGCTTCGCCCAACTGAAGGCGGCGTTTCCCAGCGTCGATAAGGTCGGCGATCAATACGTTTTCGATGTGGGTGGAAACAAATTGCGCATCATCGCAAACGTCGAATTTCGACAAGGCAAAATTTTTATCCGACAAGTCCTCACCCACGCCCAATACAGCAAGGTGAAATTGCAATGAACGCCGCCATCGCCGAACACTGGCGCCACGTCGCGCCGATCCTCGCGCGGCCGGCCAACGACGCCGACTTGGATCAAAAAATCGCTCACCTGGATTCGCTGCTGGAGGTCGATGCCGAACAAGAGGGTCACCCGCTATCCGGCTTGGTCGATATCTTGTCCGACCAAATCGAACGCTACGAATCCGAACGCTTCGCCGGGTATGGCAAGGCTACGGGATTGGACGCGCTCAAATTCATGATGGCCGACCACGGTTTGACGCAAGCCGACTTGCGGGAAGTCGGAACGCAAGGGGTGGTGTCCGAAATCCTGGCGGGCAAGCGCAAGCTCAATCTTCGGCAAGCCAAGGCGCTGGCAAAGCGGTTCCATGTCGGATTAGAGGTATTTGTTGATTGAGGAGCGTTTCACACTCCCCGCATGGCGCGGCTTTGCACCTTCCAGAGTGCGCTCCTGAGTATCGCATCAATAAGCCGGTGCGCCGCCGCCTCGCCGGGCCTGGTCTGGGCTTTTTCCGCCAGCCGCCAGATCCGCCAAAGCAGGCTCAGCGGCAGTTCCCGGTGGTTCCTGGTCAGTGCAGCGTCTAACGTCGCCAGCGCCGCCAGATCATATAGGGCTGGGTGCGTAAAACCCGGATCAGCGGCCATAAAAAGGCCAAATACCAGTTGGCTTGGCGGAGTGGTCGTATCCACCCGCGCGCCGTGGCCGGCCAGCCCGTTCAGACCGCCGGATGCTCGGCATCCGGATGTACTGAATCCTTCACCCGCCTCTCGAAAATCCCTACGTCGCCCGGTTCCGGCTTTGTACCTCCCAAAGCGCACTTCGCCAAATCTCGTCGATGATCGGAACCGTCGTCGCATCGGCGGAGTCAGTCCGCGCCTGTTCCGCCCGCCGCAAGATCCGCCAGAGGTAGTTCCCTGGAATTTTCTTATGGTTCCACCGCAACTTTTCCCGGAGCGCTTCCAGCGCCGCCCGGTCGTAAGGTGGCATCCGCAGCGCCTTCATCAGCGGCCGCAGGTGGGACCACTCCCGGTTCCAGGGCAACAGGGACTGGAAACTCTCCATAAGATTAAACGCGGGCATGGCAATCCTCCTCTACAGGGGCGATCCGCCTATATGTAATCCTACTACCAGTTGTGGAAATTTCCCTCCTTGGCCAGGAAGGGGTGGCGCGGAGCACCAGGGTGGTTCGACCGTGGCGATTCTACCATTCAGACAGGAGCGTTATAGAACCGCGCTTCTTCGCCCGAGGTCATCTCGCCACAGGTACGTTTCGCCCCGCAGCGCCCCGCAAAATCGGTTCGGGCCGGCGTCGGTTCCGGCTTTACCACCGCCTTTTCACCATGCCGCCACGCCCACGGCGGCAGCGGGTTCGCGTCCGCCCACAGCCCGCGTCGCGCCGCTTTCGCCTCCGCTTCCAACGCCAGCAGCCGGGCATCGTCACTGTACTGGCGGTACACCCACGCCAGCCCGCGCCGGACCTACTCGGCCTCCACGTTGACCCTGCCCACCGTCACCGTCCCGACGGTACGCCCGTAGTCGTCGGTTTTTTGCGCCGCCACCGACGCGGTCCGACCAAACGCCAGTTCGGACAGGCTCTGCCGGCTGCGTTGCCCGAACGGCTGATCGTGTTCCGGCGCGTCGATCCCCGCCAGCCGCACCCTGACCTGCCGGTTGCCATCGACCAGCAGCGTCAGCGTATCACCGTCATGAACGCCCACCACCCGGCCCGCGAGGGTTTCCGCCGAAACGGGTAAACCCGCAACGGCCAGGGCCAGCAGGAGACTACCTGCAATCCGCCCGATCATGTCCATCTACCGATTGAGCCAGCGCATCAACAATCTTCTGCAAAGAGGCCCGATCCTTGGCGGGCAAGGATTGAATAGCCAGCGCCACCCGTACAACCTCCTCGCTGAGCGGTAGCGGCGTGCTCCCGCCCAGTTCCGGGAAGAACGACAGCAGCATCTCATGCAGCCCCGGCATGATTTCGCGTGGGTCCACCTCCAACACCCGCGCCAACCGGAACACCGCATCGATGTTCAACGGGTTTTTGCCCTGCAAGTAGTGCCCGAACGCCCCCTGCGTAGACCAGCCGCAGGCATACACTACTTTTTCTTGGGTCAGGCCCAGCGCTAGCCGCTTGCGCTCCCAGATGCGCCGCAAGCGCGCCGCACAATCCCGCTCGGGCTCTGTCAGTTCTCGTTTAGCGACCATCGGCATAAGGTATCCCTCCATCATATCGAGCAAAAAACCAACGGCGAACTGAAACGCGCCGACCTGCGACCAGACATCTTTGCCTGATTTCCTCCACGGTGGTTATTACCCGGCGGGAACCTCACTGACCGCCGGGCTTTTTCGGGAGCCCCCATGCCGCCCAACTGCCCGCTGAAATGCCTGGAGTCGATCAAGCTGCACCTGCCAGAGGACCCGAAGCGCGATCTTCAAGATTTGGCGATGCAGGACAACCGGCCCGTTTCGGAAACCATCCGCGCCGTGCTGGAAACGCACGTTTGCGGCCATGTGGCCAAGCTGCTCTCGCCCACGCAACAAGACCAGGCGCGTTCGGGCGCGGCGAGGCGCCCATGAACCACTGCCCACACCCCGGCAATCTGTCCTATCCCACCGCCGCCGAGGCGTGGACGGTCTTGAGGATTCGTGGCGGTCATCTGGCGCTAGCGACTCGCAAAAACAAGCGCAAGAACGGCAGCGTCTATCGCTGCGAACACTGCCACCAATGGCACACCAGCCGACAAGCCGACCGCCACGCCCCGAGCCACTGGCCGCAACGCCGCCACGCGGCGCTGGAACGGGAACCGGAGGCGCGGAAATGAGCCGAATCCGCACCGTCAAGCCGGAATTCTGGACGAGCGAACAAGTGATGGAATGCTCCCCACTAGCCCGACTGGCCTTTATTGGCCTATGGAATTTTTGCGATGACCACGGCGTTCATCCCGCCTCCTGCAAGACGCTCAAGGCAGAAGTTTTTCCCGGCGACGACATCACCGCCGCAGACGTTCGATCCCTCGTCAACGAACTGCTGAAACAGCAATTACTAGCTGAATTCAGCACTGAAGAGCGCCCATGGTGGTTCGTCACCGGCTGGCATCATCAACTGATCAACCGTCCATCCAGGTCCCGCTACCCCTTGCCGCCGCGCCATGCGCCGCTACCCAAGGCCGCCGGACCAGAGGTCGATCAGGATGACGAGCATCCGGGAACAACCCCAATTCACGGAACACTCACGGAGTCCTTACGGAGTCCTTACGGAGCCCTCACTGAACGCTCATTACAGGAAGGGAAGGGAAAGGAAGGGATAAGGAGGGGAAAGGATAGCGCGCCAGCGCGCGACGCTCGCTCGCCCAAGACCCCGCTTCCCTCCGACTTCTCCATCACATCGGAACTGCGAGCCTGGGCGAACGAACACGGCTACGGCGACTTGGAAGCACACCTGGACCGCTTCCGGGACAAGGCCCAGGCCAAGGGCTACCAATACGTGGATTGGATAGCGGCTTTCAGAAACGCCGTCCGCGACGATTGGGCGGGCTTGCGCAAGCCCGCCACCAGCCAGACCGCCGCCGCTACCACCAGCCAGCTTTCGAAAATCGGCGAACAGCAACGCAGCAACCTGGAAGCATGGATCCGACAAGACGCCGCCGAGGTCATCGCTCGTGAACTCCACTGACAAGCCCGGCTTTGCCACCGCGATTTTGGCGATTGCCGAAATCTACGGCAAAGCCCTGTCGCCCGCCGCCATAGGCATCTACTGGAACGCCTTACAGGGTTATCCGCTGGCCAAGATTCAGAGCGCTATCGAGCGCCATGTCACCGACCCCACGAGCGGCCAGTTCTTCCCAAAGCCCGCCGATATCATCCGGTACTTGCCCGCCGCTCAAACCGACGACGGCCACCCCGACCCAGACGAAGCATGGGGTTTGCTGGTGCGCTTGATTCGGGACGAGCGGGAAACGGGGGTGCTCACCGACGAAATGCGCGCCGGCTGGGCCGCCTGTCAGCCGATTTTGGACCTGGGCGACGAGGTCGGCGCGCGCCGGTGCTTTCTCGCCGTCGTGTACGCCCGCCACGTGCAGGAGGCCCGCCAGCGGGGCCTGACAGCGCGCTGGACGGCAACCCTAGGTACGGATGCCAGATTGCGAGAAATGCGGCTGAAAGAGGCCGTACAGGCCCGCAGAATCGGGTTGGATCGAGTTCGCGCGCTCTTGCCCGGCCTGACGCCGGCCAGCATCGGACAGGTTGCAGGACTCCTCGAAGGGCCGGGAGCCAGCTTTGATGAACTCGAGACCGCCGAACGATTGCGGGCGCTGGCGGCGATGCTGCGGGCCAGCAGCGCCGCGCCGGGGAAGCCCAGCGCAAGCGCGAGATACAGCACCTCCTCGACCCCCGCGCCGGCCCACCCGGACAGGAGAACGCCGCATGACCTTGAAAGCCCGAATCAACGCCACGCTGGCGTTGCTGCAACCGTAGGGAGCGCGCGCCGTGAATCGGCATCTTCTCCCCCACGACCTGCGGCAACAGAACGCCCGGGAAGAATTCGCCACCTGGCGCGAAGCCCACCCGCATTTCACCACGCGGGAATTGCTGGACGAATGGGCGCACATCCGCCGCGCCTGGGGCCTGGGCCAATCCAGTAGGAAACCGCGATGAACCGTAAGATACGGCCCACGCTCAAGGCCATCACCGAGCATCGCCCGCCGAATCCAGGACGCACCGCTGGCGGAATTGGCTGGGAGTACGTCTACCCCATGCCGGAACACTGTCGGCAGGAGACGCCGGAACCCAGCGACGTACCGGGGCGTTACGACGCCGCCACGCCCGGAACCGTCTGGGAGGGAGAAGGGCCATGACCGGAGCGGCGACGACCCTGGAAACCAGGACAGGAGGGGAAGGGGGATAAGGG
>WBUJ01000199.1 GCA_008933795.1 Candidatus Contendibacter sp. | reverse complement strand
ATCCTTGCAGCGCACCATTCCGGGCACGGCGACAAGTCACGCGGGCGCGGTTCCAGCGTGTTACGGGCGTCGGTTGACGTGGAATATGCTGTCGAGAAGTTTGACCAGACGGTTCAGGTGCGCTGCACCAAGGCCAAAGACTTCGACTACCCGGCCCCGCTGGCGTGGACTCTGGAAAAACAGCCGTTACCGTGGGCTGATGAGGATGGAACGCCGCTCGATTCCGCCGTGTTGGAATCCGGCGAACTCCACGAACCCCCACCCCCGCCGAATTCCGCCCGTATGGGCGATAACCAGACGAAGGCATTGCAGCTGCTGAACGAGCTACACCGTAGCGCGGCCAGCAATCTGGTAGCGGCAGAGCAAGACCCGGCAACCGCCCGCGTATCCCGTGCTGATTGGTATCGAGCGATGGAGCACGCTGGTTTCAAACCGCCCCGTCGCAGCGAATGTAAGCGGGAGTTGCTTAGGCGCGGACTGATTACGGAGTTTGGAGACTTCGTTGCTCTATCCAATCCAGTTACGGACTTTGTTACGGAAGTCATTACGGAACAGTTACGGACTTCCGAAAATGGCAACCGTAACGGGGTTACGTTACGTTACGGGGTTTCTTTAGAAACCCGTAACTCCGTAACCGCCGTTGCGCGTAACTCCGTAACCGCCGAATACCAGCAACCCGCTGCTGCTGCTGTTCAGCCTGTGGATAACTTTCCTGCTGGCGCTTCCGGCGACGCCCGGCAACTCTGGGAAGTCTTGAAGTGCGTCCAAGGTTCGGAAACCGCTGACCGGCTGGCGCAAAAACTCGGATGGGGGACTGGCCGCGTCATCGCCGCCGCACAGGAACTACAAGGCTATGGCCGCGCCAGCATCAGCGGCGAATTCATTGGCCCGGTTCATCCGCCAGCGGCTGGCGCTGGTCACCGCGACCGAGGGGAAATCTGATGACCGCGCCCGCCCTGGTCGAAGTCGCCGCCGACCCCATGGCCGCTGTTCGGGCGCTGAACCGGATGACGCGCGCCGGGTTTGCCCTGGCGCTGGAAGATAGACGGCTGATGGTGGAACCGATCTCGCAGTTGAGCGAGAAACAGCGGGACTACATCCGAACCCACAAGCCCGCCCTGGTGGCGCTGCTGATGGATGCGGAAACCCTTCATGCGGCGCTGGCGCTGGCCGGCCCGGCTGGCTTGGGATTCCACGAGGGCACCCCCGGCGACTGGGACAACGCCCGGTTGCTGGCAGCCGGTGAAGTGCTCTACGGAGACGGGCGCATGGTGAATCGCAACGACCGGCGCTATCTGCGTGAGCACGCGCCGCCGATACCGGACACCGTACCGGACTTCGTACCGGACACCGTACCGGACACCGTACCGGCCCCGGCAAACGTCATCCCGATTGCCCGGAACGCCTTGTCAGAGTTGGAGGCGACGCCATGAGTGGCCAGAACATCGGTATACCCGCCAAGGTGGAACTGGTGGCGTGGTCCGGCGACGTGTCGCAACTGGCCGCCCGGCTATGCCTTTCGGAATCCGAACTGATGCGCCGGCTGAAACCGCTGGCCGCTGGCCGCCAATGTTCATCTCGGCTGGTGGTCACCGCCACCCCGGCGAACGCCGGCCCGATTCTGGCCGCCCTGGTGCGGCGAATGAACGCAGGGGAAGCGGCATGATTCGCGCCCTGGTCACTGGGAGTCTCTACGGCGACCCGCAAACCCGCACGTCGCAGGCCGGGAAGCCCTACGTCACCGCCAAGGTTCGCGCCGACGGCAAGGGTGAAAGCGTCTGGTGCTCCATCATCGCGTTCGGCGAACAGGCCGATAGGTTGATGACGCTGGGCAACGGCGCGGCGCTGTCGGTATCGGGCAAGGCCGAAGTCAACGGGTGGCTCGACAAGCAGGGCGAACCCAAGGCCGGGCTGTCCCTGGTCGTGGATGAACTGGCGACGTTGAAGGGCAAACCAAGGCCACCACAGGGACCGGGAGACGCGCCGAATGTCCGGCAAGGTGAAGGGACCGCCCCGCGCCCGCAACGCCCTACAAGACAACCTGTGGCCGCAGGCGCTGGATTCGATGACGAGCTACCGGACTGCTTTTCATGACGGCGATGCAGCGGCGCAAGGGGAAGGTCGGGGAGTTGGAGCTTGTTCGGTTGCTGCGTGAGCTGCTTGGCGCGAACGTGGCGCGGAACCTGGAACAGTCCCGGCAAGGTGGCGCGGATCTGCTGGGCTTGCCCGGCTGGGCTATCGAGGTGAAGCGCGCGGCGCGTGCCCGGCTGTCGGAGTGGTGGTTGCAGACCTGCACGCAGGCAGAGGTGACCGGACAACGACCGGCCCTGTTTTACCGGCTTGACCGTCAACCGTGGCGCGTGGTGATTCCAGTTCGGTATTTTGCGGAAGGATTTGAAAACGCGCCGATGTGGATGAACGTTGAAACGAGTATCGAAGTATTCGCCGCCCTGGTGCGGGAGTCGCTACCGTGAATCCAGCTTTCCCGGCGGCAACTTCAATGGTTTTCTGGCCTGATTCAACTTGTGCAAAATTTTGCACAGGTTCACCCAGCAACGATTCCTGTCCCTCGTTCGCCAAATCCGTGCGCTGCCCCTGGCGTTTGCCGAGTTCCGCTTCAACCGCCTTGCCGATTTCGACTCGTTCGGAAACGGTGAAGTCCTTACGGATTTCATTCTCGGCATGTTCGGCCCGCGCCTTATAGCTTCCGGCTATAGTAATTACAGTTTTTCATAGCCATCGCTAATATAGCGTCACCCCCACGCGCGCCAGCCCCGCTGCTATTTCTGCTATTTCTGCTATTGCTGATATTGCTACGTTCCTACACAGAAGCTAGTGAATCGTCGGGAAGCCGCTATTTTACTGGGTTTTCAAAATGCGCTGATTCGATTTGGGAACAAATAAGGGAACAATTTTTCAAGTTGCCGGCATCAATACTGCCAGCTTGTAGGCTTTCGCCAAACTCAGCTACAATAATCGCCAGCGTTAATTATCAAGGTGGCGATATGAACGATACCCAGAAACCCAAGCGTGGCCGCCCGCCGCTGCCCGGCCCGCAATCGAAGAACATCCGCATTCCCGGCCCGCTTATCCCCGCGGTGGAATCCATCGTCAAGGCGTGGCATCACGAGCGCCCGATTGTGTTTGAGCGCCGTTCACCGGACCGCCAGCCATGACCGCTGATGAACTCGCCAGCGTGACCCTGGAACACTTGCGCCACATTCGCGGGCGGGTAGATCAAATCGCGGATGACGTGGGAGAACTGAAGCTGCGGATGAGCAACGTTGAGGCTGGCATAACGCGGATTCGGCGGGACGTGCTTCAGGCCGATGAAACCGACATCCGCCAGCAAATCATGCTCGACAAGCTGGCCGCCCGCGTGGAACGCATCGAACGGCGGTTGGAGTTGAGCGACCCGCCCCACTGATTTTCAATCGGGTGGAATTCCACCAGATAAGCGCCCGGCCCTGGTGCTGACACACCGGGACCGGACTTCCCACGGCACACCCTTTGAAGGAGGGCACGCCATGAGCAACAACGATTCTACCCTTGGCAAATCCTCTGTGGATTCTGGCGTTTCAATCTTCCGCGCCCGCGAAGCCCTGGAGGAAGCCCGCCACCTGCTTGATACCCTGGCGAACAGCGTAGGTGACCAAGATAGCTGCGGATGTTACGGCGATTTCCTGCTTGTCCGGCATGTACAAAACATCATCCGCACGGCGGAAAGTGACTTACGCCATTGCCAGCCAAGGCGCGAGGAATAGCCGGCCCGGAAACGACAAAGCCCACGGTGATTTCTCTCCCGTGGGCTTTTTGGTAGGGACCGCCCGATTCTCGCGGCTTGACACTGCGGCGCGTGGAATACAGGCCCTACTCGTGGGGCGCATCCTGCGAAAATCCACAAGATGCTGCACTCTGTTAGCTGGTTTGGATTACACTACTGGCTTGTCTGGATTCCCGCTGCAACGGCTGTCCGCAGCGTGATTCCTGGCATAGGTGGCGAGCGTTTTCCCCTGAGAAAGCAAAGCGCCCGCCAAGATTTACCGAGCACGATCCATCGTGCGGGTAGTTATTATCGTACACGAAAAGCAGTAGCTAGTTACACCATAGGTTGTAGCTTTTCGGCCCGCCCTGGTTCGTGCTCCAACTTTTGGAGTACCGAACATGTCTGTTGACCCCGCCGTTCGTCTGGAAACCGTCGCCGCCGCCGCTGGCGTGGCGCTCTTCACGCTACGTCGTGCTATCGCCGCTGGGAGTTTCCCACAAGCTGATGTCACGCTGGGTGGTACGCCCCTTTCAATCCGCGCCTGGCGACTGAGCACGATCCGCACCTGGAACCCGGCTGTTGCCGACCGTTGCGCCGCGTTCGCGGCCATTCTTGAAAATATCCCGCTAAAGAAGGCCGCTTAAGCCGTCCTCAAGGCGCTACGGGCGACGCGCCGATGACCCCTGACTTCCCCCGCGTCGCTGGCCGCAAGGCCGGCATGGCGCACTCACGCCCGAATTTCGGGCACAAAAAAACCGCCTGCCCCGGCGGTTTCTTCGTTCCCGGCGCGAACCGGGAAACTGCATTTGGTGACCTTCATGATAGCCGAAAAATCCGTTTTTGAACCCCCCCTGACCACCGTCGGCATTCCCGCCGCCCGGCGCTGCCGAAATTGTGAAATCCCGATCTTCGGCCCGGCCCATCACTCCCTCTGCAAAGCCTGTTGGACGTGGCGACGCCACCGAGCAGCGACCAGCGCCCTGGTGCGGCACTTTGCGGAGGTGCGGCCATGAGTGCGCCCTTCGGTAATCCCATTGACTCACTGACCGTAACCACCGGCGCGATTAATCCACAGGCTGAACGCGCCGTCATCGCCGCCCTGATACGCGACCCTGATGGACGGAAGATTCTCGACTTGAGAATCACGCCCGAACTGTTTGCCATGGACGCGACCCGTGAGGCGTTCAGCGCCATTCGCGCGCTGATCTTGGACGGTATCCAGCCGGACGCCGCCACCTTGCGCAGGGCAATCAACGATGCGTCGCTGATCGAAGTCGAGACCAGCTTACAGGAGCACGTAAGCGCCGCGAACTTGCCTGTTTATGTGCGCCTGTTGAAGGACTCGCTCCGCGATCGCCAGACTCAGGCCGCCCGCGCCCGGCTGGTGAAGGCTGTTGCGGCTGGCTGTACGCCGAACGAACTGCGCCCGTTTCTGGACAGCATCGAACAAGCACAGGCGGGCATGGAAGGTAAGAGGCGCTTCCTCGAGGTGGGGGAACTGTGCGCACTGCCGCCGACCGAAAACTGGCTGATGAAAGGCTACCTGACCCTGGACAGCTTGACCGTGCTGTTCGGCGACCCGGGTTGCGGGAAATCCTTTCTGGCTATCGACATCGCCTGTCACGTCGCCACAGGAACGCCCTGGCGCGGCTGTCCGGTTAAGCCGGGCAAGGTGCTCTACATCGCCGGTGAGGGGCGTAACGGGCTTTCCAAGCGGTTTCGGGCGTGGTTCGAGCGCCACGGCGAACCGCCCCGGAATATCCAGATTTGCACCGTACCGATTGCCTTGACGGACCCGGCTGGAATCGCCGCCCTGGTGGCGGAAATTCAGGCGATGCCGGAAGCGCCCGCGCTGATCGTGGTGGACACCATCAACCGGAATTTCGGCCCTGGCGACGAAAACGCTACCGCCGACATGACGAAGGCCGTCGCCGGGTTGGATGCGATCCGCAACGCCACAGGCGCGGCCATCCTTGCAGCGCACCATTCCGGGCACGGCGACAAGTCACGCGGGCGCGGTTCCAGCGTGTTACGGGCGTCGGTTGACGTGGAATATGCTGTCGAGAAGTTTGACCAGACGGTTCAGGTGCGCTGCA
>WBUJ01000198.1 GCA_008933795.1 Candidatus Contendibacter sp. | reverse complement strand
GCTCAGGTGATGAATGGCACCAGAATCAGCGAAACGATGGAGAGCAACTTGACCAGGATGTTCATGGCCGGGCCGCTGGTGTCCTTGAACGGATCGCCCACGGTATCGCCGATGACCGCCGCCGCGTGGGCGTCGCCGCCCTTGCGCTCGCCCTTGAGTTGACCGCCTTCGATGGCCTTCTTGGCGTTGTCCCAGGCGCCGCCGGCATTGGCCATCAACAGGGCCATGACCACGCCAGTCAGCAGCGCGCCCAGCAGCATCCCGCCCAGCGCCACCGGGCCGAGGAAGAAGCCGATGATCACGGGCGCCAGCACGGCCAGCATCCCCGGCGGAACCATTTCGCGCAGGGCCGCGTCGGTCGAGATCGTCACGCAGCGGGCGGTGTCGGGCTTGGCGGTGCCTTGCAGCAGGCCAGGAATTTCGCGGAACTGACGGCGGATTTCCGTCACCATCTCCATCGCTGCCCGACCCACCGAACTCATGGTCATGGCCGCGGCCAGCATCACCACCATGCCGCCCAGCAGCACCCCGATCACCACGCGCGGTTCGGTGATGTCCATGATAATCGGTTTACCGACCGCCAGTTCCACCGCTTCCTTATAGGCGACGAATAGCGCCAGCGCGGTCAGCGCCGCCGAACCGATGGCGAAGCCTTTGCCGGTGGCGGCGGTGGTGTTGCCGATGGCGTCGAGGTGGTCGGTGATCTGGCGGACTTCCGGGGGCTGATGCGACATCTCGGCAATGCCGCCGGCGTTGTCGGAAATCGGCCCGGAGGCGTCAATGGTCATGGTCACGCCGGCGGTGGACAGCATCCCCACCGCCGCAATGGCGATGCCGTACTGGCCAGCGGTCTCGTAGGCGACGAAGATCGCCGCGACGATGACCAGGATCGGCACCGCACAGCTTTCCATCCCCACCGCCAGGCCGGTGATGATATTGGTCGCCGGCCCGGTCTTGGAGGCGATGATGATCTTGGTCACCGGCTTGGACGAGGTGTAGTACCAGGCCGCCCGACCGATGGCGATGCCGGCCAGGTTGCCGGCGATGATGGCGGCGAACAGCGACCAGCCATAGCCGAAAATCAGCATCGTCAGCAGGGTCAGCAGCAGAAACAGTCCGGCGGCGCTGAATTCGGAGATCGCCAGCGCCCGTTCTGGTCCCTGCTTTCTAAACGCGGACATGCCGTAAATGCCGACCAGCGAGGACACCAAGCCGATGCTCGCCAGCGCCAGCGGCAAGGCCAGCAGCATCGGGCGGCTCACGCCATCGCCGAAGTAATGAGTCAGTTCGCTGGCGGCAGTGGTCGCCGCCAGGGTGATGGCCGCGACCATCGCTCCCACATAGGATTCGTAGATGTCGGCGCCCATGCCGGCGATGTCGCCGACGTTGTCGCCGACGTTGTCGGCGATGACGCCGGGGTTGCGGGGATCGTCCTCGGGAATGCCGGCCTCGATCTTGCCGACCAGATCGGAACCGACGTCGGCGGCCTTGGTGAAGATGCCGCCGCCGACCCGGGCAAACAGCGCGATGGACGAGGCACCCATCGAGAAGCCCCAGATGGTGGACGCCGAGTTGGGATCGACGGCGAATTGGGCGGACAGGAAGAAGAACAGGATGCCCAGGCCCAGCAGCCCGAAGCTGGCCACGGCCAGACCCATCACCGCGCCGCCGTTGAAGGTCATCAGCAACGCCGCGCCCGCGCCCTGTTCCCGGGCCGCCGCGGTGGTGCGGACATTGGCCTTGGTGGCCGCCTGCATCCCGACCAAGCCGGCCAACGCGGAGGTCAGCGCGCCCATCAGAAACGCTACGCTGGTGCCAAAGCCATGCTGCATGGACAGCAGCATCGCCACCACCAGGGCGAAGATGCCAATCTTGGTGTATTGTGCCCGCAAATAAGTCATCGCGCCCAGATGGATCTCATCGGCGATGGAACCCATAAGCGGGTCGCCGGTGGATTGCTGGACGATCCAGCGGTACAGCATCGCGGCGGCGGCCAGACCCAGCAGGCCAGCCACCAGCGATAAAATTGCCACAGTCATTAAGATTCTCCACGGATTGTCTGAACTCGGCGCCGACCACGCACGGTTGGCGTCGCATTGGCGGATGGGCCGCCGTCGCGGCGGCAAAGCCTAGCAAAAAACATTCCTGTTTATGGGTTTTCTTCCAAAATAGCGGGGGTCAAGCGCTTTGCTGGACGAGTTGATCGCCGGTTGCCAACATCCAGGCAGCCGGTTGGGGAATCGAGCACGGTCCAGCGAAACTTTCAATGCGCCAGACCTGAACAGGATGCGCGCATTTGGTTAATAATAGCTTAATCGAGGCGTCGCGAATCCGGCAATTCTCGGGTCCGACCCCACGCAGAGTCTGTAACGGGGAGGGCGGTGGGCGGCGCAAGCCAGCCGCATCCATCCCAGCAATGGTGCGTGGGACGCGCTTTTGTGGGGCACATAACCGGGAGCAACCCAGCATGAAGTGCAAACATTACATGATTACCTCGCCCACGGTCGTCTACGACACGGCGCCGCTGTCGGAAGCGCTGGCTCTGATGGTCAGCAAGCACATGCAGGATTTGCTGGTGGTTAACGAGCAAGGCGAGTTCGTTGGCACCATCACCTCGTTCACCTTCTCCAAGCTGTTGATGCCGTCGGAACCCCAATTGCCGGATGATGCCGAAAAGGAAAACGCCGCCGATGTGGATAATCGCCTGATCCCACACTTGCACCGCAAGGTGGGCGACTTCGCCGGCGTCCATCCGGTGGTCGATCCGGAAGCGCCGTTGCTCGACGCGCTCAAACTGCTTTCGGAGGGGTATCTGCGCCTGCCGGTGGTGGACGCGGATCGCAAGCTGGTCGGCGCGTTGTCGTCGCTTACCATCCTGCGGCGCTTCCGGTTTTGAGTCAGTCCCTATGATTCCCCTCCTTGGCCGAAGGAGGGGTGGCGCGAAGCGCCGGAGTGGTTTGGACTCGAAGATTACCCTCCGGCTGCCTGTGGAGGAAACCCGCCATGCAACGTAGAACCGTGCTTAAAGCCCTCGGCGTGGGGACGTGGACCGGCGCTGGCCTGACGCTGGGGGGTATTGGCCGCCTGCTCCAGGCGGGCGAGGCCGCCGCTGGCCCGCCCGATCTGGCGGCGGTCAAAAACGGCGAGCCGGAGGCGCTGTTCGACAGCGGCATTCAGGCCATGGGCGGGATGGGGCGCTTCGTCAGGAAGGGCCAGATTGTGGTGGTCAAGCCCAACATCGGCTGGAATGCACCGCCGGAACGGGCCGCCAACACCAACCCCCGCCTGGTCCGCCGCATCATCGAGCACTGCCTGCAAGCCGGCGCGAAGGAAGTTTATGTGTTCGATCACACCTGTGACAACTGGCGCGACAGTTACCGCACCAGCGGCATCGAACAGGCGGTGAAGGATGCCGGCGGCAAGCTGGCGCCCGGTAACAGCGAGGGCTATTTCCAGACGGTCGCGGTTCCCAACGGCCGCCGACTGCGCGAGGCCAAGGAACACGAATTGGTGTTGCAGGCCGATGTGTTGATCAATGTTCCGGTGCTCAAAAGCCACGGCGGGGCCACGTTGACGGTGGCGATGAAGAACCTGATGGGCGTGGTCTGGGATCGCGGCGAGTGGCACGCCAACAACCTGCACCAGTGCATCGCCGACTTCGCCAGCTACCGCAAGCCCGATCTGAACGTGGTGGACGCCTACAACGTGCTGATGCGGCACGGGCCGCGCGGGGTGTCGGCGGCGGATGTCGCAAATATGCGGTCGCTGTTGCTTTCGACCGATCTGGTGACGGCGGATGCCGCCGCCGCCAAGCTGTTTGGCCTGGAGCCGGACGCAGTGAGCTATATCGGCATCGCCCACGAGATGGGCGTGGGCCGCAAGGATTTGGAAAATCTGGCGATTCGGCGGATCGTGCTTTGAGCGATGGCACGAGGGCCTGCCAGGTCCGCTGCCGTCTTCTTTGTGGATGCTTACGGCGCTAACCGCGCTGCTGTTCACGGATTTCGAGCGGGTTGGCCCGCCGCTCGCGCAAGCCGTGCGCTCTCCGTAGTTCCTGTCGTCGCTGCTCAACTTTACCCAGCCTTCCCCTTGGCGGCTACCACCGGTTTCGTGCCGGTGTTGGCGCTGATCCTGCCGTTCGTAATCCTAGCCTTCCCAATAGCAACCACGACAATATAATGAACTAATTTAGAAACATAATGTCCAATATAAGAACAAATCATACAGATTAAGTAAAGTTATGTAGGGAGGGATTTTCCATGAACACCCAAAGAATATCGGTAATCCTCACCATACTGAGTTTATTCCTGTTCACGAATCTGGCGGCCCCCGACGTTCGATCCCCGACGCATAGTTTCACGATCCTCAATGTTCCGGGCGCCACTTACACCAATGCCCGCAGCATTAACGACAACGGACAGGTGGCGGGTTATTACCGCGATGGCTCGCATTACCACAGTTTCGTGTACAGCAACGGCACGTTTACGACCTTCGATGTCCCGGGTGCCACTGACACCGAGGCCTGCAGCATTAACAACAACGGACAGGTGGCGGGTTATTACCGCGATGGCTCGCATTACCACAGTTTCGTGTACAGCAACGGCACGTTCACGACCCTTGATGCCCCGGGTGCTACTTCCACCTACGCCTCCAGCATTAACGCGAGCGGACAGGTGGTGGGGACGTACTGGGATGGCTCGCATAGCCACGGTTTCGTGTACAGCAACCGCACATTCACGGCTTTCGATGATCCGTATACTATCTCCATCCACCCCTCCAGCATTAACGCGAGCGGACAGGTGGTGGGGTCGTACTGGGATGGCTCGCATGACCACGGTTTCGTGTACAGCAACGGCACATTCACGAGCCTCGATGTTCCGGGCGCCACTAAAACTTACGCTCGTAGCATCAACGCCAGCGGACAAGTGACGGGTGGTTACTCGGATGGCACGTTCCAGAATTCCCATGGTTTTTTATACAGCAAAGGCACATTCACGATTCTCGACGTTCCGGGTGCCACTTACGGTACTTATCCCGCCAGTCTCAACGCCAGCGGACAGGTGACAGGTACGTACTGCAAGGCTGCTCTGTCGGAGATTGAGACTACGGATTGCCCTGGTTTCGTGTACAGCGACGGCACGTTCACGACCCTCGATATTCCACACGCCATGCGGATTTCACCCACCATTATCAACGCAAGCGGACAGGTGGTAGGCTCTTACTACGACGGCGGGTATGGCCCGGGTAGACCATACAGTTTCATTGCCACACCGGTTTGTGCGGCCCCCACGGTCACGATTCATACCCTCACGACGGCGCCCCAGGGCGGGTTCAGGATCACCGGTTCGATTACTGACGACGGCGCTCCCTTGTGCGCCCTGGTCCTGGCCAACGGCCAGTTCCTGTTCACCTGTGGCGACCCCTTGCCCAAGGGGGATTTCGACCTGACCGTGCCGGTGGATGACCAGGGGCAAATCACGCTGTTTGGGTTCTCGTCAGGCTTGGCGCCGTTCCAGCAAACATTGGGGCCGGGCGCCCTGCCGGCTTCTGTCAATGCAACCAGTTGTGCCACCCCCAAGGTAACGTACACCACCGCGGCGGCGCCCGAGGGGAGGTTCAGGCTCACCGGTTCGATCACCCTCGGTGGCGATCCCTTGTGCGCCCTCGTCCTGGCCAACGGCCAGTTCCTGTTCACCTGCGGCGATCCCCTACCCAAAGGTGATTTCGACCTGACCGTGCCGCTCAACGGCTATGGGCAAATTACGCTGTTCGGGTTCTCCGCCGGTTTGTTGCCGTTCCAGCAAACCTTTTCCCCTGCTCCTTCCACGTCTCCATAATAAAGGGCTATAACGCTTCCATCCGACTTGTGAAA
>WBUJ01000197.1 GCA_008933795.1 Candidatus Contendibacter sp. | reverse complement strand
CCCCAACCGCTCCGGTCGATGAACCCGTCCCGGTCGCGGCGGCTCCAGCAGCCAAGCAACCCGTGGCGGCTCCCAAACCCGCCATTCCCAAACCCGCGATCCCCGCCTGGGGCGGCCCGTCCGGCCAGTCGTCCTCGGCGCACCGCGCCTATGGCATCGAACGCTCATTTCTCGGGATGCACATCCCCGAAACCATCGACCGGATGGTCAACGCCAACCTCGCTCGCGGCACCGGCGGCATCTCGCCGGCAGTGCTGGCGATGGCCTACCTCGACTGGCTGATGCACCTTGGACTGGCGCCGGGCAAGCAGGCGTTGTTGAACGAAAAAGCCGTCCGCAAGATGGTTCGCCTGATGCTCTACGCCTTTAAATCGGGCCAGAATCCCGACACGCAACCCTGCATCGAACCTCTGCCACAGGATCATCGCTTCGATGACGAGGGCTGGCGGCAATGGCCGTACAACCTGATTTATCAATCCTTTTTGTTGACTCAACAGTGGTGGTACAACGCCACCACCCGCAACCGGGGCGTCAACAAGCAGAACGAAGCCATCGTTTCCTTCGTGACCCGGCAGATTCTCGATATGTTCTCGCCGTCGAACTCGCCGCTCACCAACCCCGAGATTCTCAGGGCCACCGCGGAGGAAGGTGGTCAGAACTTGGTGCGCGGCTGGAACAACTTCATGGCGGACATGGAGAAAGCTATCGCCGGCAAGCCGCTGGGCGGCGAGACCGAACAGTTCGTGGTGGGGCGCGACGTGGCGGCTACGCCCGGCAAGGTCATTTTCCGCAACCACCTGATCGAACTGATTCAGTACCAGCCTGCCACCCCACAGGTTTACGCCGAGCCGATCCTGATCGTGCCGGCCTGGATCATGAAGTACTACATCCTCGATCTGTCGCCCCACAACTCCATGGTGCGGTATCTGGTCCAGCAGGGGCATACGGTTTTCACCATTTCCTGGAAGAACCCGACCGCCGAGGATCGAGACCTGGGCATGGAGGACTATCGCCAACATGGCGTCATGGCGGCGATTGATGCGGTTTCCACAATTTTTCAGGGGCGCAAGATTCACACGGTCGGTTACTGCCTGGGCGGCACCCTGCTGACCATCGCCGCCGCCGCCATGGCCCGCGATGGCGACAACCGCGTCAAGACCATGACCCTGTTCGCAGCCCAGACCGATTTCACCGAGGCCGGCGAATTGCTGCTGTTCATCAATGAAAGCCAGGTCGCCTTCCTGGAAGACATGATGTGGGATCAGGGCTATCTGGATGCCGACCAGATGGTGGGCGCGTTCCAGTTGTTGCGCTCCAACGACCTGATCTGGTCGCGGCTGGTCCACGACTATCTGCTGGGCAAGCGCCAGTCACTCAACGACCTGATGTCCTGGAATGCCGACCAGACCCGGATGCCCTTCCGCATGCATTCCGAGTACCTGCGGCATATCTTTCTCGGCAACGAACTCGCCACCGGCCATTACAAGGTCAACGGGCGATCCATCGCCATCACCGATATTCGCGCGCCGATCTTCACCGTCGCCACCGAGCAGGATCACGTCGCGCCATGGCGTTCGGTGTACAAGATCAACCTGCTGGCGGACGCCGACGAGGTCACCTTCCTGCTGACCAGCGGCGGCCACAACGCCGGTATCGTCAGCGAGCCGGGGCATGGTCGGCGCACCTATCAGATGGCGTCCCGCACCGATCAGGATCGCTACATCGATCCCGATACTTGGCACGTCACCACGCCCAAGCAAAAAGGCTCCTGGTGGCCGGCTTGGCAGGCTTGGCTGGTCCAACACTCGGCCGAGAATCAGGTCTCGCCGCATGGCATGGGTGCGCCAGAGAAGGGGCTGTATCCGATCTGCGATGCGCCGGGGACCTACGTGCTGCGCAAGTGATAAGCAAACCCCCAGTCCGCTGGATGCAACCTGGGGGTTTTAGTTGTAGGATTTTTGGGCTAGTCTTAACGGGAAAGACCGGGATTCGTGACCATGGCCGCCACCCAAAAGCATAGAACCATTGCCGTCGCCAGCGCCCTCGGCGCGGATGCCCTCCTGTTTCGGCGGATGGAGACGCGCGAACGTCTGAGCCAGCCGTTTGAGTTCCATCTCGACCTCTTCAGTGAAAATCCGGGCATCAAGTTCACCGACGTGCTAGGGCAGCCCATGGTGGTGCGGCTCAATCTGCCCAAGGAGGAGCGGGTCCGCTATTTCCACGGTCTGGTCAGCGAGTTTCGGCAAATTCGGGGGCATGGTCGCTATGCTGTTTATCAGGCAACGATGCAACCCTGGTTATGGTTTCTCAGCCGCACGGCGGATTGCCGCATTTATCAGAACGTCAATGTGCCCCATATCGTCCAGTCGATCTTTCGAGAGCATGGGTTCGGCGATTTCCAGGTCCGGCTCACCGAATCTTATCCACCGCGTGAATATTGCGTTCAGTATCGGGAAACGACGCTGGATTTCGTGAACCGCTTGCTGGAAGAGGAAGGCATCTACTACTACTTCAAGCACGAGCAGGACAAGCATGTTCTGGTTCTGGCGGATTCAATCGTCGCGCACGAGCCTTTTCCCGGTTACGGCGAAGTGGCCTACCTGCCGCCGGAGATGCATGAACGCCGCCATGTGGAGCATATTCACGACTGGGAACTGACTCAGCGGGTTCAACCGGGCGCCTATGCCCACACCGATTTCGATTTCCAGGTTCCCCGCAAGAATCTGTACCGACGCTTGGAGATGCCGCGCCACCATGCGCAGGATCACTATGAAATCTATGATTATCCGGGTGAATACACCGAATCGGAGCCGGGACAAACTTACGCGCGAGTGCGGCTGGAGGAATTGCGGGCGCAATATGAGATCGCCGAGGGCCGCGCCGACGCGCGGGGCTTGGCGACCGGACGGTTATTCTCGCTGGCCCACTTTCCGAGGCAGGACCAGAACCGCCAGTATTTGCTAACCGCAACCACGATCCGCCTGGACTCGGATGACTATGAATCGCGTCCGGAGGGTCAACCGGCGGGGCTGCTGTGCGATTGCCAGTTCACCGCCCTGGATGCCAGGGAACCCTATCGCCCGCCGCGCATGACGCCCAAGGCCATCGTGCGGGGGCCGCAAACCGCGACGGTGGTGGGGCCGAAGGGTCAGGAGATTTGGACCGACCGGCACGGGCGGGTCAAATGTCAATTCCACTGGGACCGCTACGGCGAATCGAACGAAAACAGCTCCTGCTGGATTCGGGTTTCGCAACCGTGGGCGGGTAAGAACTGGGGCGGAATTTCGATCCCCCGTATTGGTCAGGAAGTGATCGTGGATTTTCTGGAAGGTGATCCGGATCGACCCCTGATCACCGGGCGGGTCTACAACGGCGCCAACATGCCGCCCTACCCGCTGCCAGCGGGCGCGGTCATCAGCGGGATGAAGACCAACACCACCGGCAAGATCACCTATCAGGAAAACAAGGCTCCGTCGCAAGCCGCTGCGGTTCGGGAAAGTGCAGGCAGTTACCGTTATTCGCTTCAGGTTGGCGATGACGCTGATCACTCGTACCGCCTGATCTGTGACGTGCCGCCGCCTTATATCGGGGGCCAGCCCACGGACCGGGTTGATGCGGATTCGCCTTCTTCGACTCTGGTTGCGGGTGGTGGAGTAGCTTGGGAACCGGTGTCGCCAGCGAATGCCAATCGCTTTATCAAACCTCTGGCGGGCCAGAGTCTTGAGCAAATCATGGAGGGCGTTCGCGGCCTGGTGAAGCCGGCGGCCGCGCAAGGCGGTGGGCCGGGTTACAATGAAATCTGCATGGATGACACCGCTGGGAATGAACTGATGCGGATGCACGCTCAGTATGATAAGGATTCCACCGTTAATAATGATGAGCGGTCGCAGGTGGGCAATGATTTGACCCGTAGCGTCGCCAATAATGAAACGGTCAGTATTGGCAATGATGAAACGCTGGCGGTTGGGAATAACTCTTCGGAATCCATCGGTAATGATAAGATCGTTACGGTTGGGAACAATTCTTCGGAATCCATCGGTCAGAATAAAGTCATCACAGCGGGAACTTCGATTACTCTGAAGTGCGGGGCATCCCTGATTCACATGAATCAGGCGGGGGTGATTACGATCAGCGGTTCATTGATTACAGTAGCCGGATCTGTGAATATCAATGTGGCGGCGCCAGTGACTACGGTGACGGGTGCGGCGCTGATGACCACAACGGGAGCCATCAATTTGGTGAATGGCACGATTACTCGGGTAACAGGTTCCGCGCTGGGGCACTTTGAGGGCGGCAAGGCGGAATTGGTCAGTACGAGTGAGACCCTGGTGATGGGGCCAGTCGTTAAAATTAACAGTTAGCTAAGCTCTACCAACAAAAGCAAGTGGAACAAGCCATAGAAAAGGTGAAGCCATGAGGAAAAATGACTTATATCATAAGTGGAGGGCGTTCATTGCCCAAGCTCTGCATTCGTCCCATGTGGGAAGTAGCGTAAAAAGAGTAGGTGGGTTGTTTGGTTAGGGCCTGGCAAAATTGTGGAGAATAGTGACTATGGGAGCCGAGGACAAGATTGGGTTACAGCTTGCGGGCATCGAGTTTTTGCCGCCTGATCTGTTTCTGGATGATGCTGAAACCATTCTTCGCCTGCTGGAAGCCGCCGATTCTGGGCAGTTCTATCCCGCACAACTGCCGTTTCCCAAGCTGCCCATCCGCCAGATTTTCGCCGACCCGCAGGGCGATCATTATCTGGTCGTGCCTACGACCGGCGACTCCCCGGTTGCTCTGCCCTACATCACTGGTTCGGAACTCGGCACTTTGGCGGATATGCGCCAAGGCGGTTTTATATCGATGGACGCTCTGTCCAAGGTTTCACCGCCCAAGCCTTCAGCGGATGGCTTCCCTGACCCGGCGGCGCTCATGGGGGAGTTCACCACCGATATTGTGAAAAGTGTTGCAGAGGGTGGATCAGTGACGGGGGCTATGCTGAGTCAGCTTCAATCGCAACTGACCGGTCTTGCGCTCAGTCATGTGCCGGAAGAGTTTCGGGGTATTGCCCGTCAGGCGCTTAATCAGGGGTTGGAATATGGTCCGAAGTTGCTGGACGGTCTTATGTCCGGCGACTTGAGCGGAGCAATCAAAAATCCATTGGCAAACGTGAGCATGGGCGATGTAAGCAACATGGCGGTTGGGGGATTGGCGGATATGGGGTTCAGCGCCCTGGCTGATGCATGGAAAGTTGATGATCATTCCAGTACGCTTGAACAGGTAGCTCATAAGTATGGAATGCAAGCATTGGGCATGATTAAGGGATATATCACTCAACAAATGCAGAGTTTTGTGAAGGACGCAGTTTCAGGTCAACTGGGCAAAGCCATGGATAATTTAAGTAATGGATTTGGTAACAGTCTGGAGGGTCTTGGAAAGCAGTTTGATCTTTTCTTTAATGGAATGAGTTCTGGAGCTATTTTGCCGGCGGCGCACAAAGATTCTAAGGATGATAAAGTAGATGTTGTGATTACGGGTTTTCCGACGGTTTTAGTAGAAGGAAAACCAATTTCACGAATTACTGATTTACTCGATCCATCCAAGAAGATCATTCTTGAGGGAGCAGCCACAGTACTGGCGGGTGGAATGCCCGTAGGCCGGGTGACGAGCGATACTGCGATACCAAGCGACCTGTTGACCGGAGCAGCGACGGTTTTGATTGGTGGGCCATCGGCGAAGATTTCAACGCCGGTTGCGCCAAGAAGGACGCCGGAACAACAACCGGAACCAAAACCAGAACCAGATCAACAACCAGAACCAAAACCAAAACCAGATCAACAACCAGAACCAAAACCAAAACCAGATCAACAACCAGAACCAAAACCAGATCAAC
>WBUJ01000196.1 GCA_008933795.1 Candidatus Contendibacter sp. | reverse complement strand
CCAGCGGCCCAGATCGAGATTCAGGGTCGGACTGTGGATGCGGCCCCTGGCGTCAATCACCAGAGGCTGGTAATAACCGCCGTGCAGGATAAAGCCGGCGAAATCCTCAGGATTGAAGGGATCGTACCAGTAGTATTCCGGTACGTGCACCTGGCGGGCATACAGCGTCTTCTTGAGGGTCTTGTCATACTGGGCCGTGCTGGCCGAGAGCAGTTCCACCACCAAATCAGGTCCCCTGCCCTGCTCCCAGATCACCCAGCTCTTGCGCTCACCGCGCGGCACGTCCAGGGCGACGAAGAAATCTGGTCCAACAAACGTGTTGTGGCGGGTCTGTTCCAGACTGTAATAGAGAAACATATTGCCGCCGGCAAAGCCGTCGCCGCGCGCCGCCAACCAGCGATCCATAACATCAATCAGCAAGTCCATCTGGAACTGGTGGCGCAGGGTTTCCATAGGCACTCCGTCATCGCAAGGCAGATCGTCCTGGGTGGGGGGCAGGGCCGGTAAGTCTGCTGCTGCAAGCGGCAGATAAGGTGAGGGAATCAGCAGCGAGGCCATCGGGTCGCCTCCTGAAAGGTGGGGATCGGCGCGGCGTTTAGGAAAGTACAATCATAGCTTATATCAAACCACTCAAATCCAAATTCGCTGGCTACTATTGGTCGAGGCGCATCGACGATACTGACCGTCTGGTCTATTGGGCAACGGATGACGAATGGGCCATCATCGCGTGCCGCTTTCACTATGACGGCTAATGACGGCCTATCCCGCCAATGGGCGAGATGAGCCATCAGGTTCATTCAACAACGTCCGCATGACGCCCACCACCCTGGCCGTCGTCACATCCGCTGGCGCTTCCCGCCCGACCATGTAGCTCATCAGCAGCGGGTCTTGCAGCTCCAGCAGTTCCGCGAACGCCTGCTGCTCCTCCGCCGGCGCGGTCGAGTAATGCCGCTCCAGATAACCTAGCGTCAGCAGATCCAGTTCCTTCATGCCGCGCCGGCAACGCCAGCGCAATTTGCCGATTTGTTCATCCATCATTCGGTTCTCCGCAAAAAAATGCCCCTCGCCCGCGAACGGGAAAGGGGCTGGGGTAGGGGTAGGTAATGACTTACCGCCGTTCCACCATCAGCTTCTTGATTTCCGCGATGGCTTTCGCGGGATTCAGGCTCTTCGGACAGGTCTTGGTGCAGTTCATGATGGTATGGCAGCGATACAGCCGGAACGGGTCTTCCAAATCGTCCAGCCGCTCGCCGGTGAACTCATCGCGGCTGTCCACGATCCAGCGGTACGCCTGCAACAGGACCGATGGCCCCAGATAGCGTTCGCTGTTCCACCAGTAGCTCGGGCAACTGGTCGAGCAGCAGGCGCACAGGATGCACTCGTACAGTCCGTCCAGCTTGGCGCGGTCTTCCTTGGATTGCAGCCGTTCCCGCGCCGGCGGCGGGGTAATGGACTGCAACCAGGGCTTGATCGAGGCATACTGGGCGTAAAAGTGGGTCAGGTCTGGCACCAGATCCTTGACCACCGGCATGTGCGGCAGCGGGTAGATCTTGACCTCGCCGGATACGTCGCCGATGGCCTTGGTGCAGGCCAGGGTGTTGGTGCCGTCGATGTTCATCGCGCAGGAGCCACACACGCCCTCGCGGCAGGAACGCCGGAAGGTCAGGGTCGGGTCCATCTCGTTCTTGATCTTGAGCAGCGCATCCAGCACCATCGGGCCGCAGGCGGCCATATCGACCTCGTAGCTGTCCATGCGCGGGTTTTCGCCGCTGTCCGGGTCCCAGCGATAAATCTGGAAGCGCTTGACGTTCTTGGCGCCGGTACCGGCATAGTAGGTCTTGCCCTTGCCGATGACGGAATTAGGTGGAAGATTGAATTGAGCCATGGCATCGTCCCCTTAGTACGTGCGCTTCTTGGGTGGAATGTATTCCACCTCGTTGGTCAGGGTGTAGGTGTGAACCGGACGATAATCGATCTTGACCTCGCCCTTGGGACCCAGCCACGCCAGGGTGTGCTTCATCCAGTTTTCGTCGTCGCGATCCGGATAATCCTCGCGGGCGTGCGCGCCGCGACTCTCGGGGCGATTGATCGCCGACTTGATGGACACCATCGCGCAACCCAGCAGGTTGTCCAGTTCCAACGTCTCAACCAGATCGGAATTCCAGACCAGGCCCCGGTCGCTGACGCCGATGTGCTCGAAGCCGTCGTGGACTTCTTCCAACAGCTTGATGCCCTCGGCCATGGTCTCGCCGGTGCGGAACACCGCCGCGTGATTCTGCATGGTCCGCTGCATCCGCATCCGCAGACTGGCGGTCGGATTCTCGCCCTTGGCGTGACGTAGCCCATCGAAGCGGGCGACGATCTTGTCCACCGCCGCTTGCGGCGCCGCGCCGTGCGGACTATTGGGCTGGACCAGCTCGGCGCAACGGATGGCGGCGGCGCGACCGAACACCACGATGTCGAGCAGCGAGTTGGAGCCCAGACGGTTGGCGCCATGCACCGACACGCAAGCCGCCTCGCCGATGGCCATCAGGCCGGGGATCACGGTATCGGGGTTGCCATCCTTGAGGATGACGACTTCGCCGTGATAGTTGGTCGGGATGCCGCCCATGTTGTAATGCACGGTCGGCAGCACCGGCGCAGGTTCCTTGGTCACGTCTACGCCGGCAAAGATGCGGGCGGTCTCGGCGATGCCCGGCAGCCGCTCGTTGATGACTTCGGGGCCGAGGTGTTCGAGATGCAGGTAGATATGATCCTTGTGTTCGCCGACGCCGCGGCCTTCGCGGATTTCGATGGTCATCGAGCGGCTGACCACGTCGCGGGATGCCAGATCCTTGGCGTTCGGCGCGTACCGCTCCATGAAGCGCTCGCCGTTGGAGTTGGTGAGATAGCCGCCTTCGCCGCGACAACCTTCGGTCATCAGACAGCCGGAACCGTAGATGCCGGTGGGATGGAACTGGGTGAATTCCATGTCCTGCAAGGGCAGGCCGGCGCGCAGTACCATGCCGTTGCCGTCGCCGGTGCAGGTATGGGCGGAGGTCGCGGAGAAGTAGGAGCGCCCGTAGCCGCCCGTGGCCAGCACGGTCTGATGGGCGTTGAACACGTGCAGCGTGCCGTCGGCCAGATCCCAGGCCACCACGCCCCGGCAGGCCCCGGCGTCGTCCATGATCAGATCCAGCGCGAAGTATTCGATGAAGAATTCGGCGTTGTGCTTGAGCGCCTGCTGGTACAGGGTGTGCAGAATGGCGTGGCCGGTGCGGTCGGCGGCGGCGCAGGTGCGCTGGGCAGTGCCTTCACCGTAATTGGTGGTCATGCCGCCGAACGGCCGCTGGTAAATCTTGCCTTCCTCGGTGCGGGAGAACGGGACGCCATAGTGCTCCAGTTCGATCACCGCCGGGACCGCCTCGCGGCACATGTATTCGATGGCGTCCTGGTCGCCGAGCCAGTCGGAGCCCTTGACAGTGTCATACATATGCCACTGCCACAGATCCTGCCCCATGTTGCCGAGCGCCGCCGACATGCCGCCCTGGGCCGCCACGGTATGGCTGCGGGTGGGGAACACCTTGGTCAGGCAAGCCGTTTTCAGCCCCTTCTGGGCCATGCCGAAGGTGGCGCGCAACCCAGCGCCGCCGGCACCGACCACGACCACATCGTAATTATGATGAATGAGTTTGTATGCGTTGGACATGAAACCTCAGCCTCCAGTGGTGGGCGTCAGGCCAGTGCGATCTTGAGCACGGCGACGATGGAAATGACGCCCAGCAGAAACAACACGAACTGCGTGACCAGCACCGCGACGACCTTGGCTCCTTCCGGCCGGACATAGTCCTCGTAGATGACCTGCATGCCCAGACTGGCGTGATAGAACATCGCGACGAGCAGAGCCACCATCAGGCCGGCTCTGACCGGATTGCTCAGCCAATGCTGGAAGGTTTCATAATCTGCGTGGGAAACCGCCAGCAGCGAGATGATGAACCACAACACCAACGGCACCAGGGCGACGGAGGTGACGCGCTGCACCCACCAGTGGTGAGTGCCATCTTTGGCGGTGCCCAGACCGCGAACGTGGGCGAGCGGGGTGCGAATGCTCATGGGATGTCTCTCCTCAGGGCGCGGCGATCAGCCAGCACAGGAAGGTCAGGATGATGGAGGACCACACCACGGCCCAGCCGGATTTGGTGGCGTCTGGCAATTCGAAGCCGTAGCCGGCATCCCAGAACAGGTGGCGGATGCCGTTGGCGAGGTGATAGAACAGCGCCCAGGTCCACAGGAATAGAAACAGTTGTCCCAACATGGACCCCAGCACCGCCTGAGCGTGCTCGTAGGCTTTGGGACCGACCGCGGCCGCCGCCAGCCAGTACACCAGCAGCAGGGTACCGACCACCAACCCGGCGCCGGTGGCGCGGTGAGTGATGGACAAAACCGAGGTCATTTGGGGTTTGTAGTAGGGGCCGATCATGAACGGCGATAAGGGCCGTTTATTGGCTGCTGACATATGTTTCTCCTCGTTACACAGTGGCAAAAGAAGGGCGTCTTTGATTTGTGCGATGCAATAATAACCGAACGCCGGTGGGATTTCCGGAGAAAGAGCGGGGGACAGAGGCTGGAGGCCGTGCTCCGCGCCGATTGGCAACGCCGCCCGGTGGAACGAAACGGCCGGCTAGAAGTCGATGCAACGCCCCGCCTTTTCCCAGTCGCCATAGCGGGTCGGCTCCGGACCTTTGGGGCCGCCATACTCCTTGGGTCGTTCGGGCGGTTTAACGTCTTGGGGGGGGTCGGGGATGGCGACTGGCTGCGCGGGCAGCGTCGTCTGCTGGGAATTCTCGCTCATGCCGCTCACTTTTATTTTGGGGTTCATGGATGGGGTGGTGGACCATCCCGGTCCCATCCGCCGACGGGACCCACCGGTAACTCCAGACAGCGCGCCCTTGCGGCGCAGGAGGAGCATTCCGGTCTATATTTTTCAGGGTTTATTATGCCGGTCGCCGCCCGCGAACGCAATGAACCGGCGGCGGTCGGAGCAAACTCACCATCAGGCATCGAACCATGAACGCGGAGTGGAATACTTTTCTCGAACAGGCCGACGCCAGTCTGGAGCATGGTCGGGTGGCGCATTTTGGCCAGCCGGAAACCGAACTGGGCGCGGCGCTGGCCGGCGATGTCCGCTGCGATTTATCCCACCTGGGTCTGATCGCCGCGCGGGGACCAGACGCCGAAACCTTTCTGCAAGGACAGTTGACCTGCGATGTCCGGCAAATCGCGCCGGATCGCAGCCTGCCCGGCGCGCACTGCACCCCCAAGGGTCGGGTATTCGCCAGTTTTCGGCTGTTCCGGCGTGGGGAGGCCGTCTATCTGGAACTGCCGCGCGAGTTGCTTGAACCTGCCCTAAGCCGGCTGCGCAAATATGTGCTACGGACCAGAACCATGCTGGAGGATGCCAGCGATGCCCTGGCGCGAATGGGAGTCGCGGGATCGAACGCGGCAGCGCTGGTCGGTGCGGCGCTGGGCGCGGTTCCAAAGCTCACTCACAACGTCATCACCGTCAACGCCACGTACCCGGACAGCGTCACTGTAATCCGCCTGCCTGGCCCCATCCCCCGGTTTGAGTTGCACGGCGCGGCGCGGGAATTGAGCGCGGTCTGGAACACCCTGGCGCCCAACGTCACGCCGGTCGGGGCCGAGCCGTGGCGGCTGCTCGATATCCTGGCGGGAACGCCGACCATTTACCCCGAAACCATCGAGGCGTTCGTACCGCAGATGCTCAACCTGGACCTGCTGGACGGGATCAGCTTCCACAAGGGTTGCTATGTTGGGCAGGAAATCGTGGCGCGCACCCATTATCTGGGCAAGCTAAAGCGGCGGATGTACTTGGCCCGGGTGGACAGCCCTGCCC
>WBUJ01000195.1 GCA_008933795.1 Candidatus Contendibacter sp. | reverse complement strand
CCACGGGTTTAACCCGGGGCGGTTCCGGCGCGGGGCGGGGTTGCTCGGCAGGGACGACGGGCATCCCCAGCGCCAGCGCCCACGACTCCACCGCCCAGCGCGCCGCGCTCTCGGCCAAGCCCAACTCGTCTTCGAGCCGCTGGATCAGACGCCCCATGACCAGCGCAAGCGGTACGCCAGCGGAAGTTTTGATCAAGTCCTCCGCCACCCGGTTCTTCAGGGCGCTGACCAGCACGAAAATCGCCCGCTTGTACTGCCCGCAATAATCCTTCAGCAACGCCTCGCATCGGCGCGGATCGTCGCACAGGGAACGGCCATACTGGACGATCAGTTCGCGGAGTTTTTGACGCGGTTCGTCGTGCATGAGAAGTTCTCAAACAGAGGATAAGGGCGCACTATCGGTTGACTATCGCTCGTCTCAAGATAATAGCATAAGGCTCTCTTGCATCCCCTACTGGGGGCTGCTGGCTCACAGCCCCGCCTGATCCAACCAGGCGCTCAGGCAGCGCCGGCCTCGTTCCTCGGCAGCGGCGGCATGATGGGCGGTCGCGGCCCGCAGCGCCGGCACGTTCAGGCCGGGAGTGTGGGCGATTTCGCCGGCATGGCCGATGAACCAGCGTTCCAGCCCTCGCGCGGTGGTTTCCAGGTGGAACTGCAAGCCCAGGGCGCGCTGCCCCCAGGCAAAGGCTTGATTCGGATATAAATCGGTCGAGGCCAGCAGCGTAGCGCCGTCCGGCAAATCGAACGTGTCGCCGTGCCAGTGCAATACCGGCGTCCCGTCGGCCAGCGCCGCCAGCGGGCTGGCATAGCCGGCGGCGGTCAGCGTCAGCGGTCCCCAGCCAATTTCCTTGCGCCCGCCCGGATAGACCGCTCCCCCCAGCGCCCGCGCCAGCATCTGGCAACCCAGACAGATGCCCAGCACCGCCCGGCCCGCGTCCAGCCGAGCCCGCAGCATCGCCAACTCGTCATGAATGAACGGATATGCCTCATCTTCGTAAACGCCGATAGGGCCGCCCAGCACCACCAGCAAATCGTCGGCCAGCGGGTCCACCAACGCCAAATCATCATAACCGGCCTCGCCATAGCGGATGGCGTAACCGCGCTCGGCCAGCACCGGCGCGAAACCGCCGAGGTCTTCGAACGCAACGTGACGGAGGGCAAAAACAGTTTTCATGCAGGCAGGCTCCACGGGACGAAAGGGCAGGGTTGATACGCCATTTTGCCTCGGATTATCCGGTTCAAACTAATTCAAAGTCAAATAAATTCAAAATTGACTTAATTCAGTTTTGAATTTATAATTCGCCCGTCTGTTGAGTTGTTGGAGGGCGAAACATGGTCATGCGTTTGGGAAGCAAGGCGGAAGGGGCTGATTTCTTCGACCGGGTGACGGAACGGGACGATCTCTGGCGCTATCTGGAAGGCAATCACATCGTTCTGAGCGGGCCGCGCCGGCTGGGGAAAACCTCACTGCTACAACGCCTTGCCGAGGAGGCCGAGGAAAAGGGCTTGCTGGCTCGGCTGGTGGATGTGGGAGGCATCAACAGCGCCGAGGCATTTGTCGGCGCATTGGAGGGCGCTTTCCCCGACGAGAGCATCACGGGCTATCTGAAAGCGGCGGGCAAAAAAGCCTCTGACTGGCTGGCGCGCTTCCGCAAGGTTGACGTAAAGCTGCCCGGTGGCATCGGCGGCGGCCTGGAAATGCAGGCCATGCCCCAAGCCCCATGGGCTGTGACCGCGCCGAAACTGCAAAACCGCTTGTCCGCCGCGCCCTTGCTGATCCTGATCGATGAATTCTCGGTTTTTCTAGAAAAGCTGATCGCGCGGGACGCTGCCGAAGCGGAAAGTTTGCTCGGCTGGCTGCGCGCCTGGCGTCTCTCTTCCGGGGTGGTGTGCCGCTTCGTCTTTACCGGCTCCATCGGCCTGAACTACCTGCTCGAACAGCACAAGTTCAGCACTCGCTTCAACGACTGTTATGACTTCCGCCTCGGCCCATTCAAGGAAAAAGCTGCGCTCGTCATGTTGACTGAGGTTTCGACCCGTGAGGGCTGGCGGGCTAACGATGCGGCGCTCGCTCATCTGTGCCAGCGCACGGGCTGGCTGTCGCCCTTTTATCTCAACCTGCTGCTGGCTTCCAGCATGGAAGCGGCGCGCGACCGCGAACTGGAAGCGGGATCATCGGAAAAAGTGTTGATTCAGTCCGATGTGGATGACGGCTACGACCGCTTGCTAGCCAGCCGGTCGCGCTTCATCCACTGGTACCAGCGCCTGGAAAGAGATTTGGCCGAGCCTGATTTCTCCTTCGCCCTGGCCATTCTCGGGGCGCTAACCAAATCAGAGGAGGGGTTGATGCGCAAGCAGCTTCTCGTTCGCTTGCAGCGCCGCGAGCCGGATCCCGACCAGCGCACCGCCACGATGAGTCGCCTGCTGCTCAAGCTGGAGGAAGACGGTTACGTGGACGGAACCGGCGAGCGCATCGTGTTTCTTTCCTTCCTGCTGCGCGATTACTGGAGACGCAACCATGCCTGATCCGAATCGCGCCCCGCTGCAAGGCATCGTCAAATACAACCCGCACCTGTGGGGCGACGATGAGTTGCGCTCGATTTTCGTCGCGCGCACCCGCGAACTGGCCGAACTGCTCGACCGATTACGGCAAACTCCGGCGGGTTCAGCGCCCCAGCATGTGCTGGTCGTCGGCCAGCGGGGCATGGGCAAGACCGCCTTGCTGCGCCGGTTGGCCTTGGCGGTGAGGGACGACCTCGCACTCTCGCGCCAGTGGATCGCCCTCACCTTCCCCGAGGAGCAATTCACCGTCTCCACCCTGGCCGAGTTGTGGCGCAACGTGCTCGACGCCCTGACCGACACGCTGGAAAACGAGGGTGCGCCGCAAGCGGATCTTGACCGTCTGGATGGGGAAATCCGCCGCATCGGGGCGTTGCCGTCCCTGGAGAGGGAAGAGGCCGCCATCGGCCTGCTCCGCGATTGGATCGACCAGCATCAGCGGCGTGTCCTGCTGCTCATCGACAGCACCGACCTGTTGTTCGACAGTCTGGGGGGGGCAGAGGAAGGCAAGCGCGGCCAAAAAGCCGGCGCCGCCTCGCTGTGGCGTCTGCGCAAGACCCTCACCCACCACAGCGGTTTTTTCTGGCTCGGCGCGAGTTACCAAGCCCTGGAGTCCGGCCACCTGTACAGCGACGCTTTCCACGACTTTTTCGAGCTGGTCGAGTTGCGTCCCTTGAGCGTGGACGACATGCGCCAAGCCATGCTGGCCCTCGCGCGCACCTTTGGCGCGGGTCAGGAAAAGCCCGGCGAAACTGCCGCCCAAGTCATGGCCCGCATCCTGGACGCCAGACCGGAACGGCTGAAGGCTCTACGCAACTTGACCGGCGGCAACCCGCGCACCACGGTCATGCTCTACGAGTTGTTCGCCGCCGACCGGCAAGACAACCTGCACGCCGACCTCAAGCTGCTGCTGGACTTGATGACGCCGCTGTACAAGGCGCGCATGGAAAATCTGGCCGACCAGCCACGCAAGCTTCTCGCCCATGTGATGGAGCATTGGGCGCCGGTGGCCGCCGCCGAACTGGCTGAGGCTTCCGGTATCCCCGCTACCACGGTAAGCGGACAACTGTCCCGGTTGGAGGCGGAAGGCTTGATCGAAAAAGCCAAACTGCCGGGTCGCCGCCGCGCGGGTTATCAGATCGCTGAGCGGTTTTTCAACATCTGGTATTTGATGCGCTATACCCCGCGCCGCGTCCGGCAGGGTCTCACGTGGCTGGTCGAGTTCATGCGACTTTGGTACAGCAGCGACGATCTATGCGCCCTCGCTGGCGAACGCGCCTGTGCTCATGCCGAGGGCCGGCTCTGCTATGTAGACCATCTCGAACACTCGCGCGCCATCGCTGCTGCTTTGCCAGATGAGTTGCCGGAAAAATATCGCTTGGAACTGAGTATATTTTACGCTGCCCAAAACGAAGCTCGACGGTTGCGCAGATCCATCGCCGAAATCCTTCCTGACTTTTTCGACTTGGAAGGCGCCGATAAATCTTTTTGCACTGCTGAGAATTATCTAGCGCGTTTTGCAGCCCTAGACGATCTTCTCGCACGTTGCCCTCATGTCATGCTGGAAGACCAGCAAGCATGGATAGATGCCGTAAAAGGTAGTCCCCATCTTAAACTAGAAGAGAAAGAGAAAATCGCGGATGAATCGCTAGCCTTGACTGCAAATGGATACATGAAATTAATGGAGATCTTCAACAGAGATGCTAATGATTGGAAGGAGATATTAGGCCGGGATACACAAGAAAAAATTAATAATTTTATCCTGAGCGGTGAGTTTTTCCCAGATTGCCCCGATCCAGAACTAGCCTATAAACAAGCGATTGCTTGTTTTGGTGGCGATGCCGTCGCTCTTGGATTTTGTATTCATCTTATGGAGGTATTTCATCAGTTCAGTGAGTGGATGGAAAAACTCTGTTGCTATGCCATAAAGCTCGATCCCAAGTATTCCTTACTTTGGCAACAACTCGGTAGCCTATTACTTGTTCAAAATCATTACAACGGAGCCAAGACCGCTTATCAAAAGGCAATTGAACTTAACTCTAACAATCCGTATTTTTGGAGCCGCTTCATAGATCTAGAGAGAGATATTTCGCACCGTTATATTGAAGAAAAGCTAATCCAAATACCGATTCGGAAACTCAATCCATTTGACCCTTATCCTGTTTTTAACCAAGCTAGAATATTAGTTATTAAGAAAAAAACCATCGAAGCAAGTGAAGCTTACCGTCAAGCCATCGGATTGGCTACAACACGTTTAACTAAACGAAAGGAAAATCCAGCATGTTGGGAAATTCTTTTGCAAGCTCATCTTTATCTCGGCAATCATGATTCTGCCCTCCAAGCTCTTGAACAATTAAGTCGCGGCGATTCATGGACACTATACAAGTTAAAGAAACAAGCCCGTGAATGCCATGGTATCGGCCTTGGGCCAGCCTTGGCCGAACTGATGGCGCAGTCCGCGCACGCCAGCTTCCTCAAACCCATCGCCTTGGCCTTGCGCACCGCTGCGGGCGAGGCGGAAGCCCTGGACGGTATCCCGCCGGAACTGAGAACCATGGCCGAAGAGGTGATGCGCGACATCATGACCAACATAAATAGAGCTGAAATCTGATCGGGCAACACTGTTTTCAAAAACGCGGACTCACGGAATCGAGGGAAAAGGTTGGATTCCCATCTCAGCCCTGATTATCCGAGCAGATATCCCCAGCCCACCGCGACAACCACTATCCCCAGCACCAGCGCCCAATCCCGGCGGTGGAACCGGTATTCGGCCAGCGGCGTGCGAACCGGCCCGCCGAAGCCGCGCGCCTCCAGCGCCTCAGCCAGATCGTCGGCGAAGCGCATCACGCTGGCCAGCAGTGGCCCCAGCAGGGCAAAACCGTTGCGCAGCAGATAAAGCCCGTCCAGCCGGATGCCGCGACTCTCCTGCGCCTCGCGCACCTCGCGCGCCAAGGTCGCCATTGTCGGCGCGAACCGGAGGGTTCCTTCCAGCAGAAACACCGCCTGGGGCGACAACCCGCTGGCCAGCAGCGACTCGCCCAGTTCCTCCGGCGGGGTGAGGGCGAAAAACAGCACGCTGGCGGTGACCAGGGCCAGCAGCCGCAACACCGCGCCAGCGGCGGCTTCGGGACCGCCGCTGAAGCCGACGATCACCGCGAACAGCAGCAAGGTCGGCCACAGCAGGCGCAGGGTCCGCCGCCACTCACCCCAGCATCGCCCCACCGCAATGCCTAGCAGCGATGCGGTGGTCAGCAGCGCCAGTTCCAGCGGTCGGGTCGTCAGCAGAATCAGCCCGCAGCCCAGCAGGTAAACCACCAGTTTGGCGCGCGGATCGCAACGCCATAGGCTCCCTCCCCCC
>WBUJ01000013.1 GCA_008933795.1 Candidatus Contendibacter sp. | reverse complement strand
CCCGCCTTGGGCGGGTCCGATTCACGCGATCCCACCGAATGACGCCCTTCACCGTTTTTCACTGCGACGCCGCGCCAGCGGACGCTTGGTTGAATGATGACCGCCTGCTGGCGCTGATCCGGTTTGGCTCGCCGGCCGCTCCCCCCGCCGACCAGCGGGTTTGCGTCATTCCCTTGCCGGAACTGGGCAACGGCGCGACCGCCGAGGTTTGGCTCGGCGCGCGGCCTGCGCAAACCGGCGTTCTGGACGGCGTGCATTACGCGGACAGTGGCGACGCCCTGTTCCTGCATCTTCATCTGGACGAATCGGCCCCGGACGCCCTGAGTCCCCTGACCGCCGCCGCCTATCGACGGCTGTTCGCGGCGGCGCGCGCCCGGGGCTATCCGCATCTGCTGCGGATTTGGAATTATTTCCCCGCCATCAACCAGGAAACCGGCGGTCTGGAGCGGTATCGCGCGTTTTGCGTGGGCCGGCACTCGGCCCTGCGGGCGGAACGGGCGGAACTGGAAACCCATCTGCCGGCGGCTTCCGCCATTGGAACCCGCGCACCTGGCCTGCGGTTGTACGCGCTGGCCGGTCGGGACCCCGGCGTGCAAATCGAAAATCCTCGCCAGGTCAGCGCCTTCCATTATCCGACCCAGTACGGCCCGCAAAGCCCTTCGTTCTCGCGGGCCATCCTCAAGCACTGGGGGGAGCGGGATTGTCATCTCTATATTTCCGGCACCGCCAGCGTGGTCGGTCACGCCAGCCAGCACCTTGACCTGATGGCGCAACTGGACGAAACCCTGTTGAATCTGGCCGCGCTGATCGCCCAGGCCAACCGACGGACGCCGACGCCACCGCGCCCGGTGCTGTTTCGAGTGTACGCCCGGCCAGACCTCGATCCGACGCCGGTGCGCGAACGGATCGCCCAGGCGTTCGGGCCGGATATCCCGTTGCTCTTCCTGCGCGCCGACATTTGCCGCCAGGATTTGCTAATCGAAATCGAAGGGCTGGCGGTTGGCGCCGCTACCCGCCACCGTCAGGACCACGCTCCTTGAAACCCGACCAACCACTCGAACCGCATCCAACGCTGCCGGACTACTACCCCGATCTGGCGCAACGGCCGACCTTCGTGCGCGGGCTGTTCGACCGCACCGCCCGCCACTACGATCACATCAACCGGCTGCTGTCGTTCGGCTCCGGCGGCTGGTACCGCCGCCGGGCGCTGCTGCGGGTGGGATTGCGCCCCGGCCTGACCGTGCTCGATGTCGCCATCGGCACCGGGCTGGTGGCCCGGCAGGCGCTGGCCATCACCGGCGACCCGCAGGCGGTCATCGGGCTGGACATCAGCGCCGGAATGCTGGCCGAAGTGCGCCGGCTGTTGGGTATTCCGCTGATTCAGGGCCTGATGGAGCAGTTGCCGGTCGCCGACGCCTGTTGCGATCTGGTCAGCATGGGCTACGCGCTGCGCCACATCGCCGATCTCAACGTCACCTTCCGCGAATTTCACCGCGCGTTGCGGCCGGGCGGCGCACTGCTGATCCTGGAAATCACCCGACCCGCCCATCCAGTCAAGCGCGCCCTGCTCAAGTTCTATCTGGGGCGACTGGTGCCGCTACTCGGCTGGCTGACCACCGGCCAGCGAGACCTTCAAACCCTGATGCATTATTACTGGGACACTATCGAGAACTGCGTCCCACCCGAAACCATCCTTGAGGCCATCCGCGCCGCCGGCTTCGCCGAAGTCGGTTGTCACATCGAACTGGACCTGTTCCGGGCTTATTTTGGCCGCAAGCAGAGTGGGGCAGAGCCGGCGGGCGATTAACCATCGGCATGGGCGACCGTCAGGCAACCCTGCGCCAGCGATCGACCGTCGTCCCGGACGCATTCAAACCGAACCCCGCACCCGCCGGACTCCGCAAACCGGATGGCGAACGGCTGTTCCGGCCGTAGCGGCGCGAGGAACTTCACGACTGGCATCCCAATCACCTGATGCTCTGGCCGCCATGCTGCGAACGCTTGCATCACTTGTTCCAGAATCACCACACCCGGCACGATCGGATTGCCGGGGAAATGCCCCGCCAGACTGGGATGATCGGCGGCGATCGCCTGGCATCTGGCGGGATTCGGGGGCGGATCATAGGGCGCGGCGGTGCGTTGTGGCGATTCGGGACTCATGGGCGGATTGCGGCAATCAGGGCCAGCAGGGCGGCGCGCGTCACCTTGCCGGTATCATTGCGCGGCAGAGCGTCCACCTTGACGAGGGGCCGGGGTAAAAACACCGGATCGAGACGTTCGGCCAAGGCGGCGAGCAATTGTCGTTCATCCAACCCAGGCGCGACCACCACGGCCAACAGCCGCCGAACCTCGGTTCCCGCCTCGTCTGGCATCGCGAAAACACCCTCCGCCACCCCTTCGATGGCGTTGAGTTGATGGTTGAGATACCCCAGCGAGGTGCGTTTGCCGGCGATGTTGACCAGATCCTCGCAGCGGCCCAGCAACCTGAATTCCGCCTCGCCGCATTCCTCAATCAGGTCGTTCAGGGCGACCGGTTCCGGCAGATGAGCGCCGGACAGGGAACCGTCGTGTAACTGGAAACCGTCGTACAGCCGCCAGCGATCGCCGTCCAGGGTGCGGCGGCTGGCGATGGAGCCGGCCTCGGTGCAGCCGTAGATTTCCAGCACCGGCGCGGCGAACGCGGCCTCGGCCTGAGCGGCGAGCGCGGGGGACAGGGGCGCGGTCGCCGAAATCAGGAAGCGGGTTTTTGGCCAGCGCAAGCCCGCCTGGACGCAGGCCTGGAGATGAACCGGCGTGGTCACCAACACGCGCGGCGCCGGCGCGGCCTCCAGCGCGGCGCGCACGTCGGCCGGAAAGAACGGTCGCCCGCTGTGAACGCTGGCGCCGCTGGCGAGCGGCGCCATGATCGAGGTTTCTAGACCGTACATGTGCTGCGGCGGCACGGTCGCTACGAGGGTCATGCCCGGCGCGAAACCGAAGCGTTGCCGCGCTTGCGCTGCGCCGCTGACCAACTCGCCCCAGGTTTTGGGATTGGGTTTGGCGCGACCAGTGCTGCCGGAGGTGAAGGCGATGGCCATCATGTGTTCGCTCGGCAGTTTGGGAACGGCGAATCCGGGATGGTCCTCCGGCGCGGCTGGCGCCAATCCAGCGTCGATATCGCGGTCCATCAGTTGGCCGCTGTCGGGATAATCCTCGGCCAACTGGCGCAGGTGCAGGCTGGCGCGGCTGGACGGCAGCAGATTGGTCTGGCCGTTCGCGCCCACGGCGGCGAACGCCACCAGGAATCGGTAGCGATCCTCGCACAGATTGAGGATGAAGCGCGCGGCCGGCAGGCAACGGGCAACGCTGGCGACATGGCGCAGAAAGATCGCGCGGCTGACGGGTTGTCCATCCCGCCAAGCGATGGGCGTATCCGGCGCAGCCGGCGCGAGCAGGGGGATTGAGGCTGGTATCATGATGAGCAAATTTAGCAGAATTCAGCGGCGCTTCGCGTCCCCGCAGCGCCCGCTATCATAAAACCAAAAGAGGGAGGCTTCAGTGAGCCGCATCGCGTTGACCCCAGAGTTGCAGCACGAATATCAACGGCTGTTCGCCGCCTGCGCGATTCGCCCGGAACGGGCCGCCGAGGTGGAGGAATGGGTAGAAGCCGTCATGGCGGATCGGGATCGTTACCAGACCGTGGGCCGGCGGTTGGACGTGCCCTGGTTCGTGGTGGCGGTATTGCATGAGGCGGATACGGGCCGCGATTTCACCGTGCATTTGCACAACGGCGACCCGCTGACCGAACGCACCCGTCACCTGCCGGACGGGCGGCCGGTCGCGGGCGAACCGCCGTTCGCCTGGGAGGACAGCGCCGCCGACGCCTTGCACCTCTATCATTTCGATCGGTGGTCGGACTGGAGCATCGCCGGCGTGCTGTTCAAGCTGGAGGGCCACGGCGGCTGGGGTTACCGGCTGCATCATCCCGAAGTGCCTTCGCCCTACCTGTGGAACTATTCGACCCATTACCACCAAGGCAAATACGTCGCCGACGACGTCTGGAACGAAACCGCCGTCGCCCAGCGCTGCGGCGTGGCGGTGTTGCTGCGACGGCTGGCGGAACGGGATTTGATCGAGTTCGCCGCCCATGGCGAATCTGCCCCTGGTCTGCTGCGCTACGCCGAGACGGAAGCCTCGCCCTGGGCGGAAGCGCTGCAACGGTTTTTGAACACCCTGCCCGGAATTTACCTGAAGGTGGACGGTCTAGCCGGTCCACGAACCTCGAGCGCGTTTCACAAGCTGACCGGGCAGTATTTGCTGGGCGATCCGCGCGGTCCCGACCCCGATTGATCCCGTCGGCGCTCAGACCAGCCCCAGCACTCTCGCCGCCAGCGGCAGCACCCCATCCGCCCGCGCTACGTCTACATCCGCCTCGTTCGCCGCCGAACCGCGCCTCGGCCAGCCGCGCCGCTTCGATCACGCTGGCGGTGGAGGCGGCTAGTAGTTCAACCGACCTTAGTTGACTTTAAGTCGGGGATTGGTTTTCCTGAAGGGGGATCCCTGACCAGGAGCTTGACCATGCCGCTGCCCAAATACGTTATTCGTCTGACTGCCGTTGTCCACCCACGAGTCTAAATCCAGACAACCGACTTTCGAAGTGTGCGGAGCTTGTTGTCATAATCAGAAAAACAACAATTGGTGGTTTTTTTAAAACAAAATGAAGATTTTGTGTTTTTTTTGAAAATATCAGTTGCGTTTCCGCTTCAGAATGCGTATAAATTTACTCCATGAGTTGCGAATGCCCTTTTGTTGTGTACATACAACACAAACCTAGGAGTTCAGTCATGAAAAAGTCTGCTCTTGCGCTGGCCGTTGCCGCTGCGCTGGTTGGTTTTGGTTCCGCCGCCTACGCGGATACGACCCTGTACGGTTCCGCCCGGGTGTCGGTCGACTACAGCGATTTCAACGCCAACTATGCTTTAGCGCCCAATGGTTCGCTGGTGCGCGTTACCCCTGGCACCGATTCGTGGGATGTCTTTAACAATGCGTCCCGCCTGGGCGTGCGGGGCGAGGAAGACTTGGGCGGCGGTCTGAGCGCCATCTATCAGTACGAGTTCGGCGTAGACGTCACCGACGGCGGCAATCTTAACAGCAACCGCCCGAAGTGGGTCGGTTTGAAGGGTTCAGGCTGGGGTTCGTTGACCGTCGGCACCCAATGGACTGCCTACTACAACGTGATGGGCATTGCTGATATCTTCAACAGCAGCAAGGTGTTCAGTAGCGACAGCATCTATCTGGGCAACACCTTCGGCACGCGCATGGATAACAGCCTGATCTACACCACGCCCAACTGGAGCGGCTTCAGCGCCCAGGCGATGTTGGTGATGAACGGCCAGTGCCCGCCCACCGATCCGCAGGTGCCTTCGGAACTTCGCTATGGCACGGCGTGCGGCGACACTCGCGTCTCCGGCACGACCAATCTGGTTCCCGCCAATCTTTCCGACGACATCGACATGTGGGGCATCTCGATGTCCTACAAGAATGGCCCATTCTTCGCGGGTGGAACCTACATGGCGCTCGAAGGCCCCAGCTTCGATGAGTTCTTCACCCGGCCCGCCTATGATGGCGAGCAGTATGGCTTGGCGTTCGGCTACAATTCGGGCCCCTTCGCCGTTACCTTCAACTGGGAACGCGGTGACGTCAACACCCAGTACTTCGGCGAGACCGACAACTATTACCTGACCGGTCAGTACACCTTTGGCAACAACATCATCCGGGCCGCTTATGGCTTCATGTCCCCCGATGATGAGCTGCTCTTCCTCGCCAATGGAAACATTCTCGAGCAAAGCGACATCAACAACTGGGTTCTGGGCTACCAGTACAACTTCAGCAAGCGCACCCGGGTCTGGGTCGAGTACCTCGGCCAAGATATTGACACCGATCTGGTCGGCAGCCGGCAAACGGTCTCCATCGGTACCCGCGTCGACTTCTGATTCGGACTCCTGAATCCGCTCGAAACCAACGGACGCCCACGGGCGTCCGTTTTTTTCCGCTCCGGCATCCTTGGTTTTATTGGATTCGTTGCGTTGAAACCAAAAGTTGTATTTTTTATAAAAAAACAGTTGCTTTTTTACCGCGACGAGTATATAAATTATTCCAACATTGGTTTGAGATTGCTTTCCAATCAGCCCATCTGTTTGATTGGAAAGAAAATTTTGAACTTGGTTGAACATGCGCCACAACTTGGGAATCATGCCATGAAAAAGTCCGTTCTTGCCTTGGCGGTTGCCGCCGCCCTTGCCGCTCCCCTAGCCGCGCAGGCCGATACCATCCTGTATGGGTCGGCGCGGGTATCCATCGACTATAACGATGATAACAACCTGTTCAATGACTTTGAAGGCGACGCCAATTGGGACGTGGTCAACAATGCCTCCCGGCTCGGCGTCATGGGCTCCGAGGATCTGGGTGGCGGTCTGAGCGCCGTCTACCAATACGAGTTTGGCGTGGATGTTACCGATGGCGGTAATCTTCAGGGCAATCGGCCCAAGTTCGTCGGCCTGAAGGGCGGTTTCGGTCAGTTGACGGTCGGCACGCAGACCACGCCCTACTACGAAGTCGTGGGCATCAACGATATCTTCAACAGCGGCATGACGTTTGGCCCGTCGGTATGGCTGGGAGGCTCCAATAACGGTTTCATCCGTATTTCCGGTTCGGACGTCGGCAAGTCGCAATCGGCGGGAACCTTGGAGCGCCTGCCGAGCAGCGTTTACTATTCGACGCCGGATTTTGGTGGATTCAGCGCCTCGGCCATGCTGGTCATGGCGAGCAGCATTACCGACGATAATATAGGGACTTTTCCCACTAACGAGGCGAACGGGTGGTCGGACGGGATTGATGAGTGGACGGTCGCCCTGAAATACACCCATGGACCGTTCTTCGTCGGCGCCACCTATCTCGCCCTGAATGGAAGCACGCTCTATGATAGCGCGGGCATTCCGATCATTGACCTCGATCGGGATCAGTGGGCTATTGGCCTGGGTTATCAGACTGGAGCGTTCAGCATTGGCTTGACCTACGAGCAAGGCGACATGAATCAATGGGGGATCTACGAGCCTTTCTTCGCACAAGCCTTCGATGGATTCGACACGCCTTGGGCCGCCTACCTGACCGGTTCCTACACCTTCGGCAACAATATGATCAGCGCTGCCTACGGTCAATTGGACACCGGGCTTCCAGGAGCCGACCCCATCCAGAACTACGTCTTGGGCTATCAGTACAACCTGAGCAAGCGGACCCGGCTATGGATTGAATACGTCGGCCGCGATGCTCAGCAACCCAGCATAACCGCCGATGGCGCTATTCTGGCGTCCGATCCAGGCACCATTTTCTACGGTGATCAAAACGGCGTCTCCATCGGCACGCGAGTGGATTTCTAACACCAAAGCCTGACATCAGGCGTAAGGGCAGCGACGGGCGCTGGCGACAGTGCCCGTTTTTTATTGCGCCTACTGATCGAAACGCCGGGGCCGGAAATCATCGGGAACTTGCAGCTCGAACAGGTCCTCGTGAATCTGGGCCAGATAGAGACCCTGCTCCAGAATCCGCAGGCGCAAGGATTCGGGGATATCCACCGCCGCCAGAATGCCATACAGTTTTTTATCCCGGTGTTCCGGGAACCACTCGGCGAAGTGTTCCAGAATCTCTAGCAATTGCTGAATGTTCTCTTCGCGCAGATGGCTTTTCACCTCGACGACGTAAGCCGTATTGATTTCGCCATTGGCATATGCGAGCACATCGATTTCCAGATGTTTGCCTTTCCTGGAAATCCGGACGCTAGGGCTGATGGTGTCCACGCCAAAGCGCTGGCGCAGGATTTTTTCCATGGACGGTAAGGCCAACCCCTCGGTGAAACTGCCAAATTTGTTACCCAGTCCGCCGATTTGCTGGCCGAGTTCACGGATTTTCTGACTGTTTTCCCGCGACAGTTTATCGATTAACCGATCCGTCTTCTCAAACTTGCGGTCGGTTTCCTGAAACTTGCGGTCGGTTTCCTGAAACTTGCGGTCGGTTTCCTGAAAGCGGAGAGCAACGTCCGCAAACAACCCCCGAATATCTTCGAGGGTGAGTTCTGTATTCATCGCATGGACCCTTGTTGATTAGCAATCCTTGCCCTTGATTTCCTGAACGCCCTGCTCCGTTCCCAGCAGCAGCACATCCGCTGGCCGCAACGCGAACAACCCCACCGTGACGATGCCAGCGATGTTGTTCAATTCCGCTTCCAGTTTGGCTGGCTCCAGAATTTGCAGGTTATAGACATCGATGATCAGGTTACCGTTGTCGGTGACGACGTTTTCGCGCAGCACCGGCTGGCCGCCGCGCTTGAGCAATTCCCGCCCCACATGGCTGCGCGCCATCGGAATCACCTCGACCGGTAACGGAAACGCCCCCAGCACATCCACCTGCTTAGTTTCATCGGCGATGCAAACGAACAACTCGCTGGCGGCGGCGATAATCTTCTCGCGGGTCAATGCCCCGCCACCGCCCTTGATCAGTTGCAACTGGCGATTCACCTCATCCGCGCCATCCACGTACAGCGGCAACGGTCCAGCGGCGTTCAAATCCAGCACCGGAATCTTGCAGGCCTTCAACTGCCGTGTGGTCGCCTCGGAACTCGACACCACGCCGTCGAGCCGGTGCTTGATGCGCGCCAGGGCGTCAATAAAATAGCTCACCGTCGAGCCGGTGCCGACGCCCAAAACCGCATTGTCCTCGATATACTCCAATGCCGCCTCGGCGGCGCGCTTTTTCATGTCTTCGGTGGACACGGATAGTTCTCCCCTGAATTCCGATTGATCATCATGCACGACTACATCAAAAAAATTCTGACCGCCCGCGTCTACGATGTCGCCATCGAATCGCCGCTGGACGTGATGCCCCGGCTCTCGCGGCGACTGAACAACCGGGTGCTGCTCAAGCGCGAGGATTTGCAGCCGGTGTTTTCGTTTAAGCTGCGCGGCGCTTATAACAAAATTGCCAAGCTGCCGCGCGAAATGCTGGAGCGGGGCATCATTTGCGCGTCTGCCGGCAACCATGCCCAAGGTGTGGCGTTGGCCGCCCAAAAACTCGGCGCCAAGGCCACCATCATCATGCCGCGCACCACCCCGGCGATCAAAGTCCAGGCGGTGCGCGACCGGGGTGGCCGGGTGGTGCTATTCGGCGATACCTACGATGAAGCCTACCAGCATGCCCGCCAGTTGGAAGCGGAAAAAGGCATGGTTTTCATCCATCCGTATGACGATCCTGACGTGATCGCGGGCAATGGCACTATCGGCATGGAAATCCTGCGCCAACATCCCGATCCTATCGAGGCGATTTTCATCGCGGTCGGTGGCGGCGGCCTGATCGCCGGGGTCGCCGCCTACGTCAAGTTCCTGCGGCCCGACATCAAAATCATCGGGGTGGAGCCGGACGACGCCGCCTCCATGTACGAGGCCCTCAACCAGGGTCAGCGGGTGACGCTCGATCAGGTAGGGCTCTTCGCCGACGGCGTGGCGGTGCGGCAGGTGGGGGAGGAAACCTTCCGGCTGGCGCGGGAACTGGTGGACGACGTCATCGTGGTCTCCACCGACGAGATTTGCGCCGCCATCAAGGATATCTTCGACGACACCCGCTCCATCGCCGAACCGGCCGGCGCGCTGGGCGCCGCTGGCCTGAAGAAGTACGTGGAGCGAACCGGCGTCGTTGGCAGGAATCTGATCGCGATCAACTGCGGGGCCAACATCAACTTCGACCGATTGCGCCATGTCGCCGAACGGGCCGAACTGGGCGAGCGGCGCGAGGCGCTGCTGGCGGTGACCATTCCCGAACAGCTCGGCAGCTTCCGCAAATTCTGCCAGGTAATCGGCCGACGCTCCATTACCGAGTTCAACTATCGCTACGCCGATGCCCGGCAGGCGCGGGTGTTCGCCGGCGTGCAACTCACCGAGGGCGAGGACGAAAAGAACCGGATCATCGAAGCCCTGCGCGAGCACGGCTACCCGGTGGTGGACATGAGCGACAACGAGATGGCCAAGTTGCACGTCCGCTACATGGTCGGCGGCCACGCGCCCGACATTCGCGACGAAATTCTCTACCGCTTCCAGTTTCCCGAACGGCCCGGCGCGCTGTTGAAATTCCTGACTGGCATGGCGCACGGCTGGAACATCAGCCTGTTCCATTATCGCAATCACGGTTCCGACTACGGCCGGGTGCTGGTAGGCATTCAGGTACCGGAAGACGAACGGTTGCGGTTCGTTCGGTACGTCCGCGAACTGGGCTATCCCTGGCGCGACGAGACCCAAAATCCGGCTTATCGGATGTTTCTGGCTGGAGGCGGTTAAACGGCGGTGGGAGCCGAACCTTCGGCGAAAAATACATGCAGCACCGCCTCGGTGACTGCTGCGTCCAGCGGCACATCCCACGGTTGCCGGATCAGTTCGACAACCTTCTGGAATTCGTAGCCCAGACCCAGCAGCACGGGCCGGTGGCCACGATAGCTTGGATCGCGCAAAAACGCGAAGGCGCGGTCGTAAAATCCCCCGCCCATACCCAGGCGCGTTCCCGTCCGGTCGAAAGCCACCAGCGGCGCCAATACCACATCCAAACGCGAGGGTTCCAACCATTCCATCGGCGAGACTTCGGGTTCGGGGATATTGAACCGATTGCGGCGCAAGCGCGCGCCAGGTGGGTACGGCGCGAAGCGGAGCGAGCATTCGCCGTCCAGCACCGGCAGATAAACCGACCGACCGGCGACCCAGGCGTGTTCCAGCAGTGGCGCGGGGTCCAGTTCGCCATCGCAGGCCCAGTAACCGGCCACCCGGGTCGCACCGACCCACACCGGCCAGTTCTCCAGCCGGCAGGCGACAGCCAATGCCGCTTGGCGTCGCTCGGCGGGGGACGAGGCGCGGCGCAGGGCGCGCAACCGTTGGCGCAATTCGCGCGGGTCGTCGGTCATGAAGGTCGCGAAGCGGCAAAAAAAAAGCGACGCTGAGGCGTCGCCTGAGTTGCAAGGAGGGGGCGCTCTCCACCTGTGCCGTTTTTAGCCGTTACCCTTGAACCGCAAGGTTCAAGTGGGGGAACAGAGCGGCGCACCAGGCTTTCCGCGGCAAGGCGGACATGCACATTGACGCCGACAACCGCACACCCCGGGTCAGATTAATTAGGATCAAGGGGTTGCCCGACCTATTACTCGAACACTGCAGGGAGCGCCCGAACTAAAATCAATCTCTATGCGTATTATACCTCATTCAAGGTTGCTTGACTCAAGACAGCGTCAACTTTCCGCAATAAATCCCGCAGGCGGTGGCTGAGCAGGGCATCCGTTTCAGTGGCATGCCGTTGCTGTCGCAACAATTCGTGACTGAGATTCAGCGCGGCCATCATCGCGACCGATTCCAAGGCCAGGGATTTGCCGCTGTGATCGCGAATCTCCCGCATCTTCCGGTCGAGATGGTGGGCCGCTTCGAGCAATTCATCCCGCTCGGCGGGCGAACAGGCGAAGCGATAATCGCAACCGGCCAACTGCACGGCCACACTAACGGTTTTTTGGCTCACAAGCTTTGTCCCAACCCTTTCAACCGCACGATCATGGTGTCGATCCGCGCGCGTAATTGTTCATTTTTCTCGCGCAGGGCATCGCGTTCGGCCTGAAGCATGGCTATCCGCTCGTGCAAGGATCGGTTTTCCCGCGCCAAGCACTCGCACCATCCTGCCAGTCGATCCATCCGTTCGGCAAGAATGATCAAGTTGGTTTCGACGGTTTCAACGGCTTCGGGCATCGCGTCGAAGTCGTCCGCCTCGGCCAGCGGTTCGTTTTCAGCAAAATTATCATTTTCCATGTTAACTACTATAGAGCGGCCATTCCGCCCCGGTCAATTTCAACCGCCCCTTCCGACCATAATTTCGGAGTTTGGGCGCGGAATGCTACGATAATCGCGCGTTGCGCCGTCCGGGCGCTGGAGTTCACCGCATGTCCACCGCTCATCTGCCCCTGTTCGAACGCCTGTCTCGCCTGCTCGACCCACTCGATCCCGCGGAACTGCACGGCCTGCTATGCGGTCTCCTTTGCGCCGATCCCGCCCTGGATCGCGACCACTGGCTCGCTCTGGCGCGCGACGAGTTGGCCGAGGGCGCGGAACTGACCGAGCCGGTTCGCGATCTTCTTTCCAAGTTGCTCGAGTTTGGCGCCGCCCAACTGAACGCCGCCGACGGTTCCGTGACTCCGCTGTTGCCCGACGACGACGCGCCCTTGCGCCAGCGCGCCGACGCCCTCGGTGCCTGGTGCCAGGGTCTGCTGTATGGACTGGGGCTGGGCCAAGCCGACCGACGTGGCCAGTTGTCCGTGGAAAGCCGGGAATTCCTGCGCGACGCCACGGAAATCGCCCAGGTCGGCTTCGAGACTGATGAGGCTAGCGAAGCCGATGAAACCGCCTACGCCGAAGTAGTCGAATACCTGCGGGTCGGGTTGCTGATGGTCCTGGAGGACCTGCGCCGTTCCGTCTCCCCTGCTCGCCTGCACTGAACCGGAATCCATCGATGCTCGCCCGCGCCATTCCCGCCGCCGTGTTCGCCCGTCGTCGCCGCGCCCTGATGGAGCGCATGGGGCCAGGTTCGATCGCCCTGCTGCCCGCCGCGCCGTCCACGCCCCGAAACCGCGATGTCCATCATCCCTTCCGTCAGGACAGCGATTTTTATTATCTGACCGGCTTTCCCGAACCGGAGGCTATCGCCGTGCTGGCGCCCGGCGGCGAACACGAATTCCTGCTGTTCTGCCGCGAGCGCGACCCGCACATGGAAATCTGGCATGGCCGCCGCGCCGGGCCGCAAGGGGCGATGGATCGCCATGGGGTGGATAACGCCCATCCCATCGCCGAGATCGACCAGTTGTTGCCGCCGCTGCTGGAAAACCGCGAGCGGGTGTTTTACGCCATCGGCTACAACCCGGACTTCGACCGGCGGATGATGGGCTGGCTCAACCAAGTGCGTGGCAAGGCCCGGACCGGGGTGCGGGCGCCGGTCACGTTCGTCGCCTTGGAGCATGCGCTGCACGCCATGCGCCTGCGCAAGGAGCCGGAGGAAATCGCGGTGATGCGCGAGTCCGCCCGGATCGCCGCCGAGGCGCATCAACGGGCGATGCGCGCCTGCCGGCCAGGAATGATGGAATACGAACTCGAAGCGGAAATTCTGCATACCTTCGTTGGCAACGGCGCGGGCTGGGCCTACCCGTCCATCGTCGGCGGGGGCGATAACAGTTGCATCCTGCACTACACCGAGAACAATGCTCCCTTGCGCGATGGCGATATCGTGCTGATTGACGCCGGCGCGGAACTCGACGGCTATGCTTCCGACATCACCCGCAGCTTCCCGGTCAACGGCCGCTTCTCCGGCGAACAGCGCGCCATTTACGAACTGGTGCTGGCCGCGCAAAAAGCGGCGATTGGCAAGGTTCGGCCCGGTTGCCACTTCAACGAACCGCACGATGCGGCGGTGCGGACCCTGACCGAAGGGCTGGCAGCGCTCGGTTTGTTGCACGGCGATGTCGAGGAACTGATCGCGGCGGAGCAGCACAAACCGTTCTACATGCACCGTACCGGCCACTGGCTGGGAATGGACGTTCACGACGTCGGCGACTATAAGACCGGCGAAGATTGGCGGCTGTTTGAACCGGGCATGGTCACCACCATCGAACCCGGACTGTACATCCCGGCCGGCGGCAAGGTCATGGACGCCCACTGGGCGCGGCTGGGAGTTTACCTGGAAACCGAACTGGACGAATGCTGGCAGCGGATCGGCGTCCGCATCGAGGACGACGTGCTGGTCACCACCGAAGGCAACGAGGTGTTGACCGCCGCCGCGCCCAAGGAAATCGCCGACATTGAGGCGCTGATGCGGGAAGGACGATGACGGCCACCGATTACGATCTGCTCATCATCGGCGGTGGTCTGGTGGGGGCCAGCCTGGCCTGCGCGCTGGACGGGCTGGGGCTGCGCATCGGTCTGGTCGAGGCCGCGCCGCTGACCGTCAGCCAACATCCCAGCTACGACGACCGCACCCTGGCCTTGGCGCAGGGTACCCGGCGCATTTTCCAGACCCTGGGCCTGTGGGAGGCGCTGGCGGCGAGCGCCACCCCGATCCGCCAGATTCACATCTCCGAACGTGGCAGCCCTGGTTTCGCCCATCTCGACAGCCGCGAGGAGGGCGTGGATGCGCTCGGCTACGTGGTTGAGGCGCGCGGAATCGGCGCGGCGCTGCTGGCGAAATTACCGACGTTGCGCGGCGTCGAACTGCTATGTCCGGCCCGGCTGGAGCAGGTCGCCGTCGAAGCGGGCGCTGCCCGGGCCACCGTTCGCCATGGCGATAAACGAACCGTCGAATTCCGCGCCCGACTGCTGGTCGCCGCCGACGGCGCGAATTCGCAGGTGCGCGAGCACCTCGGCATCGCCGCCCTGCGCTGGGACTACGGCCAGCAGGCGATCATCGCCAACGTCACGCCGACTCTGCCCCACGACAATGTTGCCTACGAGCGTTTTACCGCCGATGGCCCGGTAGCGTTTTTGCCCATGAGCGAAAATCGCTGCGCGGTGGTCTGCACGGTGAACGAGGCCGAGGTTCCAGCGGTCATGGAGTTGGACGACGCCGGTTTTCTTGCCCTGCTGAGCGAGCGGTTCGGCGACCGGCTGGGACCATTGCCGCGGGTGGGCCACCGACAAGCGTATCCGTTGTTTCTGCTGAAATCCCGCGAACACGCCCGCGCCCGCGTGGCCATCATCGGCAACGCGGCCCACGCCCTGCATCCCATCGCCGGCCAGGGCTTCAATCTCGGGATTCGCGACGTGGCGGCGCTGGCCGAGGTGATCGCGGACGCCCAGCGGCTGGGACAGGACATCGGCGACATCCGCGCGTTGAACCGTTACGCCGACTGGCGGCGCTGGGATCAGCGCCAAACGATTGCGTTCACCGACGCCCTGAACCGGCTGTTCGCCAATCCGTTATGGCCGGCGCAGGCCGCTCGCAACCTGGGGCTGCTGGCTTTCGATCTCTGCCCGCCGGTCAAACATCTTTTCGCCCGCCAGATGATGGGCCTGGATGGGCGCTTGCCGAAACTGGCGCGGGGACTGGCGCTGACAACATGAATACCGACTACGACCTCATCATCGCCGGCGGCGGCATGGTCGGTTCGGCGCTGGCCTGCGCGCTGGGCGATGCCGATCTGAAAATCGCCCTGCTGGAAGGCGCTCCGCTGGACCGCATCCGCCCCGGCGCGGACCTCGATTCGCGCGTGTCCGCCATCAGCCGCGCCTCGCAGCGCATTTTCGCCGCCGTCGGCGCCTGGGACGGCATCGCCGCCTGGCGGGTCAGCCCGTTCCGCGACATGCGCGTCTGGGACGCGACCGGTTTCGGGAGTATCCACTTCGACAGCGCCGCCATCGGCGAACCGCTGCTGGGCTGGATCATCGAGAATCGGGTGATCCAATACGCCCTGCTGGAACGGGCGCGGCGCCTGCCGGCGGTGGAGCTGCTTTGTCCGGCGGCGCTGGAAACCGCGCAGACGCTGGACGAAGGCGGCTGGCGGGTGTGCTTGAACGACGGGCGCGAATTCATCACCCGGCTGCTGGTCGGCGCGGACGGCGCATCATCCAAGGTCCGGCAACTGGCCAGTATCCAGGCCGGCGGCTGGAGTTACGAACAGCACGCGGTGGTCGCCAACGTGCGCGCCGCCGAACCGCATCAGGAAACGGCCTGGCAGCGTTTTTTACCGACTGGACCATTGGCGTTCCTGCCGCTGTACGACGGCCGCTGTTCCATCGTCTGGGCCACCGCGCCGGAGAAGGCCGATACCCTGCTGGCCCTGGACGAGCGCGATTTCGGCGCGGCGCTGGCGGCGGCCTTTGACTTGCGGTTGGGCGCTATCGTTGAGGTAGGGCCAAGGGCGGCGTTCCCGCTGCGGTTGCAACACGTTCATGCCTACGTCAAACCAGGCTTGGCCCTGATCGGCGATGCCGCTCACGTCATTCATCCGCTGGCCGGCCAAGGGGTGAATCTGGGTTTGCTGGACGCGGCGACGTTGGCCGAGGTGATTCTGGACGCCCATGCCGCCGGCCAGGATTTCGGCGCGCTCAAGGTGTTGCGTCGCTACGAACGCTGGCGGAAGGGCGACAACCTGCTGATGCTGGGGATAATGGACGGCTTCAAGCGGCTGTTCGGCAATACCCTGCCACCGGTGCGGTTGCTGCGCAACATCGGCCTCAACCTGACCGACGCCGCCGGGCCGCTCAAAAACCTGATCGCCCGCCGGGCGATGGGTTTAGCGGGCGATTTGCCGAAGCTGGCGCGAACGGCGGGTTGAAGTGGCTGAACCGCCCATCATCCAGGTCGAGGACCTGCGCAAGCACTACGGCCCGGTGCGGGCGGTGGACGGAATCAACTTCGCCATCGACCGTGGCGCCACCTGCGCGCTGCTGGGCGGCAACGGCGCTGGCAAAACCACCACTATCGCCATGCTGCTGGGCTTGCTGCTGCCGACCAGTGGCCAGATTCGGATTCTCGGCGAGGCCGTGCCGCGCCACCGCCAGCGGGTGTTGCCGCGCATGAACTTTTCCTCGCCCTACGTGGATTTGCCGCAACGGCTGACCGTGGCGGAAAATCTCACGGTCTACGCCCGGCTGTACGGCGTGCGCCGGGTGCGGGAACGACTAGCGACGTTGGGCCGGGATTTGGACATCGAGGCTTTCTTCCAGCGCCCCTACGGCAGCCTGTCCGCCGGTCAGAAAACCCGCGTGGCGCTGGCCAAGGCGCTGCTGAACCAACCGGAAATCCTGCTGCTTGATGAGCCGACCGCTTCGCTCGATCCCGATACCGCCGACCGGATGCGCCGCATATTGATCGATTACCAGCGCCGGAGCGGCGCGACGCTGTTGCTGGCCTCGCACAACATGAGCGAAGTCGAGCGGTTGTGCGACCAGATCATCATGCTGCGAGCCGGTCGCATCGTCGCCACCGGCGCGCCGCGCGAGTTGATTCACCGCTACGGTCGCAAGGACATGGAGGAAGTCTTTCTCGATATTGCCCGGGGGATTCAAAGCGGCGAGGTCCTCGAATGAATGGCATCTCCCCCCACCGGATCGGCGCGCTGGCGTTGCGCTATCTCTATCTGCTGCGGAGTTCGCGGGTTCGCATCATCGAACTGGCCTATTGGCCGACGGTGCAGATGATCCTGTGGGGCTTTATCACCCGCTATCTGGCCAGCCACAGCGATGTGTTGAACCAAGCGACGGGATTGCTGCTGTCGGGCGTGTTGCTGTGGGACATTCTGTTTCGCAGCCAACTGGGCCTGTCGGTAGTGTTTTTCGAGGAATTGCACGCCCGCAATCTGGCGCAACTGTTCATCAGCCCGCTGCAACCCATCGAACTCATCGTTGCACTGATGTCCATCAGCCTGGTGCGCACCGTGCTCGGCGTCGGCATCGCGGTCCTGCTGGCGATGCCGTTCTACGGCTTCAACCTGTTCGATCTCGGCGCGCCGCTGGCGGGGTTCTTCCTCAACCTACTGTTGATGGGCTGGGCCATCGGCCTGCTGGTATCGGCGTTGGTGTTGCGCTACGGCATGGGTGCGGAAAGTATCGCTTGGGCAGCCATTTTTGCCCTGGCCCCGCTGTGCGGCATTTATTACCCCGTTGCCATCCTGCCCGGCTGGCTGCAACCGTTGGCCTGGGCATTGCCAGCCAGCTACGTGTTCGAGGGCATGCGGGCGGTGCTGCTGGACCATGCGGTCCGGCTGGATTATTTGCTCTACGCCCTGCTGCTGAACGCCGGCTACCTCGGCCTTGGCATCGGCGTATTCCTGGCCACCGTCCATCAGGCGCGGGAGCGGGGATCGCTGTTGCAGTCGGGGGAGTAACGGGAAGGACTGGACTCCAAGCGCAATCCGGACGGAGGATCCGAATCCTTGTCCAACGGGTTTCGCTGCACCGCCGCCACACCGCGCAGATGCACGTCCCGCTGCGGAAAGGGAATCTCGATCTGGTTCGCGCGCAACGCCCGCAGAATGAGGTTGTGCAACTCGTGGGTCAGCGGCAGACGGTGGGCCAGTTCCCGCACGAACACCCGCACCTCGAATTCCAGCGCGCTGTCGCCGAACTTCAGGAACACCACCGCCGGGGCCGGCTCCTTAAGTACCAGCGAGTGGGAAGTCGCCACCGCCAACAGCACCTCGTGCACCCGCGCGGGATCGCTGTCGTAACCGACCCCCACCGGAATCACCACCCGGGTGATGGGATCGTTCCGGGCCCAGTTGATCAGCGAACCAGTGATGAAGGTATTGTTGGGGACGATGATTTCCTTGCGATCCCAGTCGGTGATCGTGGTGGCGCGGATGTTGATGCGCGATATCGTGCCGCTCAAATTGTCGAGCGTCACCGTGTCGCCGACCCGGATCGGCCGTTCCAGCAGCAGAATCAACCCCGAAAAGAAATTGCTGAAAATCTCCTTCAGGCCGAATCCCAAACCCACGCCAAGGGCGGCGACCAGCCACTGCACCTGATCCCAGCCGACGCCGATGATGTCCAACGCCGTCACCAGCCCGACGGCGGTAATCAGATAGAGGCTGATCGTTATGATCGCGTTGCGATTGCCGGGGTCTACCTCCAGACGCTGCAACACCACCAGTTCCAACACCCCAGGCAGATTGCGGGCCAGGAAGCCGATCAACAGCAACAACGCCCCCGCGACCACGATGCTTCCCAAGGTGATGTCCGCGACCTGCGCGCCCGTGGCGGTCTGCACCGTTTGATGCCAGAGGGTGATCTCGTTGAGAATGGAAAAAGCCGGAATCAGACCGCCCCAGATTTGCCACAACCCGAAGCCCAGTCCCAGCAGAACGGTCAGGCTCATCAGGCTACGAGTTTGCTCGCTGATAGTGGTCAGATCTAGGTCGGGCAGGCTGGGAAGTTCCGGCACGCCTTCCCCGGAAGCCGGCGCGGCGTCCTTGCTGGCGCGGGCGGCCAACTGCGCTTCGCGCTTGGCGAGGGCGTGTTGCAGGGCCAAACGGCGCTGGCTGATGTTCAGCCAGCGCAAAAACAGATTGACTAATAGCACCGCGCCCAGCAGCAGCCAGGCCGTGAGCATCATGCGACCGCGCAACTGCATCGCGGTGTAGTAGTAACCGGACAACGCCAGCAAAACGATCAATGCATTCGTCCCCACGATCAGGGGATACCACAGGTAACGCAACCGCCAGGTTGCGCCGGCACGACCCGCCGCCAGACCGGCAAGCAATGCTCGGCGAGGATCCAGCACCCGCCAGAGCACGCCGGTCAGCGCCAGCGAGCTGACGCAAAACGCCAGCCGTCCCAGGGTATCGCCGTACAGCGTATCGGGTTGCGTTTCGCAAAGCCCGACGATGATTGGGCCCGACGGTTCGATCCACAGAAACCAGTTGAGGTGGCGGCGCAGCAACCGACAACCGGCTTCGCTCCAGCCAAAATGGGCCATCGCTAACCCCTGCGGACGGCAAAGCTGGCGCAGGAAGTTAATATTCACGGTCAGGAACGCGCCGGCGACGAGACCAAGACCCAGCCCCCGCGAGAAGTCGGCGGCGTTGCCGGAGACCGACAACAGCCAAGCCAGCCACGCCATCAGCCAGGGCCAGGGTAGCGCCAGCAACACGGTCATCGCCAAGGCGCGGGCGGTGAGTCTAAAACGATCGCGGCGAACATCGCCGATGGCGTCCACCCCTTCGCCCAGCCGTTTGATCAGCAAGCGGCGGTAATACAGCAAACCCAAAAAAACCAGCGCGCCGAGAATCGCCCATTCCGGCTGATTGCGCGCTCCACGCCCCAGGTTTTGCCAAACTTCCTCCCAGTGGGATGGTTCCGTCAGCCAGTCCAACGCCAGCCCCAGCGTCTTCAGCCATTCGAAGCCGAGCCGCAGACTGCTGCGAATCCACAGCAGATGGCGGTCGAGCAAGGCCCCGTACAGCTCGGCTTGGTCGATCAACTTGCGCTGGGCTTCGTCCAGGGCAACCAAGCCGGAGGTGAGGTTCGAGTAGCCGCTGCTGAGTTTTTCCAGCAGTTGTTGGCGTTCGACCAGCAGTTGCCGTAGTTCCGCCAGCGTTGCCTGCTGCTGCGCATCCGACCATTGCGGGTCGAATTTGGCGGCCAGTTCCTGAAGACTCTCCTCGATAGCCCGGGAGCGACGCAGCAGTTCCTCGGTCTTGAATTGTTCCAGGCGAGCTTGGACGATGCCTTGCTGGCGCTCCCTGGCGTTGCGCTGATACTGGCGGACATCCGGCAGATTGCGCCGTTCTTCCAGCAGAATTGGCCCGATGGCGTCGCTGAAGCCGGCGATGCCGAGCTGTTGCCGGATTCCCCGCATCCGTTCCGTCAATTGCGCCAGATGTTCGCCGACCCGCGCTTGGCGATCATTGATGTCGTCGCTACTCCGAACCAGTTCCGCCAACCGGCGACTGATGGCGGCGTTTTCGGCGGCGGCGGCCTGGACCACGGCCGGTTTGGCGGCGGCCTCCTGCGTGGCTTCGGTGGTCTGGCGCACGACCACGGCCGCTTCATCGCGGCGGCGAGCGTTCAGCAGATATTGCAGTTGTTGGGCCCGGGCCTGGGCTTGCGCGACTTCCCGCGCCGCCACCGCCCGCTGGGCGTTCAACAGGGCGTGACGGACATCGTAGCTCAGCCGTTCCTGCTCCAGCATGGCGATCTGCTGGTTCAGCGCCTGCCGCTGAGTGGTTAACGCCAGCAGTCGCGCCTGGGCCAGCAACAGGGTGGTGGTCGGCATGGCTGCTTGCAGCTTGCTTTCCAATTCGGCGGCTTGCTGCTTGAGTCCGTCCAGTTCGTTTGGGATATTCTTGGGGCGCGCCTGCTGGACCGTCAGTTGCTGGTCCACATCGGCCAAGCGCTTCTGGGCGTCGCTCAGGCTGGCCTGGGTTTGCGCCAGTTGCCGGGACAGATCTTCGGTGGACAGCTTTGGCGATGGCTCGGGCGGCGGCTCGCCGCTCAGGGTTTGTTGCAGGCGAGTGGTTTCCAACGGGGCCGACTGCTGGAGCTGCTGGTAGTAGGCCACGGTGTCGGCGTAGCTTTTCGCCGCCTGCAACTGACTGATGGCCTGTTGATACAACTCCTTTGCCTGGGTGCGCTCGCTGTCCGGCAGATCGCGGAGGGTGGCGAGAACGGCCAGCCTGGCCTGCGCCTCTTCCAGCGTGGGGGCGGCGGACGCGGCGGCGGGCGATGCCGGGCTGGTGGACTGAGAAGCGGCGTTGCCCGTCCAAAATACCGATAGCAGGAGCAACAGTGGCGCAAGGTAGCGCAGCCAAGCGATATTCATGTCTCGATATCTCGATGCTCCAAGGCTTCGGCGCAACCGAAACGGGTTTTGTCAAAGCAGGGTTTCGATGCAGCCCAGCAGCGCCGTCAGCGCCCCGCGATGGCGTTCCACCGCCGCCCGGCCGCGCCGACCCGCGCCTTGACGCAACTCCGGATCGGCCAGCAGCCGGTCCACCATCGCCGCCAGTTCCGCCGCGTCGGTAACCTGCCAGGCCGCTTTCGCTTCTAGTAGTCGCTCGCCGGCTTCGGTGAAGTTGAACATGTGCGGCCCGAACAGCACCGGCAACCCCAGCAGCGCCGGTTCCAGCACGTTATGGCCGCCGGTGGAAACCAGGCTACCGCCGACGAAAGCCAGATCGGCGGCGGCGTAGAACAGCAGCAACTCGCCCATGCTGTCGCCGAGGAACACGGCGACATTCGGTGCGCAGGGCCGTCGTTCGCCGCGCCGGACCACGCCGAAACCCCGCTGCCGGCAGAGCGCCGCCACATCGTCGAAGCGTTCCGGGTGGCGCGGCACGAGGAGGAGCAACAGTTCCGGCCAGCGGGCGCGAAGCCGGGCGAAGGCGTCCAGAATGTGCTCGTCCTCGCCGGCGTGCGTGCTGGCGGCGATCCAGACCGGCCGGTCGTCTCCCAACAGATCCCGCCGTAGATGCCGTCCCCGCTCCGGCAAATCGTCGGGCAGCGTCAGGTCGTACTTGAGATTGCCGGCCACTTGCACCCTGGACGCGCCCAGGGCGCGAAAGCGGTCGGCGTCGGCCTCCGCCTGGGCCGCGATCAGGGCGATGTCGCGCATCATGGCGGCGGTCAGCCAGCCCATCCGGGCATAGCCGCGCGCCGAACGCTCCGACAGCCGGGCGTTGGCGATCAGCACCGGGACGCTGGCGATCGCGCACTGCCGCAGCAGATTGGGCCATAACTCGGTTTCCATGATCACCGCCAGCCGGGGCCGGGTCCGGCGCAGGAACCGCCGCACCGCGCCGGGCAGATCGTAAGGAGCGTAGACGTGATGGACTCGTTCGCCCAGCGCCTCCCGCACTTGGCGGGAGCCGGTCAGGGTGGTGGTGGTCACCAGCAGCGGTAGCCCGGGATAGCGGTTCAGCAGGGCGCGAATCAGCGGCAGGGCGGCGCGGGCTTCGCCCACCGACACGGCGTGAAGCCACAGGCAGCCGGTCGACGGCAACAATGGAACAAAGCCGAGCCGCTCGGTCCAACGCCGGCGGTGTCCCGCATCTCGCCGGCCACGCCAATAGAGCCGCAGCAACGCCAGCGGCAGGAGCAGGTACAGCAGGCCGCCATACAGCAGGCGCAAGATCAGCTCCCGCCCAGTCTTCGCCTCCTTCATGCCGAATCCGACAACTCTTTATTCCACATCAACGTCGCGCCGATCACCGCCGCCGGCATGACCAGCAAATTCAGTCCGGGGATCAGGGTGAGCAGCAGGGTCATGCCGCCGAAGCCCAGCGTGAGCGGCCAGTGTCGGCGCAGTAGCCGGCGCTGCGCCTGGGGGTTCACCCCCCGGTTGCCGAGCGGATAGTCAGCGTACTCCAGCGCCAGCATCCAGGACGTGGAAACCACCCAGAGCACTGGCGCGGCCACGTTCGCCACCGGCACGAACGACACCACTATCACGGGAATGGCCCAGGCGATGAAGTACAGCAGCTTGCGCAGTTCCGTCAGCGGACTGAACAACAGCTCCCGCCACGACGCTTCAGCGGGTGGCGGCTGGATGCCACCATCCGGTTTGATCATCTTTTCGACCCGCTCGGCCAGCAGACCATTGAAAGGCGCGGCAATCAGGTTGGCCACCAGGGAAAAGGCGTAAAAAATCACCACCAGCACGGTCAGGACGAACAGTAACCACAACAGCCAGTGCAGCCAGGCCAGCCAGTTCGGCAGCCAGCCTTGCACCGCCTGATCGAGGCGCTGCAACTGGCTCGCGGCCAGCCAGATGCCGCCACCGAACAACAGGGTATTGATCAGCAGCGGAATCGCCACGAAGCCGCGCAGGCCAGCCTTGGGCAACCAGCGCAGGCCAGTCAGCACATAACCCGCGCCCCGGGTGAACGAATTGCTCATCGCGATAGACTTCCCCGCCGGCAAAACCGGCATTCGTTTCAAAACACGGCAATCTACGTTACTATTTTTCAACTTTAAAGCCAGACGCCGCCGCGGTCGGTCGGCGCCCCATTATAAAAATATCGCCACGGTTCCGTTCGCCGCTTGGCAGGTTTTCGCCACCTCATGTCCATCATCGTTCTACCCAGTTCCGGGAACGTACTTCGGTTACGGCCCCGGAGCATTCTCAGCCGCACTGGCATCCTCGCTAACGTCAAAGGAGCACACGCATGAAAGCACCCGTCCGCGTCGTTATCACCGGCGCCGCTGGCAACATCGGCTACGCCATGGCTTTCCGGATCGCCTCGGGCAGCATGTTGGGTCCCGATCAGCCGGTGATCCTGCAATTGTTGGAAATCACCCCGGCGCTCCAGGCGTTGCAGGGGGTGGTGATGGAACTGAACGACTGCGCGTTCCCGCTACTGGCCGGCGTGGTCGCCACCGACAAACTGGAAGTGGCGTTCAAGGACGCCAACTTCGCCATGCTGGTCGGCGCCCGGCCGCGCGGCCCCGGCATGGAGCGCAAGGACCTGTTGACCGCCAACGGCGCCATCTTCGGGCCGCAGGGCCGGGCGATCAACGATTATGCCGCCGCCGACATCCGGGTGCTGGTGGTCGGCAACCCGGCCAACACCAACTCGTTGATCGCCGCGTGCAACGCCCCGGATCGGGACCGTCGCCGGTTCCACGCCATGACCCGGCTGGACCACAACCGCGCCCTGAGCCAACTGGCCGAGAAGACCGGGACCCACGTCAACGACATCAGGAAGATGACGATCTGGGGCAACCACTCCTCGACCCAGTATCCCGATATCAGCCAATGCACCGTCAAGGGCCAGGCGGCGACCAAGCTGGTCGAGCAGAGCTGGTACCGCGACACCTTCATCCCCGACGTGCAGCAGCGCGGCGCGGCGATCATCAAGGCGCGCGGCGCGTCCTCCGCCGCCTCCGCCGCCTCCTCGGCCATCGACCACATGCGCGACTGGGCGCTGGGCACTCCAGACGGCGACTGGGTCAGCATGTCGGTGCCGTCTGACGGCTCCTACGGCGTCGGCGAGGGGATCATTTACTCCTATCCGTGCGTCTGCAAGAACGGCGACTACCAGATCGTGCAGGGTCTGCCGGTTGACGAATTCAGCCGCGAGAAGATGAAGGCCACCGAACAGGAGTTGCGCGAGGAACGCGCCAGCATCGAAGACCTGTTGAAGTAAGCAGCATCCCGCCGTCTCCGATGATTTCGGGGACGGCGGGCGGGAAATTTCCGATCGAGCGACTACACTCATTGCTGGCGATAATCATAACGTCGCGTTTCCAAACCACCGAACTGGAGGCTACCCAAGCATGAATTACGAAGAATTTCACCGCTGGTCCATCGATGACCCCGAGGGTTTCTGGGGTGAACAGGCGAAGCTGATCGACTGGAACAAGCCGCCACAGAAAGTGCGCGACTACAGCAAACCGCCGTTTTGCAAGTGGTTTGTCGGCGGCGAGACCAACCTCTGCTACAACGCGGTGGACCGGCATCTGGCCGACCGCGCCGATCAACGGGCAGTCATCTACATCTCGACGGAAACCGACGAAACCAAAATCTATACCTACGCCGAGCTGCATCGCGAGGTAAACCGGTTCGCGGCGGTGTTGCAGTCGCTGGGCGTGGGCAAGGGCGACCGGGTGATCATCTACATGCCGATGATCGCCGAAGCCGCCTTCGCCATGCTGGCCTGCGCCCGGATCGGCGCGGTTCACTCCGTCGTGTTCGGTGGATTCGCGGCTTACAACCTGGCGGTGCGCATCGACGACGCCAAGCCCAAACTGATGATCACCGCCGACGCCGGCATGCGCGGCGGCAAGGCGGTGCCCTACAAGCATCTGGTGGACGAGTCGTGCAGCCTGGCCAAGTTCCCGCCGCAAAACGTCGTGATCTGCAACCGTGGCCTCGACAAGGGCCTGACGCTGGTCGAAGGCCGCGATCTGGATTACGCGACCCTGCGCGCCCAGCACATGGATGCTGAGGTCCCGATCACTTGGCTGGAATCCAACGAGCCGAGCTACATCCTTTACACCTCCGGCACCACTGGGATTCCCAAGGGCGTGCAGCGCGATGTCGGCGGCTACGCGGTGGCGCTGGCCTCGACCATGAAGCATCTCTATCACATCAACCCCGGCGAGACCATGTTCGCCACCTCCGATATCGGCTGGGTGGTGGGCCACTCCTATATCGTCTACGCTCCGCTGATCAACGGCTCGCCCACGATTTTCTACGAGGGTCTGCCGATTCGCCCGGATCCCGGCATCTGGTGGAAGATCGTCAACGAATATCAGGTGCGGTCGATGTTCTCGTCGCCGACGGCGGTGCGTGTGCTGAAGTCGCAGGATCAGAAGTACATGACGATGCACGACGTGTCGTGTCTGCGCTACCTGTTCCTGGCGGGCGAGCCGCTGGACGAGCCAACCTCGCGCTGGATCACCGACGCCCTGCAAATTCCGGTCATCGACCACTACTGGCAGACCGAGACCGGCTGGCCGATGCTGTCCTACCTGCCGGGCGTGGATCTCAAGCCCAACCGCTTCGGCTCGCCCGGATTTCCGGTCTACGGTTATAACATCCGGGTCATCAGCGAAGGGACCGGCGAGGAAATGCCACGGGGCGAAAAGGGTGTGCTGGTGGTGGAGCCGCCACTGCCGCCAGGTTGTCTGAGCACGGTGTGGGGCGACGACAAGCGCTTCGTCCAGAGCTATTTCACCAGCTTCAAGGAGATGCTGTACACCTCCTCCGACTGGGCGGTGCGCGATGAGGATGGCTACTTCTTCATCCTGGGCCGCACCGACGACGTGATCAACGTGGCCGGCCACCGGCTGGGCACCCGCGAAATCGAAGAGGCGATCCAGAACCATCCGGCCGTCGCCGAAGTGGCGGTGATCGGCGTGGCGGACAAGGTCAAGGGTCAAGTGCCGGTCGGCTTCTGCCGCCTGAAGGATCCGACCCAGCTCGATGTGGCGGGCGCCTCCGAGCGGTTGGAGAAGGAAATCATCGCCAAGGTCCAGGAACTGCTCGGCGCGGTGGCCAAGCCGCACAACGTCCACTTCGTCAGTTCGCTGCCCAAGACCCGTTCCGGCAAGCTGCTGCGGCGTTCCATCCAGGCGCTGGCCGAAGGCCGCGATCCGGGCGATCTGTCCACGCTCGACGATCCGAACTCGCTGGAAGAAGTCCGCCGGGCGATCGAGCATCATTAACCCGAGCGTCTATCGCCCTGACCGGCCAAATGCCCTCTCCCTTGGCGGGGGAGGGCCGGAAAGGGGGCGATAACCGTTACGACGCCAAATCCCTTTCCCAATCGGGGAAGGGATTTTTTGTTGTTGGTCCAAGGCGCATCCCAGTTCAGCACGTTGAAAGAGGCCATTGGCGTGGATGAAGAGCGACTGATCGAGCTGTTGATCGCATTGCATGAGGGCCTGCCGCGCCAGGGTCCGGGCGATTCCGCATCGACTCGGCGGGCGCTGGCGCTCTGCGCGGCGTTGCCGGACGCACCGGAGATTCTGGATATCGGCTGTGGAACCGGCGCGCAGACCTTGACGCTGGCGGCGGCCACGACCGGGCGCATCACGGCGCTCGACCGATCTCTGGGGTTTCTCCGGTCGCTGCGCCGGGCCACGACCGACCGGGGCTGGACCTCGCGCGTGCGGGTCTGTCAGGGCGACATGCAGGTGTTGCCGTTCCGGGAAGCCCGTTTCGATCTGATCTGGAGCGAAGGGGCGGTTTATATCATGGGCTTTGACGCGGGATTGGCGCAGTGGCGGTCGTGGGTCAAGCCCGGGGGATATTTGGCGGTTTCCGAATTGTCCTGGTTCCGGTCGGATCGGCCAGCGGAGTTAAAGGCTTTCCTGGACGTGGAATATCCGGCCATGCGTGACATTGAGGCCAATCTGACGGCGGCGGGCCAACAGGGTTGGCAAGTGATCGGCCATTTTCCGTTGCCGTGGTCGGCCTGGGAGGAGTATTACGATCCGCTGCGGGAGCGCCTGCCGGCCTTTCGCGCGGCCCATGCGGGAGACGCGGACGCCCGGGCCGTGGCCGATTTGACGGAATCCGAAATGGCGCTGATGGCCCGCTACGCCGAGGATTGCGGCTACGCCTTTTACGTCCTGCGGCGACTTCCGCGTTAGCCCGCGAGCAGTCGATCCAGCCAATCGGCGGCATCATGCACGCCGGTCGGCGCCACCGGCGGCTTGGCGGGCTGGGCCAGCAACTCCCGCAGCGGTTTCGCCAACTCGCCGCTCGCCAGTTGCCGGCGGTCGATTTTCACGCCGTTCCCGTACTCCAGCAACCAATCGCTCAACCACGGCTCCTCCGGCCAGTCGTCGCGCTCGACGTAAAGCACCCGCGTCCCGTTGCAGGCCGCCTCGGTGAACGCGCCATAACCGGGTTTGGTGAACAGGACATCGCACGAGCGGATTAAATCCAGCATCCCGCAATCGTCCAGCATCGCCCAGTTCGCCATGTCTGGCCGCGCCACGCTCCAATCCGGCGGGGCGAGCCAGCGCACCCCCGGCAACTCCGGCCATGCTTCCAGCGGCGGACGCATGGCCACGCCTCCCAATCCCATCAACACCAGCGTTTCGCTCCCGCCCAAGCCGAGCCGGCGATTGATCTCCGGCCGCCGATCCCGGCCCAGAGCGGCAATGGGACCGATGGATCGGGCATTCCGCAAATCTGGCATCGGCATGGACGGGGTCGGTTGCAGAAAGGCGACGGCGCTGTGGTAAGCCGTCAGCATCGGCGCGCGCAGTGCTTGCAGATCAAGTTCATCCGGGCAGTAGCCGGCCAGAATGTCCGCCCAGTTCAGCGAACAGAGCGCCAGCGTTGGGATATCCAGCCGGGCCGCCGCCGCCAGGCTCAGGTAGGGAATATCGGCCAGCACCAGACTCGGCGCCGCTTCCCGCAGCACGCGCTCCTGCCAAGCCAGCCGCACGTCCCATTCGGCATGAAAGTCCCGATACGTTGCCAGACTCTCGGCAATGTTGGCGTCCAGGGCATCCACCATCACCATGCCGAAATCGGCCGCGCCAACCACCAGCGCCAATGGGCCAGCGATGCGCTCGCGCACCACCGCCTCCGGCAGCACGCTTTGCAGAGTCAACCGCGCCTCCGGCCAGCGGCGACGCCATTCGTTCAGTACCGGGGCAACCTGCGCCAGATGACCAAAACCATGCCCGGACAGGGCAACATAAAGATGAGGAGTCATGGACATTCGAAACTCTTTCCCGCTCGGCGATGCGGACCGAACCGCAGCGCCCACCGACGGTAGCTGAATGGCAATTTCAGGTTGTATGTTTCACCAGAAACTTCTAGACTAAAATACAACAGTTTGTCTCGCTTCGACAAAGAGTTGTTTTAATGATACAACTTCTGTGCGGGACGGTTCCAGTTTGATTCGATTCACCCATCGTGAGGGCATCATCATGGCGCGGATGCTTACACCTGAAATGCTGGAGGCCGACAACCAATTGTTCGCAGGCACGGGCGGCGTCAGCGCAGAAAACCAGTGCCGCGGGTTCATCCCCGGCTTCCTGGATCGCGAAACCGGCGCGGTTTACTGCTCGTGCTGGGCGGATGGTCGTCCCGCTCCCTTTCACGCCTTGGATGGCTTACCCGCTCACCTGATTCGGGAGCGGGATCGCGGTGGTCATATCACGGCGATCAAAGCCAGCGTCGTCGCCGGCTTCATCCGCCAAGGTTGCTTCTACACCCGCGAACAAGCCGCTCATTGCCCGGATTAGCGTCGCGCCCGCCTGGATTCTCGTCCCCGCCCGTTTTCTTTTGCCGCCGGCTCCCCAGCCGGCGCCTTGCATTTGGAAACAACCCGACTATTGTTGTTCATGAGGTTCGCGGCAAACAACGAACAACCCACCCTAACGCCACGTTTGCGGCTGAAACCACCAAAGTCTTTTCGAAGCTATCCGGCCCGGTTTGGGACGCCGGGTGTTTCCAATTCCCCAAGCACACCTCACGGACCCTATCGCCATGACGATCAAACTCCTGGAAAGAAGCACGCCCGCCTCCTGGCTGACGGAACTGCCACCCCTGGGCATGGACGCCAAGAGCATCGCCGCCGATTTCCGCCACTACTTCAGTCACACGCTAGGCCGCGACCGGCATACCAAATATGCCTACTACATGTACGAGGCGCTGGTGCTGACCCTGCGCGATCGGCTGTGGGAGCGCTGGAAAAACACCCGCTATGCTTACGAGGCGGACGGCGGCGTCCGCCGCGCCTACTATCTGTCCATGGAATTCCTGATGGGCCGGGCGCTGAGCAACGCCATGCTCAATCTGGGCGTCGCCGAGCCGGCCAACAAGGCGCTGTATGAAATGGGGCTGACGTTGGAGGAACTGGCCGAGTGCGAGAACGACGCCGGTCTGGGCAACGGCGGTCTGGGCCGGCTAGCGGCCTGTTTCATGGACAGTTGCGCCACCCTGCGGCTGCCGGTGGTCGGCTATGGCATCCGCTACGCCTACGGCATGTTTCGCCAGCGGATCGAAAACGGTTATCAGATCGAGGAGCCGGACCACTGGCTGCGCAGCGGCAACCTGTGGGAGTTGGAGCGGCCCGAGTACACGCAACGAATCAAGTTCGGCGGCCGCACCGAGGGCTATCCGAAAGCCGATGGCGAAATGGGCTGGCGCTGGCTGGACACCCACGACGTCCTGGCGGTGCCTTACGACGTGCCCATTCCCGGCTACCAGAATGGTACCGTCAACACCCTGCGGCTGTGGTCGGCGGCCGCCACCGACGAGTTCGATTTTGAGGATTTCAACTCCGGCAGTTATACCGAGGCCGTCGGCGCCAAGAACATGGCGGAAAACATCACGATGGTGCTCTATCCCAACGACGCCACCGAGAGCGGCAAGGAACTGCGGCTGCGCCAGCAATACTTCCTGGCCTCCGCCAGCCTGCAGGACGTGATCCGGCAGTGGGTGCGCGTGCATGGCGAGGACTTTAGCCAGTTCGCCGCGAAAAACTGCTTCCAGCTCAACGATACCCATCCCACCATCGGGGTGGCGGAATTGATGCGGATCCTGCTGGACGAACACGGACTTGTGTGGGATCGGGCTTGGGAGATCACCAGCCAGGTGATGGCCTACACCAACCATACGCTGTTGCCGGAAGCCCTGGAGCGCTGGCCGGTGCGGTTGTTCCGGCAACTGCTGCCGCGCATTCTGGACATCATCTACGAGATCAACGCCCGCTTCCTGGCCGAGGTCGCGCGCCGCTGGCCCGGCGACATCGACCGCCAGCGCCGCATGTCGCTGATTGAGGAAGGGTACGAGCAGCAGGTCCGCATGGCCTATCTGGCCATCGTCGGCAGCATCTCGGTCAACGGCGTCGCCGAACTGCACTCGGAACTACTCAAACAGGGCCTGTTCCGCGATTTTTACGAACTATGGCCGGAGAAGTTCAACAACAAGACCAACGGCGTCACCCAGCGCCGCTGGCTGGCGAATTGCAATCCCGGCCTGAACGCGCTGATCACCGACACCATCGGACCGGGCTGGGTCACCCAACTGGACGAGTTGCGCAAGCTGATTCCCCACGCCGACGATGCGAAGTTCCGGGCGAAGTGGCGGCAGATCAAGCAGGACAACAAGGTGCGGCTGGCCACTCTGGTCGAAGCCGATTGCGGCGTGACCTTCAACACCAGCGCCCTGTTCGACGTCCAGGTCAAGCGCATTCACGAGTACAAGCGCCAGTTGCTCAACATCCTGCACGTCGTTCACCTGTACGACCGCATCAAGCGCGGCGATACCGCCAACTGGACTCCACGCTGCGTGCTGATCGGCGGCAAGGCGGCGCCGGGCTATTACATGGCCAAGCTGATCATCAAGCTGACCAACAATGTCGCCCGGGTGATCAACAACGATCCCGACATCGGCGACAAGCTGAAGATCGCCTTCCTGCCCAACTACCGGGTCTCGGCGATGGAAGTGATCTGTCCCGGCACCGACCTGTCCGAACAGATCTCGACCGCCGGCAAGGAAGCCTCGGGCACCGGCAACATGAAATTCATGATGAACGGCGCGGTCACCATCGGCACCCTGGACGGCGCCAACATCGAAATCCGCGAGGAATGCGGCGACGAAAACTTCTTCCTGTTTGGGCTGACCGCCCCGGAAGTTGAGGCGCGGCGGCAGAATTACGATCCGGCGGCGATCATCCACAGCGATTCCGACATCGCCCGGGTGATGCACCTGCTGGAAAGCGCCCACTTCAACCAGTTCGAGCAGGGCATCTTCGATTCGATCCTGCACTCGCTGACCAGCCCGCACGATCCGTGGCTGACGATCGCTGATTTCCGCGGCTTCATCGACGCCCAGAGCCTGGCGGCGCAGGCCTATCAGGATCAGGAGCGCTGGACGCGGATGAGCATCCTCAACACCGCCACCAGCGGCAAGTTCTCCACCGACCGCACCATGCTGGAGTACAACACCGAAATCTGGAAGCTGAAGCAACTCCCGAAGATGCCGCTGGCGTAACCGGTCTCCCATCCGTTCCAATCCATCCCCCCGCATGGGGGGATTTTTTCGCCTCGCCTTCAACGCATCGGCGGAACCAGCAGCGCCGGATCGATGCGCGCCTCGCGCCAGTTCATCCGCCAGTCCAGATGCGGCCCCGTGGCCCGGCCGCTCTTGCCGACCGTGGCGACCGCGTCGCCCTGGCGCACCCGCTGTCCGACCCCGACGTCGATCCGGTCCAGATGCATCAGCGTGGAACTCAGCCGGAACCCGTGGTCAATGATCAGCGTCGCGCCGGTGTAGTACAGATCCGGTTCGGCCAGCGTCACGATCCCGTCGGCCGGCGCGCGCACCGGCGTTCCGACCGGTGCGGCAATATCCACGCCATAATGCGGCTGGCGCGGCTCGCCATTGAGAATGCGCTGGCTGCCGTACACTCCGCTGATGCGGCCGACCGTTGGCCAAGCGAAGCCGCTCAGAAAATACGCTTGCGGAATGTCCCGCTGGCGGGCGTCATCCACCAAGGCGTTCTCGCGGCGGATGCGGTCGAGCAGCGCCGGCGGCGGCGTCACCTGGTTCGGTGGCAGACCGTCGAGGCGCTGGATGTCGTACTGGCGCTGGGCAATCGGCAGCAGCCGTTCCTCGCGGGCGCCGCCGGGAAAGATCGCGGTCAACCGCGCTTGCGGCGGCGCGGCGCGGCCAAACCCGAACACAAACGAGCCCTCCGGCCCCACCGACACCGGCTGGCCGTCCAGTTCCAGCCGGGTTCCCGGCAAGGCCCGGCCCGTGATCAACCCCCCCTGGGTCAGCGATCCTTGCCAGTTCAGTTCGCCGGCCCCCCCGCTCCACGGCCAAAGCAATAATCCGATCAACCCCATCCATATCCACATGATCGTTTTCTCCAAACATTCCACCGATCCGCCTACCCGGACAGACACGATCGCCGGCTACACGCTATAGTAACGGCAAACGAGAATTTGCCGCTTCCCATGCAGACCACCCATTGGCAATGACCAGGAGGATTCATGGCCCAGCATTACGATCTCATCGCCATCGGCGGCGGCAGCGGCGGCCTGTCGGTGGTGGAACGGGCGGCCCGATACGGCGCCCGCTGCGCCCTGATCGAAGCCGCCCGACTCGGCGGTACTTGCGTCAACGTGGGTTGCGTGCCCAAGAAGGTGATGTGGCATGCCGCCCATCTTGCCCATGCGCTCGATGATGCTCCGGGTTATGGTTTCCGGCTGGATTACTTCGGCTTTGACTGGCAAAAACTGAAAATGGCGCGCGACCGCTTCGTGAGCGACCTCAACGAGTGGTATCTGGGCCATTTAGCCAAAGCCGGAGTCACGCTGATTCGCGGCTTCGCCCGATTCGTGGATGCCCACACCCTGGCGGTTGGCGGCGAACGCTACAGCGCCGACCATATCGTCATCGCCACCGGTAGCCGGCCCCAGGTTCCCAACCTGCCCGGCGCCCAATTCGGCATCACCTCGAACGGCTTTTTCGAGCTAAACGCCTGCCCGGCGCGGGTCGCCATCGTGGGCAGCGGTTATATCGCGGTGGAGTTGGCGGGCATGCTGCAAGCGCTGGGGGCCGAGGTCACCCTGCTGGTTCGTAAGGATCAGGTCTTGCGGTCGTTCGACGCCATGCTGCGCGAGCAATTGATGGAACGGCTGCGCGAGGACGGCATTCATGTGTTGGCCCGCACTCAGGTTCGGGCTGTGGCGCGGCTGGCCAGCGGCGCGCTCAGCCTGCATTGCGAAGGCGCAGGCCACGCACCGAACGTGAACGCCGTGCTGTGGGCCATCGGCCGCGAGCCCAACACCGATGCGCTCGAACTGGCGGCGGCGGGCGCGACGCTGAATCCGGACGGTTCCATTCCCACCGATCCTTACCAGAATACCAACATCCCCGGCGTTTACGCCATCGGCGACGTGACCGAGCGCTTCCACCTGACCCCGGTAGCCATCGCCGCCGGTCGCCGGCTGGCCGACCGACTGTTTGGCAACCAGCCGGAACGCCATCTGCCCTACGAGAATATCCCCACGGTGGTCTTCAGCCATCCGCCCATCGGCGCGGTCGGCCTGACCGAGGAGGACGCGCGGCGGCAATACGGGGACGCGGTGCGGATTTATCAAACTCGGTTTCGCTCGATGTATCACGCCTTCACCACCCGCCAACCGCCCACGGTGATGAAGCTGGTCTGCGTCGGCCCCGAGGAAAAAATCGTCGGCTGCCATCTCATCGGCGAGGGCGCGGACGAGATGCTGCAAGGCTTCGTGGTCGCCATCCGCATGGGCGCGACCAAGCGCGATTTCGATGACACGGTCGCCATTCACCCCACCAGCGCCGAAGAACTGGTGACGATGCGCTGAGCGCGAGGATGCCCGAGATGAAACGCCTGTTCCTGACAATTTTTATCCTGCTGCTGGCGGCCTGCGCCAACCGGCCCAGCGATGGCAATATCGAGCGGCAAGTCAACGAGCGGTTGTTGCGGGAGGGCGGCAGCCTCTACATCGTCGAGAACTTTCGTAAAACCAACGGCTTCGAGCCGGGCCAGAACGTCTACGTCGCCGAGGTGGAATACGATCTGGTGTTCCAGAAAAGCCTGGCCGATCTGGCGCTGAACCTGCGCGACAGTAAGGATCCGTTGCTGGCCGGGTTGGACCTAGTGGAACTAGGCATCAAATACGGCCAGTTTCAGGCCGGTGAACGCCGCCATCGCACCGAAAAGGTCACTTTCCACAAAACCGAGCAGGGCTGGCTGCTCCAGAACGACCGCTGATTGCCTCACCGCGAGAACCATCATGCCGATCCGCCCCTTCGAGCAACAGACTCCCCGCATCCATCCTTCCGCTTATGTGGACAACACCGCTGTGGTAATCGGTGATGTCGAAATCGGGGAGGACAGTTCGGTGTGGCCGCTGTGCGTGATTCGCGGCGATATTCAAAGCATCCGCATCGGCGCGCGCACCAGCATCCAGGATGGGACCATCATTCACGTTACCCACGACAGCCGGTTTTGTCCGGGCGGCCAACCGACCGTGATCGGCAACGATGTCACGGTCGGCCACCGGGTGATCCTGCACGCCTGCACCATCGAGGATTACTGCCTGATCGGCATGGGCGCCATCGTGATGGACAAGGCGGTGGTGCGGTCGCGGGTGACCATCGGCGCTGGCGGCGTGGTGCCGCCCAGCAAGGTTCTGGAAAGCGGTTATCTGTACGTCGGCAGCCCGGTCAAACAGGTCCGCCTACTGAACGACCGCGAACTGGAGTTTCTCGAATACTCGGCCCAGAACTACCGGCGACTGAAGGAGCGACATCGTTCGCCGTCCACCCTGCCCCGGACGGACGACCCTTCAAGCAGGTAGGATTGGTCGCTGACGCCTGATTAGGAGGCCAGAGGGAGCGCCTCCGGCCACGAACTATCCCTGACAGGCTGTCCGGATCGCCCGCAAGCTCGCCGCCGCCCCCGTGGCCAGCTTGTAGTCTACGAACCGGGTGACGTTGGTATCGGTGGGATTGATCTCCACCGTGGGGATGCCCATCTGGCTGGCTTGCACCACCGGCCCGGCAATGTAGGGAAACACGCTGGTGGTGCCGATGGTGAACACCAAGTCGAAGCCCCGATCCAGTTCCGCGTACAAATGCTGGATGGCATGGGACGGCAGCGCCTCGCCGAACAGCACCACCCGCGGCCGCACCAGGGCATGACAGCGCGGGCAGGAGGGCGGCAGGTCCAGTTCGCTGTAATCCGCGACCGTAGTCGCGTAGTTACAGCGGGTGCAGTACAGATCGTGGATGTCGCCGTGAATCTCGATCAGGTTACGACTGCCGGCGTCGCGGTGGAAACCATCGATGTTCTGAGTCAGCACGCACACGTCAAACTGGTTCTGCCACTCGGCGATGATGGCGTGAGCATCGTTGAAGCGCGCTCCCCGGCAGGAGTTTTCGATCTGGTGCAGGTATTTCCAGGTGATGGCCGGGTTGGCTTCCAACATCGACCCGGACAAAGCGGTCTCGATGGAGAAGTTCTCCTCGGTCGTCTGATTGTTGTACAACCCGCCGATACCACGATAAGTCGGCAGGCCGGAATCGGCGGAGATGCCGGCCCCGGTGATGAACAATAACCGGCGGGCGCGACGCAGTTCTTCAACGATTTGGGCGACGAGGGTCGAATCGGGGTCGGTCATGGCGCAGCCTCGCTGCATCAGGGGTCGAGTGACGGGATCAGGTGGCCAGCAGGCGGTAAAGCGCCTCGAATTCCCGGCTCAGCTTGTGTTTGGGATCGAGGTGGATCATCGGCAACGCCTGAGCGTGCGATTCGCGGATCTTGATCGAGGCCGACAGAAACGCCTCCAGCACCGGCAACCCCTCGGCGCGCAGCTCCTCGACCAGCCGCATCGGCAGATTGGCGCGGGCCTGAAAGTGGTTGACCACGATGCCTTCCACCCGCAGCGCGCGATTGTGGTCGGCCTGGATTTCGCGCACGCTGTCCATCAACGTATACAGGGCGCGGCGGGAGAAATCGTCGCAATCGAACGGGATCAGACAGGTATCAGCGGCGATCAGCGCCGAACGGGTGTAAAAATTCAGCGCGGGCGGGGTATCGATGAAAATCTCGTCGAGCTCCTTGAAGGTCTCCAGCGCCTCCCGCAGTTTGTACATCTTGTAGCGCGACTCCAGCTTGATTTGCAGGTCTTCGAGCCGGGGATCGGAGGGCAGAACGCCGAGGTTGGCGAAGCGGGTCTCGACAACGTAGGCAGCCGGTTTGTCGGCGAACAGTTTGTAAGCCAGAATGTCATCGAAAAAATGGGCGAGGGTTTTCTTCTGCTCGTCCAGGGCGGTGCCCAGCAGGTAGCGGGAGGCATTCGCCTGTGGGTCCAAGTCCACAAGGAGGGTTCGCCGCCCGCGCGCGGCGCTGATAGCGGCCAGATTGCACGCGATGGTGGATTTACCCACCCCCCCTTTCTGATTGAACACGACTCGGCGCATGGTGGTTTCCATGGGTTTTATTGGGGCTTCAGCCAAGTGTAGTCAACCCATGGGCATGCGTCGAGGTGGATCATCACGGATTTTGCCAGGGCCGTAGACCCGATGGACACCGCCGCCGTCTCGCTGCTGAAGCCGTGTCGATCCGACCCCCAGCCTTCGATACTCGGCGGCGGCACTCAATCAGCCGGAACGCGGCGCCCGGTCGCGTTCCGGCGAGACCCGATCAACCTTCAACGGTAATCCTGCGCGGCTGCGCCGCCTCGCGCTTCGGCACGATCACCTCCAGCACGCCATCCTTGCACTTGGCGGCCACCTTGTCGGCGTCAGCCACATCCGGCAACGAGAACCGCCGCAGGAAGGTGCCGCGCACCCGCTCGACCCGCCGATACTGCTCGGTTTCCTCCTTCTTCTCGCTCGCCCGCTGGCCCTTCAGGGTCAGCACGCCATTCTCCAGCGTGACCTCGATATCCTTGAGCTCCACGCCCGGCAGGTCCGCATGGATCACAAACTGGTTCGGTTCTTCCCTGATGTCCACCGCAGGCATCCAGTCCGCCAGCATATGCCCGGTTTCCTCATCGCCAAACCGGCTGGTTTCGAACAGGCGGTTAACTTCCCGCTGTAACTGATTCAACAGATTCAAGGGTTCATAACGCATCAGAGCCATGGTTGCACCTCCTCGAATTTCGGGTTGCGGCGTTCCAGGAACGCCTTTTCGGGTTGGTTTTCAAATGGGGGCAACCCGGTCGATTTCAAGGGCGGCGACCGGTCGGTTTTTGCGCTAAGCTATTCATCGCTTTAACCTTCCCTTGCCGCATTGGAATCCCTGATGGCCGCTACCTCTCTTTTCGTCTGCCACGCCCGGCCCGATGCCGCCTTCGCCGAGGATTTGGCGGTAGCGTTGGAAACCTGTCGCCTGAACGTCTGGCGCGATACCCGCAACCGGCGCGGCGGCGACCGGCTGGCCTTGGAAGTGCGTTGGGCCATCGAGCAGGCCCGCCAAGTCATTGTAGTGCTCAGTCTCAATACGGGCGAGGCCGTCTGGATGCGTCGGGAAATCGAACTCGCGCAAGAAATGGAACGACGTCGCGCCAGTACTTATCGGGTCATTCCGCTGCTATTGCCTGGCGTGGATAGCGCCCTGCTTGGCTCCTGGTTCACCCCGCCACCGCAAACCCCGCCGATTCAACTACCCGCTGATGGTCTGGGCGCCGCTCTGCCGGCATTGCTGGCTGCCCTGGGCGAGCCGCCGCCCGGCGATACGGCCGCCGAACGCGGTCCGCCGCTCCTGGCGGAATTGGAGCTAACCTTTGACCGCGCCGCCGCGTCTCCCGTCAACCCATGGCGGCTCGCCGCCCGCCTGAACCGCCGTCCCGAGCCCGCCTCGGTCTCCAACGTTCGCCTGACTCTGGGTCCGCTACCCCGAGCCATCGCTCTAGACCTCCCACGCTGGTATCTACGCGGCCACCTCGCCTGGCCAACCGATACGGTTCGACAACTCGCTCAGCGCGTCGGCGCCCGGTTTGAAGCTTGGGGCCAAGCCCTGTATCAAGCCACGCTCGCGCTCCCCGAAATGGCGGCTTTGACCGCCGAGTGGCGCCAAGCGCCAGACTCCAGCCAACGCCGATTGACGCTGCGAACCGATGATGCGCATCCCGCCGCCGCCGCGCTGCTCGATCTGCCTTGGGAACTGCTAAGCGATGGCGCCGGTTTTTTGCTGCAGGGCAAGCAACCGGTTCAGTTCCAGCGCCGACTCGCTGGCGGAGGCGAAGCCTTCCCCCCCGCGCCGCCGCCCCTGCGGATATTGACCCTCAGCCCGCGTCCCGATACCGAACCCACCGGCCAGCCCGATTACCGGCGCGGCGCGCTGTCCTTGCTGGAGGCGCTGGAGGGGCTGGGCGCCCTGGTCGAAGTTCGGGTGCTGGCTCCCCCCACCCTGGCGGCGCTGGAAAAGGAGTTGAACGACGCTTGGTCCGCTGGACGCCCCTTCACCGCCGTGCATCTGGACGGACGCTTCCGCCAAGATCCCGAGGAGGGCGCCCCTCTGTTTGGATTCGAAGCCAGCTATGACCTGCACGTCCCGCTCTGCCGCGACGCCCAGTTCGTATCCGTAGCGGCGCTGGCAACTCTGCTGGCCACCTATCGTATCCGTTTGGTCGTACTGATTCGCCCGGAGGAAACGGCCAGTTCCGTCAAGCCCGTGCAATTGGCGTCCGCCCTGCTGGCGGCGGGAATCGCGGCGGTGATCACCGTCCATCCCGACACCCCAGCGGAAACCCTGCACCGGTTCTGGACCGCCTTCCACGAAGAGTTGCTGCGAGGCGCCCGGATCAGCCAAGCGCTGTTCGCCGGCCAGCGCCGGCTGGCCGGCGACAGCTACCGCGGTCCCGGTCTGGGCGGCGGCGACGTTTATCTGCGGGACTGGTTCGCCTTCACCGCGTATCTGGGCCAGCACGACCCCCGTCTCGCACTACGCCCCGCGCTGGAGCTTTGGCGTCGGCTGGCCGGTCAGTCGCGATCCACCTCCCTGGGATCCATGCCCCCCCTGCCTCCGACCGGCTGTCTGGCGCGGACGCGCGAGTTGCTCATTGCCGAACGGCTGCTGGAAAATCGGCCCGCCGTCTTCATCAAGGGTCCCGGCGGTAGTGGCAAAACCACCCTGGCGGCAGACTTGGCGGGCTGGTTGGCGCGCATCGACCGCTATCGCCATATCGCCTATGTCCACGCCGATGACGCCAGCAACCCGCGCGCGCTGCTGGAAACCCTGGGCCGGCAACTGCTCCCCGCCGGCGACCACTGGACGGTCGGACAATATCCAACTCAATGGCAGGCGCTCGATCATCTCCGGCAGACGCTGCGTCCAGGTTCGGCCCTGATCGTGCTCGACCAGATCGAACGCTGGCCCGCCGAACACGACGAGGCTTTCGACCAATTTTGGAAGGACTTGCTGAGCGAATGGCCGGCGTTGCGCCTGTTGGCGCTCGGCCGCGCCGGACCACCGTCCTTCGCGCAGCCTTGGGTCGAAATAAAGCTGGCGGCCCTGGATGAAACCGACGCTATCGCTCTGCTCGGCCAGATGCTGATCGCGGCTGGGCAAGCGCCTCCTTCCGCCGATAACGGCGCCAGCTTTCGGCAATTGCGCGAACTGGTGGCCCTGGCCGGCGGCCATCCCGGTGCCCTGCTTCGCTTGGCGCGCGAAATCGGCGCTCAAGGTGTAAGCGCGGCTCTGGCGCTGCTGCGCCCGCTCCGGGCCGAACTGCTGCGCCGCCACGACGACGATCCGCAATGGCCGCTCTACTTGGCGCTGGAATTGGATTCGCGGCGGCTACACGCCAGCGACCGGGACCTGCTGACCGTTCTGGCGTTCTTCAAGGATGGCGTCCATCGCATCGCGTTGGGCCATGCACTGGAACTGGACACGCTCGCCACCCAGACGCTTTGCGCGCGGCTTATCGCCCTGGGGTTGGCCGAGGATCGGGGTCATGGCCACCTGCGCTTCGATCCGGCTCTGGCGCGCTACCTGTCCGGCCAACTGGACCCGAACGCGCGGGCGGCTTGGCGGGAGCGCTGGCGAACCGGCATGGAACAGTTCCTGGCGGAACTTTATCGGCAACATTTCAAGGATAGCGCCCGCGCCAAGCGACTGCTGCGACTGGAACTGCCCAACCTGCTCGCCCTGCTGCGCGACAACCAACAGAGCGTCCCCACGGAACGGATCGCGCGAATCGCCTCCCAGATGGAGCAACTGCTGGCCAGTCTCGGAATCGCCGCCGCGCTGGAGGAAGCCAAGGCCGCCCGCGAGCGAGCCAGTCAGGCCCTGCTCGGCTGGAGCCGGGCGCGCTTTGAAACCGAGCGGCTACGGATCGAGCGCCTGCGCGACAACGAGGCGCTGGAGGACGCTCTGCAAGCCGCCCGGCAACTCCTGCGCCAGTGCCAGGAAGCGGGGGCCAGCGCCTACCCCGGGGCCGCCTACGATCAGGCGCGTGCGCATTTTCAGTTGGGCAAGCTGCTGAAAATGGCCAGCGCCGCCGAACCGGCGGCCCGAGAGCTGAGCGAGGCCCGCCAACAGTTCCAAAGCTTGGCCGACGCCGGCAATGCCAGCGCCGCTCGCATGGCTGCGGTGGCCGGCGCCGAAACTGGCGACTGTCTGAGCTATCTACGGCGGTTGCAGGACGCAGCGGTCGCCTACGAGGCCGCGCTTGCCCACGTCGCGCCGAACACCAATCACCCCATGGTCGCCGCCAACCAGTTGCAACTGGGGCTGGTGCGCCAACGGCAGGGCCGGTACTCCGAAGCCGCCGCGCTCTACGACGCCGCGCGGCAAGCCTTCGAAGCGCTGGGCGAACCGGAAGAAGCGGCCCAGGCTTGGCGGCAGCTCGGCTTGGCCCGCAAGCTGCTCGGGGAGATCGAGCCGGCGCTCAAAGCCTGCCAGCAAGCGCTGTATCTATACGAGCAGCTACGCAACCGCGCCGGGGTAGCCGAGGTTCTAGGCGAGCTTGGCCACTTGCACCATGTCCTCAACCAGCTCGAGGAAGCGGTGCTGGCTTACCGGCGTATGGCGGATTTGTACGCGGAACTAGGCGACGGCCGCAGCGAGGAAGCCAGCCGCAACAAGCTGGCCAACGTGCTGATTCAATTACGGCGGCATGACGAAGCCCGCCAGGAACTGTACCGCGCTAGCGAGTGCAACCTGCCCGAAAGCCCGACTGCCCGCAACTGGGCGATCCGCCGCGGTCTGCGCGATGTCGGTCAAGCGGTCGAAAACTCCAGCGTGGCCGACGAAGCCCGCCGGCAATCGATCGAGAAATACCTGGCTTATCGGCGGGCCGGCGGCGACAACGCCAATCCGGGTTCCCGATTGTGCGCGCAAATCGGGCAGGCCATCCGCTCTGGCGACACCGCGCCGCTGGCCGCCAAGCTGGCGCAAATCGTGGCCAGCCCCAACGTGCCGCCCGCCGGCAAACTGTTGATCACCAAATTGCAAGCCATCCTGGCCGGCTCGCGCGATCCGGCGCTGGCCGCCGATCCAAACTTGCACTACCAGTACGCGGCGGACATCCAGTTGCTTCTGGACGACCTCGCCAAACCCTGAGCCCTTCAGGACGCCGCCATGGCGGCGCGTGTCCGCAATCGTTCCAGGCCGCGTTCGAACGCGCGGCTGATGCGGGTGGCGTTGCGGATGCGCTCCAGCTTCGGCCAGATGGCTCGTTCGCCGGTACGGATAAATTCGGCGATCCGTTCCGGGGTGGGGTTGGAGAAAATATCCCGCAGGGTGCCCAGCCAGGTTGGCGGAAAGACGGTGATGTCGCCGCTGTAATTCTGGCTAGCGACCGAATAGGCCTTGTCCAGCAGCAATCCCAGGGCGTGGGAATCGAAATTCCGCCGGCCCACGTCGAGAATATGCTTGACGTAGATATGGAAAGTTGAGCTGGCAATCTCGCGGGTGAACGACAACAGACCCTTCTCGCGCGGCTTGGGCTCGGACAGGAAGGGGACGATATGCGGGTTGGTCTGGCTGACGATATAGTGGTTCACATTGTGCATTCGCGCCACCCGCAGCATCGGCAAATCACTGTTGAGGCTCCCATCCACCCATTTGTCCTTGGGCATATAGGGAATGACGGCGCCATTGAAATCCTTGGCTTCCAGCATCACCGCCGGAAAGACGCCGGGAATGGCGCTGGATGCCAGCGCGGCGCGCCGGATCAGCACGTTGGGCGCGGTCAAGTAATTGAGCAGCCGCGAATGTTGATGCGCCTGGATCGGCGATACCGGAATATTGATGATCCGGCCCGTGCGGTCGAAAGCTTCTTCAAAGGTCAACGCGGCGACGTTCTGCTCGATGCAAAGCTCCAACTGGCTACCGTCCATCAGCGTACTGCCCCTGAGCAGACTTTTGAATCCGAGGCTGCGCCACGCCTCTGCCGTGAATCCATCCGGGCTGAACACCCGCGCCAGTTCGGCGTCGGTATGGGTACCGATCGTCGCCGCGGCGATAGAACCGGCGCTGGAGCCGGAAATGACCCGCGGCAACAGTCCTTCCGTCCACAACGCCTTGATGACCCCCGAATGAAATAACCCCAGGGTGGCGCCGCCGCTGAGCATCAGCGCCGAGCGTCCGAAGCTTTGGCCGGTGCGCTCGAAAAAGCGCAGCTTGGCGGCCAAGGGAAAATCGGGGAAATCCTGGTCGCACAGGTCGTCGAGCGTGGCGGCGACCTCGTCCAGATACTCGGTCAGCAACCGCTTGGTGCCGAACAGGCAGTGGGAATAAAGCACCGGGTTGGCGATGTTGCCGAGATTGCCGTGCAGGCCCTCGTGCAAAGAATACACCAGCCGAGCGATATCACCGTGCCGACGCAGCGCGCGCAACTCGTTCAACCGTTCCCGAATCAATCGGTAATCGTAATCGGGCGATTCGTCCTGCTCCCGCCAGTCGGCGCCGCCGGACAAGCGGTCATGCTCCCGCGCCGCCGCGCGCCAAGTCGCGTAGTCAGTCGCATGCGTCATGGCTTCCTCACAGTGTCTCAAGGCTCTTTTATCCATATTCACGCTCGCTGCCGCCGCGATTTTGGGATGGAGACCCACCGACCCGCGCTGTCATGGCGAACCGGTCCTGTTGTCAATCCAGATTTTCACATAGCAAAAAACCGGGCCAGATAGCATGTAAAAACCGGCTTACTTTGGCATCATCAACGCCCTCGGCCTCAAATCGAGAACGCTGCGCCATGCCATCCACTCCTGTCGGCTTCGTATTGCGTCGATGCATCATTACCTGGAACAACTGGTGCCGGGCGAGGCGGGACCGATCATGGAATAAGTCGCGCAGTTTTTCGGCCATCGGCGAACGCTGGCTGGATGATGGGGGAAACCCTGCTGTTTCTCAGCTCGCTGGCCTTTGGCGTACTGGAAAAGCTGATGGTCAGCGATATCTGGCTGTTCGGCCGGGGGTAGTCGCCGGGCGATCTGAAGGTCACCCTGCTTTATCTCATCAGTTTGCTGAGCCAGGTGGGAGTACGCACTCTGTTCTACACGCTGATGCCAGCGGGCCGGTTGCCGTTGCGGCACGCACTGGTCGGCGGTATCGTCGCAGCTCTGCTGTGGGCGGGAATACGCTAAAGGTTATTGTGGTATTTCACCAACCTGTCGCTGGTACAACGTGGTGTACGGGGTCGCTGACGGGGGTCACCATCGCTTTCCTGAGCCTGGAGGCGGCGAGCCTCATCTAGAGAACCCGATGCGATTCGGAAATGGTGAAGATTCCACCGCAAAACAAAAAGCCCACTTTTGAGTGGGCTTTTTGACGTAGGATGCCTGGCGATGACCTACTTTAGCGCGAGTAATGCTCGCACGATCATCGGCGCGGCGCGGTTTCACGGTCGAGTTCGGGATGGGGTCGGGTGGTTCCCGCG
>WBUJ01000194.1 GCA_008933795.1 Candidatus Contendibacter sp. | reverse complement strand
CCGCGTCAACACCGTCGCGGCGTCGGCATCGGTGGTGATGCGCCCCTCGGCCAGCACTGCCCAGCGGTGGCAGAGCGGCCAGGCCCAGTGGGGATCGTGCGTCGCTACCGTGATTGCCAATCCTTCAGCGGCACAGTCGGTCAGCAGGCGGCGCAACGTGGCGCGGGCGTTGGCATCCTGGCCAGCGGTCGGTTCATCCAGCAGCAGCGCCCGGGGCCGCGAGGCCAGCACCGCCGCGATGGCGACCCGCCGCTGTTCGCCGGCGCTGAGCATCTGCGGCGGCCGGTCGAGCAGCGGTTCCAAACCGAAACGCGCGCTCAACTGGTCGCACCAGGCCGGATCGTGGCGGCGCAGGGCGCGCGGCCCGGCGGCCAGTTCGGCGCGCACCGTGGGGGCGAACAGCATGTGCGCCGGTTGTTGCATCACCAGCCCCACCTCGCGGGCCAGTTCCGCCACCGGCCGCCGGCCAACCGGCTGTCCCAGCACCCGCACCGCGCCGCGCTGGCTGCGCAACAGCCCATTGCCATGCCGTAGCAGAGTGCTCTTGCCCGCGCCGTTTGCCCCCAGCAGCGCGACGATTTCACCCGCCGCGCTGGTCAGGCTGGTGCCGCGCAGCACCGGCCGACCATCGCGCTCGCACCAGACGCCGTCCCATTCCACCACTGGTTCCGGCGCGGACGCAGCGGGCAACGGCGGCGCTTCCGGCCAGGGGCCAGGCGGCTCCAGTCCCCAGGCGGCCACGTTGCCGGCCAATACGGTTTCCGGGGCGCCGTCGGCGGCCAGCCGACCCCGGTGCAGAACCAACATTCGGCTGGCGAGATCGGCTACTTCGCCCAGCCGGTGTTCAGCAACGATCAGAGTGATGCCGGCGGCGTGCAGGCGGCGCAACAGGTCGCGCAACTGTTCGGCCCCCGCCGCGTCGAGAAAGGCGAACGGCTCGTCCAGCACCAGCAGTTGCGGCTCCATCGCCAGCACCCCGGCCAGCGCCACCCGCTGCTGTTCGCCGCAGGACAGGGTGTGGGGCGACCGGTCGAGCAGATGGGCGATGTCCAGCCACTCCGTCACCCTGCGCACCCGCCGGGCGATGGCGGCGCGGCCCAAACCCTGGCAGGCCGGACCAAAGGCGAGATCGCGGGCGACGGTCGTCGCTAGGCATTGGGCGTCGGGCCGTTGCAGCACCAGGCCGACGACGCGGCTCAGGCGATGCGGCGGCGTCGAACGCGGGTCGGCGCCGGCGACGGTGAGATCGCCACGCAACTCGCCGCCGTGCAGGTGGGGGATCAGACCGTTCAGCAACCGGCACAGGGTAGATTTGCCGGAACCGCTGGCCCCGGCCAGCAGCACGAACTCGCCGGGGTTGACCGTGAATTCCAGGTCGTGCAGCACCGGCGCGGCAGCAACGGGATAGCGATAGGTCACGCCCCGGCAGGCGATCAGGGGTTCGGTCATCGCCGCTCAGCGCAGGTAGCCGAGCCGCCGTAACACCATGAGGCCGGCGACGCCCAGCGCCGCGCCCACCGCCGAGGACAGCAGGAAGGGCAGGATCAGCACGGTCAGGGCGATGTCCTTGCCCATCAGCCAGGGCGCGACCAGCAACGCCCCGACGGTCGCGCCGATCAGCCCGGTGCCGACCACCTCGCCCAGCGCGGTGAAGTAGGCATTGCGGGTGTAGCGGTAGGCCAGCCCGGCCAGCACCACGCCGAACACGCTGCCCGGAAACGCCAGCGGCGTGCCCAGTCCCAGCGCGTTGCGAACCAGCGAAGTGACCAGCGCCACCGCCAGTCCCCACCACGGCCCGACCAGCGCCCCGGCGATGACGTTGATGAAATGCTGGGTGGGCGAAACCTTGGCGATGCCGGTGGGAATGCTGAGCGGTGACAACGCAACCGCCAGCGCAGCCAGCGCCACGCTGTAGGCGATCAGCCGGGTCGGCGCGACGGCCCCCGCCGGGGAGCCGGAAGCATCATGGAGCGACATGTCTCGATTTTTTCCTGTCCCTATCCCCGCTTGTCGGGGAACTCGCTATGCTGAAAACAGGCGCAAAGACTGGCATAACCGATGCTGAATTGCCAGATTCAGGCCATCCCATTGTCATTCCCCATCCTGGTTTACGGTGAATCCCCAGTGAACAGCGATTTCTCAGAAACTCGTTCCGCAGTGCCCGCTTGGCCCGCCTATCTGGCGTTGCTGGACAACGGCGAACTGGAACGGCGGGTAGCCGAAGCTTACGCCCGGCTGGAGGATTGCGACCTGTGCGCCCGCTATTGCCGGGTGCACCGACGGCAAACGCTGAAGGGCGTAGTGTGCCGCACCGGCGAACGGGCGGTGGTGCATGGCTGTTGCCCCCATCACGGCGAAGAGAATCCGCTGCGCGGCTGGGCCGGTTCGGGAACGATTTTCTTCACATGGTGCAATCTGCGCTGCGTGTTCTGCCAGAACTGGGAAATCAGCCAGCAGGGCGAGGGCCAGGAAATCACGTCGGAAGCCCTGGCCCGGATGATGCTCGACCTGCAACGGCACGGCTGTCACAACATTAACCTGGTCACTCCCAGCCATGTCGTGCCGCAAATTCTGGCGGCCACCCTGCTCGCCGCCCGCTGGGGCTTGCGCTTGCCGCTGGTCTACAACACCGGCGGCTACGACAGCCCGGAGGCGCTGGCGCTGCTGGACGGGGTGGTGGACATCTACATGCCGGATATGAAATTCGGCGATTCCACAACCGCCCACCGCTATTCGCATGTGCGGAACTACTGGGAGGCGAACCAGGCGGCGGTTCGGGAGATGCACCGGCAGGTCGGCGACCTGACGCTGGACGAGCACGGATTGGCGCGGCGCGGCTTGCTGGTGCGGCATCTGGTGCTGCCGGGCGATCTGGCGAACACCGAAACCGTGCTGGCCTTCCTGGCGCGGGAGATTTCCACCGACACTTATCTGAACCTGATGGATCAGTACCATCCCTGCTACAAGGCTGGCGATTATCCGCTGCTCGCCCATCCGCTCGCGCCGGAGGGATACGAACAGGCGCTGCGGCTGGCGGAGGAATACGGACTACGGCGACTCGACCAGCGGCAGCGCTGGCGAGAGTCGGCGGAGTCGATGCCCAGGATGATCGGGGCGAGCCGCGGCTGACGCGGGCGCTTCTGGTGGCGACGCGCGGGCGGGATTGAAGGATGCTTGCCCGGGCGGAAAGCCGCGTGTCGTTGGTTCGATTCGGGTCCTGCCACCCAACCAAGCAAAGGCCCGCCGAGTTTCCAGCGGGCCTTTTGGGGTCGGTCCAAACTCCCTCACCGCCCGGGCGGGATCAGCTTGCCGCAGCCGGGGCAGGTGGCGGGTTCGGGCCTTGGAGTTGCTGCGCCGCCTCGGCGGCAGGCAGGGTAACGCCCTGTTGTTCCTGGGGCTTGCCGACCAGCAGCCGCAATCCGGCGTGGAAGCACTGGCCGGCGTGGGTCAGTTCGTGCAGGGATTCCAGCAGTTCGCCCAGTTCCTGGTAGGCGTCCGGCATCGGCATAATCTGGATGCTGCGCTCCAGATAATTCCGCGCCTTGGCGGTCTGCTGGCAGCGCTTGGCCAGCCGGCCCAGCGTCAGCAGCAAATGCGGATCGTCGCCATGCTGCGTCAGCCAGCCCTCGGCCGCCGCCAGTTGCGCCGCAGCGTTGCCGCGCCCCAGCATTCCGTAACCCACCACCAGCTTGACGTTCCAGCGCCGGTTGATCGCCTCGCGCAGCAGCGTCTCGGCATCGTCGAAAGCGTCGAACTCGCACAGGGCGGTGGCGTAGGCGACCAGGAACGCCTCGTCCCCCTCGCGCAACGGGGCCGGCGCCTGCTTCCACAACGCCCGTAATTTTTCCAGCGAACCGCCGGCGGCGACGCCTTGCAGCAGGGCGTGGTAGGTCTCGCGCTGAATTTCGGCGAACGATTCGGGACCGAACACCTTCTGCTTCTGCAATTCGGGCAGCAACTGTTGCAGCGGCTCCCAAGCGCCCGATTGCCGGTAGCAGCGGGCCAGCCAGAGCAGCACGCCCGGGTGGCGCGGGTTGAGGGTATGCAGGGATTCCAGGATGGGGCGGGCTTGTTCGGCTTGCTGGTCTTCCAGCAGAAATTCCACCCGGGTCAGTTGCACTGTCAGCTTGTCGGCGTCCGGCGACTCCTCGGCCTTGCGCAGGTGCAGGTCGCGTCGCCACTTCACGTCGCTGAGATGATGGGTGGCCCGCGCCGCGCTCAGATAATCCAGCGCGGGTGTTTCGCTGTGCGCGGCGCTTTTGAGCAGGGTTTTTTCCGCCGCCGCCCACTGGCCGGCCGCCAGTTGCCGGCTGCCCAGATTGAACAACCGCCGCGCTTTGCGTTGCAGTCGCCGCTGGTGGGCGGCCAGGGTCTGGCTGGGGGTATGCCACAGCCGAATGGCCAACCGGACCAGGAAGTAGAATCCGACGAACAGGGCGATCAGGACCAGCATCAGGAAGGCGAAACTGGTTTCGACGGTCCACTGGCCGATGCTGAACATCGCATAGCCCGGGTCCTGCCGGAGCGCTAGCGCCATCCAGACCGAGACGAACAGAGTGACGATGATGCCGATCAGCAACTTCATGGTTGTCCCTCCCCCTTCGTCGCCGATTCGGCGGGCGCCGCCGGGGCCTTGCCCATGGCGCGAATCGGTTGCCGCAGGGTCATGGCCTCGCGAAACGCCTGATTGACGCCAGCCAAATCCGGGACGTAGGGATTGAACTCGACAGTTTGCAGGGCTTTCAATTCGGCGAGGAACGCGGCCACCTGCTTGTCCTGGGCGTCAAAGTAGGTTTGGACCCACTGGTTGACCTGATCGTGGGAATCCCGATACGCCTCGGCGTCGCCGCGCAGCAGCGCCGCCCGCATGCTTTCCAGCTCCAGCCGCAGGTTCTGGCGCAAGAAAAACTCCTCTTCCATCGCGATCAGCGGCGGTGCGTCGCTGCGCGCGCGGCGGATCACCACGATGCCCTTGAACTGGTTCCAGACCGCTTCGCTGGTGCGGTCCCACCAGGAGCGCTCGGCGTCGGCGCTGACGGTGGCGGTGGCGGCCGGTTTGACCCGGTTCTTGATGTCCGGAACCTCGGAAGCGATCCGCAAGGGCAAGCCGCCGATCTCCTTCTGCATCTCCGCCACCTTGTGGGCCAGGGCGGAAAGATCGGGCAGTTGCACGCCGCGCAGGCTGGCGATGGCCTCGCCGAGCATGGTTTGCACCGAGGCCATGGCGCTTTCGTTGACCGCCTTGAGCCGCTGTTGGGCGACATCCAGCGCCAGCCGGGCGGCGGCGACGTTGCGCTCCAGCTTCACCTTGGAATCCGCCAGCCGCAGCAGATAGTCCACTTCCGCCAGCGGGAAGGCGTTGACATCGCCGCCTTTGGCCGCCACGGTCCTGACCGTTTCCAATTGCTCGGTCAGGCCACCGTGGCTCAGCTTCAGGTTCTGAAGCTGCTCGTTCTGCTTCGCCAGGCGATTTTCATAATCCTGCAACCGCGCGCCGAGATCGTCGTTTTGCTTCTGCACCGAGGTCTTGTGGGCGTCGTGGCTCTCCCGCAGCAGCTTCATTTCGCCCTTGATGATGTCGTTCTCGCCTTTTTGCAATTCCATGGCGTTTTTCAGCGGCTGCAAGTCGCCGGTCAGACCCAGTTGTTGCTCCTTGAGCGCTTGGGCGTTGGCATGCGCTTGGTCGATCCCGGTTTTCAGTCCTTGCAGTTGCTGGACCTGGGCTTTCAGCGCCTGAAATTCGGGATCGCGCTGGGCGATGGCCTGTTGGATGGCCTGATCCAGCCGGCTGGCCTGCGCGGTTTGATCGTGTTGCCGGAGATGCCACAGATAGCCGCTGCCGCCGCCAGCGCCCAAGAGCGGCCGGTGGCGCTTTGACGTTGCCGTTATCGGATTTATTTTCTGTCATGTCGTGTTCCCAACGGGTGGAGAGGAATTCGCCGTCAGCCACAGCAGGGCGGCGGCGATGGCGGCGGCGCTGGCTT
>WBUJ01000193.1 GCA_008933795.1 Candidatus Contendibacter sp. | reverse complement strand
CGCGGCTCCGCGTTGAACGGGGTGGTGGAGGAAATGCCGGATGCCGGTTCGGACTTCGGCGTGGTGGTGGACGCGGCCGAACAGGTGGGTCTGGCGCGACGGGTGGCCCGGCTGGAGCCGCTGATTCACATCAAGGGTTAAGCAGGCCGGTAAAGGCCCGCGACGCGAGGGAACGTCGGTACGGGCGCGCGGGACCGAGAGGCGGCAAGCCGCGCCGCTTTTCTCCCGCGCGCCTCCGGCCGCTCGTCTATACTGAACCGGTTTTCCCAAAGTCTCAGATCAAGGAGAGCCCGGTGATTTACTCCCTCGGCGACCGCAGAGTCGAATTCCATGGCGAAGACTGGTTCATCGCCGACAACGCCACCGTGATCGGCTCGGTGGTGCTCAAGCAAAACGCCAGCCTCTGGTTCAACGTGGTGGCGCGCGGCGACAACGATGTCATCACCATCGGCGAAAATTCCAACATCCAGGACGGTTCGATTCTGCACACCGATCCGGGCATTCTGCTGACCATTGGCCGCGACGTCACCGTCGGTCACCTGGCCATGCTGCACGGCTGCATCGTCGGCGATAACAGCCTGATCGGCATCAAGAGCCTGATCATGAACCGGGCGGTGATCGGCAAGAACTGCCTGATCGGCGCCAACAGTCTGATTCCCGAAGGCAAGATCATTCCGGACGGCTCGCTGGTGATGGGCTCGCCAGGCAAGATCGTCCGCGCATTATCCGAGGAAGAAATCGAACGGATGCGGCAGACCGCCGGCCGCTACGTGGAAAACTTCAAACGCTTCAAGCGCGATCTGCGCCGGCAGGCTTAACGTGGCGGTTACCTTGGAAGACTGCCTGGATCTGGCGATTCAGCAAGTCGGCACGACCATTCTCGGCAAGGAGCGCGCCATTCGTCTGGCCGTGAGCTGCCTGCTGGCGCGCGGCCATCTGCTGATCGAAGACTTGCCGGGCATGGGCAAGACCACCCTCGCGCACGCCCTGGCCCGCTGTCTGGGCTTGCAGTACCAGCGCATCCAGTTCACCAGCGACCTGTTGCCGGCGGACATCCTCGGCGCGGCGATGTACGAGCGCCAGCGCGAAACCTTCGTGTTCCATCCTGGCCCGATCTTCGCCCAACTGATCCTGGCCGACGAGATCAACCGCGCCACCCCCAAGACCCAGAGCGCGTTGCTGGAAGCGATGGAGGAAGGGCAGGTGACCATCGAGGGCGAGACCCGCAAGCTGCCGGAGCCGTTCTTCGTCATCGCCACCCAGAATCCCGCCTATCAGATCGGTACCTTCCCGCTGCCGGAGTCGCAGCTTGACCGCTTCCTGATGCGGATCGAACTGGGCTATCCCGACGCCCAGGCGGAGCGTTTGCTGCTGGAGGGGGAGGACCGCCGCGATGTGTTGGCGCGATTGCCGGTGTGCCTGACCCCGGATCAGTTGCGCGAGGCGCAGGCGCGGGTGGCCGGCGTGCATGCCGCGCCGCCGCTGCTGGACTACGTGCAGGGTCTGCTGGCGTTCTCGCGCCAGTCCAGCCTGTTCCGCGGCGGGCTGTCGCCGCGCGCTGGCCTGGCCCTGCTGCGGGCGTCCCGGGCTTGGGCGCTGCTCCACCGCCGCGGGCATGTGCTGCCAGAAGACGTGCAGACCGTGTTGCCGGCGGTGGTGGGCCATCGGCTGTATCCCGGCGAGGAGCATCTGGAGCAGGCGTCCGCCGATCTGGTCGGGCGCCTGCGCGCCGCCGTGGCCCTGCCCGTCTGAATCCCGGATCATGGGCGCGCTGTGGCGGCGGTTCGAGAGCTGGGTGATGCGTGGCCAGCGACCCGCTCGCGAGCCGGTCCGGTTGACCCGCCGCCGCATCTACATCCTGCCGACCGGGCAGGGCTACGCCTTCGCCACGCTGCTGTTTCTACTGTTTTTGTGGGCCGTCAATTACAGCAACAGCATGGGGTTCGCCTTCACCTTCCTGCTGGCGGCGGTGGCGCTGAACAGCATGTGGCAGGCGCACGACAACTTGTTGGGGCTGATCGTGGATTCCAGCGGCGCCGAGCCGGTGTTCGCCGGCCAGGAGGCGCGCTTCACCTTCCGACTGGAAAATCCCGATCCCAAGCCGCGTTACGGCATCGCCCTGCAAGTCCGCGACCAACCGCCGCGCTACGTGGATGTGCCGGCCAGCGGTGCGGCGGTGGCGACCCTGGCGGTAGCCGCCGAGCGGCGCGGCTGGCTGCATCCCGGGCGAATCCGGGTGTTGACCCGCTATCCGCTGGGGCTGTTGCAAGCGTGGAGCTGGGTGGAATTTGAACGGGCGTGTCTGGTCTATCCGCCACCCCGGGGCCAGCGACCGCTGCCGGCGGCGCTGCCGAACAGTACCGGAACCGGTCTGGGCGAACAGGGCCTGGGCAGCGAGGACTACGCCGGTTTCCGGCTGTATGCGCCCGGCGACTCGCCGCGCCGGATCGCCTGGAAGGCCGCGACTCGCGGCGGACCGTTGCTGGTCAAGCAGTTCACCGATCAGGCCCGGCCGGAATTGTGGCTGGACTGGCGGTTGCTGGGGATCGACAGCGTCGAACCCCGGCTGGCCCAGCTCTGTCAATGGGTGCTGAAAGCCGAGAGCGAAGGCCGCCGCTACGGCTTGCTGTTGCCAGGTGCACAGATTCCGCCTGCCCAGGGCGACGCCCATCGCCGCCGCTGCTTGGAGGCGCTGGCGCTGTTCTGATTCTGGCACTCAGGCGCGTGACAGGAATCATCCGCGTCCACGCCGGCGCGGGGTGGGAAAGATTTGCTCAATCGAAACCGGTGGTTTTTCCGGGAACAGTGCGGCGAATTCATCCAGGCCATCCAGGATGCTGGCCAGCCGCAGCAAACGGTCCAGAGCGATGTAACCCGTGGTTTCGAAGCGCTTGATCGTGCTTTCCGGCACGCCGGACCGGGCGGACAGGCTGCGGCGCGACAGGTTTTCAGCCAGACGGCGGGCCTTGGCGCGGGCGGCGATTCTGTTGCGCACCGCTTCGGGGGTTTGAAAAATAAGAGGTCCCATGTTGTCCATTATAAGCGGGAAAAGCTCTTAGTGGATCACTGATGGTCGGTAATCCAGTAGCGCCGATTTCAGCCGCCCGCCCGTTCCTGGTTCAGCGCCAGCAGCCGGCGCAACACTTCTTCGTCGTTCAGGTCCACTGGCCAGCCGTAGGCGGCGGCCACCGTTGCATCGAGGGCGCGGTGGGCATTGGCCAGCCAGGCGGGGCGCTGGTTATAAAGATGGGTCAGCGTGCGCTTCTTCAACTCGGCGGCATGTTCGGGCTTCGGGATGATCCGGTCGGGATAACCGGGCACGACTTCGGGAATCCGATCCACCCATGGCGGGGGATTCAGCCAGTTCTCGCGCAACTCGTTCAGCTTCCGGGCGGTGTCGGCAATGGCCCGGGCGCGGGGATCATCGGCGTAGGCGCTTGCGGGGAGGTTGGGGGTCAGGCCGGTGGGGAAAGGGAAGGTCTCGAAGCAGGTGGTGGGCGTGTAGCGGGGGCGGTCTTCAAGGCTGGTGCCGAGCCGCAAGGCCCACAGTTCATGAAAACGGGAATGCAGGATGCCAAAGGTGGTGTCGTCGGAACGGGCGACGACGATCAGCATCTTGTCGGGTAGTACGCTCGCGGGCAGCCAGACGAAAACCCGATGCTTGGCAACATGCGGCGTGGCGATATAGCGCGCAAGACCCGCCAGCGCGGTACGTACATCCTCGCCGGTTCGCCCGAATCTCCACCAGTGCTTCTTGCGGTTGGCATCCCGATTTCGGTCCCTTTCCGGCTTGACATGCAGAAGAACATGGCCGAAAGGTTTTTCGTACAATGCCGCCTCGACCTCGGTCATGCCTGCTCCAAAGTCGATGATCCAGTGATCCGAAGGACGCCGGGTTAAATCCAATCCATTCCAGCGAGGGCGTAAAACATCGCTGTTCGGGCGACCGTGCGGGTTGGGCAATGTCAACCATTGCCGGGCCAAGTCACCGAGAATATCGAACGCACCGTTTTTTTCGGGACCTTGAAAAGCCAGGCCACCGTTCTCCACCAAAGGCTTGGCCTGCGTCAAATCCCCGTCGCCAGCATCGGACAGCCGGCCCGTCAAATCGGCGTAAATCTCCGCGACCGACTGGCCGCCGAGCATTACCCCGTCCACTTTCTCCCCAAACCCCACCAGCGACACCCGAACCGCCGCCCCTTCGTTAATCCACGGTTCGTCTGCCCAGGCGTGAAAGATCGTACTGCTCTCCCGGATGCGTTCCAGTACCTTGCGGCTGGCTCCACCACGAATGGAATTGGTCGCCACCAGCCCGGCCCGTTGCGCCTGCCCGGCTTCAATCTGTGCCCGCGTCTTCTCAAACCAGTAGCACACCAGATCAGCCCCGCCAGGAACGCGGCCATCGTAGATGCGGCGCAGGATGGCAACGTACTGGTCACCCAACTCACGCAGCAACTTACTCCCGCCCAGAAACGGCGGATTGCCCACGATGGCGTCTGCCGGGGGCCAGGTCGCCTCAGTACCGTCCGGGGTCAACAGCGCATCCCGGCCCTCGATGGTGTTCAGCGGCTTGAGGATGGGCTGATCGTTGAGGTTGTAGCCATGGCCGAGCATCCATTGAATCTCGCCAATCCACACCGTCAGCCGCGCCAGTTCCGCCGCGTAGGGATTGAGTTCGATCCCCAGGACGGCCTCCGGGCCAACGGCGGGAAAGCCGCGTTGCAGGCCCAGCACCTCGGCCTCCAGCATCACCTGATGCTCGATATCCTTGAGCGTGCGCAGCGCCAGATAAAGAAAGTTGCCGGAGCCGCAGGCCGGGTCGAGTACCCGGAACGTCCGCAACCGCTCCAGAAAGCCGTTTAGCCGATTGATGGCCTGCTGCCGGGCTTTGGGAGTGCCCTTGTTCAGATCGGCGGCCATCTCGCCCTTCACCGTCGCCCACTCGGCCAACAGCGGATCGCGAATCACTGGCTCGATCAGCCGGCGAATCGAGCCGGCGTCGGTGTAATGCGCACCCAACTGGCTGCGCTTGTCCGGGTCGAGGCCGCGCTCGAACAGGGTGCCGAAAATCGCCGGTTCGATGGCCGACCAGTCCAGGGTCGCGGCGGAGTGCAGGGTATCGAGATCGGCTTTTTCCAGCGGCAAACAGGTGGCATCGTCGAACAGCCCGCCGTTGAACCAGGGGATGCGCGCCAGCCCAAACCGTCCACCGTGCTGCATGGCCTGGAACAACGCGCTCGCCAGCATGGGAAACTCCGCCGGCGACTGCCGGGCTTCCGCCAGCAGGTTGCTGAACAACTGGCCGGGCAACAGCCCAATGTCCTCGGCGAACAGGCAAAACAGCAGGCGGGTGAGCGCGTGAGCTACCACCTGCGGGTCATGACCGCGCTGGCGCAACCGCTGGGCCAGGCTGCCCAGCAGGGTCGCCGCGTCCTCGGTGACCGCCTCGCGGGTGCGGTCGGGCTTGAGCCGATCCGGGTCGGTGAAGGCCCAGCCCAGCCGTTGCCGCTGTTCGGGGTCGCGCAAGCCGTCCAGGGTCAGGCGATAGACCTGGACGACCGTGTTGGTGAAATTGGTATGAATCTCGATGGTGCTGAGGTTGCAGACGATCAGCAGCGGCGGGTTGTTCAGGGCGGGCGCGTATTGCTGCAACTGCCGCAGGGCCGCGCCCAGGTCCTTGTGTTTACCCTTATACTCCCAGGCGAAACAGTCCTTGCGCCAGACATCGGCCCAGCCGTCGCCCCCGCCGGTCTTCTTCACCCCCTTCTCGAAGCAGAACCACTCGCCCTGTGGATCGGCGATGGTCGGGGGCGTGACGCCCAGCAGATCGCAAAGCTGGTTGAAATGGGACTGGGCGGCGGCGCGTTCGGTCAAGGCGCTATCGCGCCAAGTGGCGATGAACGTGTCGAGTTGTGCGGGGGCGGGCTGGTGGCTCAATGGATTACTCCGGGTGGTCGCCATCTTTAACAGGAAATCAGGGTCAAATTCCTTCGAGTATTTC
>WBUJ01000192.1 GCA_008933795.1 Candidatus Contendibacter sp. | reverse complement strand
GGCCAGGACGTGCCGACCGCCGCGCCGGTGGCGGGCGCAATACCGGGTCCACAGGCGCTCGGCGGTGGCCAGCGCGTGCGGGTGACCACCGACCTGTTCGAAGCCGAGATGGATACGGTGGGCGGCGATCTGCGCCAAGTGGGCTTGCGCACCTACCCGGAATCGGTGCAGCGGCGGGATCAACCGTTCCTGTTGCTCAAGGACAACGGCGCGGACCTCTTCATCGCCCAGTCGGGGTTGGTGGCGCTGAACAACGGTCCCGCGCCCAACCATTACGCCACGTTCGTTCCCGAGCAGACCGAATACCGGCTGGCCGATGGTCAGGATGTGCTGGAGGTGCGGCTGAACTGGTCTGACCCGTCCGGGGTGAAGGTGGTCAAGACCTACACGTTCCGGCGCGGCAGCTTCCTGGTGGAACTGAACCAGCGGGTCGAGAACGGCGGCGCCAGCGATTGGCAGGGCGGCCAATACCGGCAGTTCCAGCGGGTGCCGCCCAAGGTTGCCAGCAGCTTTTTCGGCAGCGGCGTGATCACCTACACCGGTGCGGTGATTTCCACCCCGGAACAGCGCTACGAGAAGATTGACTTCGGCGACATCGCCAAGCAGGAGTTGAACCAGCCGGTCAAGGACGGCTGGGTCGCCATGATCCAGCACTACTTCCTCGGTGCATGGGTGCCGAATCCGGGCGAGGCCGAGGATTTCTACACCAAGGCGGTCGGCAACAACCGCTACCTGGTGGGTATGCGCGGCCCGGTGCAAACCGTGCCGACCGGCGCGACCGGCGATTTCCGCACCCGCCTGTACGTGGGACCGAAACTGCCGGACGTGCTGGAGAAAATCGCGCCCAACCTGCAACTGACCGTGGACTATGGCGTGTTGACCATCATCGCCGAGCCGTTGTTCTGGCTGTTGAAGGCCATTCACGCCATCGTCGGCAACTGGGGCTGGGCGATCATCTTTCTCACCATCCTGATCAAGCTGGCGTTCTACAAGCTGTCGGAAACCAGCTACCGCTCCATGGCCAACATGCGCCGGCTGGCGCCGGAACTGACCCGGCTCAAGGAGTTGTACGGCGACGACAAGCAGAAGATGAACGAAGCGATGATGGGCCTGTACAAGAAGGAAAAGGTCAATCCGCTCGGCGGCTGCCTGCCGATTCTGGTGCAGATTCCCGTGTTCATCGCCCTGTACTGGGTGCTGGTGGAAAGCGTGCAGTTGCGCCAAGCGCCGTTCATGTTGTGGATTCACGACATGGCGATTCCGGACCCGTACTACGTCCTGCCGCTGATCATGGGCGTGACCATGTTCGTCCAGCAGAAACTCAGTCCGGCTCCGCCCGATCCGGTGCAGGCCAAGGTGATGATGGCGCTGCCGATCGTGTTCACCTTCATGTTCCTGTGGTTCCCGGCGGGTCTGGTGCTGTACTGGGTGGTCAACAACATCCTGTCCATCGCCCAGCAGTGGGTGATCACCAAGCGGGTCGAGTCTGGCGCGGATGCGGCGGCGCTCAAGGCCAAGGCGGGATCGGGATTCGGCGAGCAGGCTAAAAAACTGCTGACGCTGGCCAAGCAGGCGTTGCCCCAGCCGAAGAATCCCGGCAGGCGCAAGAAGTAGCCGCCATCCAGCCAACCACCCCGGCGCTTCGCGCCACCCCTCCTTAGTCAAGGAGGGGAAAACCGGCGTCCGGGCGGTGGCTGGATAAAAATGACTGATCCTTGTCGCGTACCCTCACCTGATGACCGACACCATCGTCGCTGTTGCCACCCCACCCGGACGGGGCGGCATCGGCGTGGTCCGCGTGTCCGGCCCTCGCAGCGCCGCCATTGCCGAAGCCGTGTGCGGCGCGGTTCCCGTCCCCCGTCAAGCCGCCTTGCGCCGATTCCGCGCCGGCGATGGCGCGGTGATTGACGAGGGCATTGCGCTGTATTTCCCCGCCCCGCATTCCTTCACCGGCGAGGACGTGCTGGAACTTCAGGGCCATGGCGGGCCGGTGGTGATGGATTTGCTGCTGGCGCGGGTCTGCGAACTGGGTGGCCGGCCCGCCCGGCCCGGCGAATTCTCCGAACGCGCCTTCCTCAACGACAAGCTCGATCTGGCCCAGGCCGAGGCGATTGCCGACCTCATCGCCAGCGACACCGCCGCCGCCGCCCGCGCCGCGCTGCGTTCGTTGCAAGGGGAATTTTCCCGGCGGGTTCACGTGCTGGTCGAGGGCCTGATCGAACTGCGGATGTACGTCGAAGCGGCGATTGATTTCCCCGAAGAAGAGATTGATTTTCTGGCCGATGGCGTGATTACCGAACGGTTGGGGGAGTTGCGGGAGCGGTTGAGCGTCCTGCAAGCCGCCGCCGGGCAGGGGCGGCTGTTGCGCGACGGCATGACCGTGGTGATCGCGGGCCGCCCGAACGCCGGCAAATCCAGCCTGCTCAATCATCTGGCCGGGCGCGAGGCGGCCATCGTCACCGCCATTCCTGGCACGACGCGCGACGTGCTGCGCGAGCACATCAGCATTGACGGGATGCCGCTGCACGTCATTGACACCGCCGGCCTACGCGATAGCGACGATCCCGTGGAGCGGGAGGGCATCCGCCGGGCCTGGGCCGAGATCGAAGCCGCCGACCGGATTTTGATGGTGGTGGACGACCGCCTGGGCCTGAATGACGCAGAGCGGGCCTTGCGGGAACGGTTGCCGCCGGCGACGCCGGTGACGGTGCTCTACAACAAGATTGATTTAAGCGGCCGGTCGCCGACGGTGCGGGACGGCGCGTGGGGAACCGAAATTCTGCTGTCGGCCAAAACCGAGGCGGGGCTGGATCTGTTGCGCGAGCATCTGAAAACTTGCATGGGTTACCACGGCGGCGAGGAAGGCGTGTTCATGGCCCGCCGCCGGCATCTGGACGCGCTGGAGCGGGCGACGGCGGCGCTGGAGCGGGCGGCGTATCAACTGGAAATCGTCCGCGCCGGCGAACTGGTCGCCGAGGAGCTGCGCGAGGCGCAAAATGCGCTGGCGGAGATTACTGGGGAATTTACTTCGGAAGACTTGCTATCACGGATATTCAGTAGCTTCTGTATTGGAAAATAGCGAGACTTCCGACCTGGTCCGAAGCCTTCGGTAAAACCTCCTCAAGCCCGCGTAAAAGCGGGTTTTTTGTTCCGGTATCGGCTTGCATGTTCCACCTAAATCCGCCTAAAATTGTTCCCTAATTAGTTCCAGTTCCAGGAGATCGGCTTTCATCGGGAACAAGATGTGTTCCCAACTCCTGTGAGGATAGGCAGGGGAATCAGGTTTTCAAGGGAACAAATGGTGGGTGCGATCCTGTAAAAAGCCAATCAAGGCAAAGCGCTCCAGTGATTGTTCCCGAGGCGGGTGACTGTTTCCTGATCTTCTGGCAATTGAGGGAACAACGCGGGAGGTGAATCATGGCGCTGACGGATACCAAGCTGCGGAAGCTCAAGCCGAGGGAGCAAACCTTTTCCGAGTCGGACGGTGGCGGGCTGTTCATCGAAGTCACCCCCAGCGGCAAGCGGGGCTGGGGGATGCGCTACCGGCTGACCGGCAAGCAGGAAAAGGCGAGGTTGGGCGAATACCCGGCGTACTCGCTGGCCGAAGCCCGCGCATGGCGCGAGGACTGCGCGGCGCTGGTGAAGCGCGGCCTTTCGCCGATGGCCTTGAAGCGCGGCGATCCGATCCCCGACGATGCGAAACCCGAGGCCAAGGAGATGGCGCAGTCCTTCCTGAAAAACTGGTGCTGGCAAGCGGTGGAGAAGGTGAGGGCCAAGGAAGCCGAAGCCAAGGCCGCCGATACCGTGGAAGCGTTCGCGTGGCGCTGGTATGCCGAAGTCGCCGAGCCGGGCAACAGCAACCCCCGCAACATCAAGCGCGTACTGGAAAAGGACGTGATTCCAGCGATTGGTGCAAAGCAGGTTGCCGAGGTGACCGTTACCGATGTACTGGCGATTACCGACTGCATCAAGGCGCGGGGGGCCGATCAAATGGCCCTACAAACCCGCAATGTCATGAAACGGCTGTTCGCCTATGCGATTGCGCGGGAGAAGGCGACTTTCAACCCGGCGGCGGCAGTGGAAGCGAAGTTTATTGCGACCGCCAGAAGCCGTGACGTGGCGCTGACCCCGGACGAAATCGGGCGGTTGTTGCGGGCGATCTACCAATCCAGCATGAAGCGGGCGCACAAGCTGGCGCTGCACCTGCTGATTCTGTGCATGGTGCGGAAATCGGAACTGATCGAAGCCCGATGGGAAGAAATCGACTTCGATAAAGCCGAATGGGCGATCCCCGGCGAACGAATGAAGAAAGACAAGCCGCATCTGGTTCTACTATCTCGACAAGCCGTGGCGATGTTCGAGGAATTGAAGGGGCTGGCAAGTGGTTCCGAATGGGTGTTTCCCAGTCGAGGGAGTTTGAATAAGCCCATAGCCCATAGCACGTTGAATGTCGCCGTGCGGGCGCTGGAATTCGATGTGCGCGATTTCGTGATTCACGACTTTCGGCGAACGGCATCGACGCACCTGCACGAGGCTGGATTCAATTCAGACTGGATCGAGAAATGCCTAGCCCACGAAACCAAGGGTATCCGAGGCGTCTATAACCGGGCGCAGTATGCCGACCAACGGCGTGAAATGCTGCAATGGTGGGCGGACTTCGTGGATAGCCAGATTCAGGACGGACGCGGCAAGGTCATCATCGGGCCTTTCGGGAAGGCTTACCAGTCGGCGGCATAATGGTTTGCCGCGCCTAGCCTGAGGCTGATCCCCAAGGGCGAACACCGGGAATCCTTGCCCGGCTGGCGCGGCTTCTGATTCAGGGGCAAAGCGTGAAAGGGACGCTATGAGATCAGCAAGTCAAACATCTGGCGAATGTCTTCAGTATTGGGACTTGTGTTCAACGATAACCATAGATGCGGCTGTTGCCCTATGGTGCAATGTTGAGCCGAGCGAATTGCGAGATCTGAATTTTTCGACAAGCTGCATGGATGCGAAGCGGGAAGCGATCATTGACGCCTTGCGAGGGGGGCGGCTTGACTATGAGGGTAGGCCGGTTCCCCGAAGCGATGGGCGCGGTATGTGGTGCGACGCGGGACTTGATGAATTGATTGCCAAGGACGGACTGCGAATCAACAAAGAGAGCCTGCGGCGCTGGTTCCTTGATATGCCATTCGGCGACCGCCCTGCATTCCTATTTGACGAAGCGAGACAAGCTGACATGCTGCCGGATGGCGGCGAAGTTGCGGAAATGAACACCATGCGGGCACTAGCAGTCATGGCGTGGATTCTTTCCGAAAACAAATCTGCGTTTGTCATTGGAGGAAAGCCAAACGCCAGCGAGATAGGCAAGGCCATTGAACCGCTGGCGGTAAGAGCATTTGGGGAGGATGTTCGCGGCTTTAAAGCATTCCACAAGAAAATCAGTAAGGCGCTGGAATTGCTGGATGGCGACCTTAGAGCCGGGATGCCTTTGGTGAGAACAAGGCCGAGAAAATGAAAATCAGATTTTCTTTTTGACTTTCCTCGCTCGATCAAGGGCGGTGCATATTGTGCGAAACCATACCGGTATATTCCGGCGAATGCTACGGAGTAACGAGCATGGCCGCACAACTCAGAGAGGCGCTAGCGCGCCTGACCATCCTTCGGCGCAAGCAGGTGGAAGCCCGCACCGGGCTTTCCCGTTCCACCATTTACGAGCGAATCAAAACGGGAACCTTCCCTGCTCCGGTTTCCATCGGCGCAAAGGCTGTCGGCTGGATTGAGGCCGAGATAGAGGCATGGATTGACGCCCAAATCCAGAAAAGTCGCAAGGCTTGAAGGGGGCAAGCCATGAGCAAAAACAACAAGGGCCGCGACCGCTGGCGCGGTGCGACCCCAAAGACTACCGATAGCCGAAATTATACCGGAACCGATCCGTTCATGGCCAAGCCTTCACGCAACCGCCAGCAAAAGCGCGGATGGCATAGAGGGGCACGGAAATGAGCGGCGATATGGAACGCATCCGCGAAGCCCT
>WBUJ01000318.1 GCA_008933795.1 Candidatus Contendibacter sp. | reverse complement strand
TCCATCCTGCCGCCCGGCGAGGGCGCCTGGAGTCCGCCATCGGTGATGCGGGTGAATTAGCCAGATTCCCTGCCTTGCATTGGATTGAGACCATCGCACGGTAACCGCCCGGCGTGACTCAGCAACCGCCGGGTCCACCACTCACCTTAAACCAGAGGAAGAGGTACACCATGATTCAAAAGAAGGTATGGCAAGCGGGACTGTGGGCGGTGGTCACCAGCGCCGGCCTCCTGGCATCGGGCGGCGTTGCCTCGGGTGCTGGCGTGGACATGTACGACGGGCAATGGCACTACAGCCTCACGCCGTATGCCTGGTTCCCGAACATCTCCCAGACGCTCCAGTTCAACACGCCGTTGGGAGGCGGTAAAACCGTCGAGGTCGAGGTGAAACCGGACAGCTATCTGAGCAACCTGGAGTTTGCCCTGATGGGGACCTTCGAGGCGCGCAAGGGCGACTGGGCGCTGGCCATGGACCTGGTCTACAACGACTTCAGCGGCGAGCGGGGCAAAATCAAAACGGTGCGGGGACCGGGGGGCAACCTGGCGCTGCCGATCGACGTGAATCTGAACGTGGACATTCAGGCGCTGGTTTGGACGGGCATCGGCAGCTACACTGTGGCCCGGAGCGCCGCCGGGACTCTGGACGTGTTCGGCGGCGTGCGCTATCTAGGCTTGGAAACCTCGACGGATTTGAGCTTCTCCGGGCCGGACGGGGTGCTGGGACGTTCGGGCGGCAACTCCGAAAAGATCAACGTGTGGGATGGGATCGTCGGTGTGCGCGGCGAGGTCCGGCTCGGCGACGGCGACGACTGGTTCCTGCCGTATTACCTCGATATCGGCGCGGGCAATTACTCGAACTGGACCTGGCAAGGCTGGGCGGGGATCGGCTATCGCTTCGACTGGGGCGACCTCGTACTCGCGTACCGCAACCTCTCCTACTCGACGACCGGCGACGAGATCGTTGAGGACCTGCGCATGGCGGGTCCCGCGCTGGGGGCTACCTTCCGCTGGTAGGAATTGATCTATGAACCGCAAAACCTCGATTATTGCTGTACTGTTGACTGTTCTGCTGCTGCTCCAGGGTTGCGCCACCCCCAGTCGTCTGAGCGCCGTACCCGCCCAGGACACGACCCGGGCGGAAATTCCCGGTATCCCGAACGCCCGTTACTGGGTCCAAACCGATATTGAACCGTTCATCCGGGACGCCATCGCGTCGGGTCAACGCGAGCAAGCCTATTTAGCCCGCATCGGCCACCGGGGTCCGTTGCCGCCGATCAATTTTCTGGCCGTTTCCGGCGGCGG
>WBUJ01000191.1 GCA_008933795.1 Candidatus Contendibacter sp. | reverse complement strand
TTGGACGAGTCGCGTACTCGGGGTTTAAGGGGCAACCTTTCCAGTTTGAGCACTACAACCCCGCCAAGGGATAAAATGGGAATGTCAGTTGCGTATTCCACGCTCAAGCGATTTCCTGGCGACAAGCAGGATTCCGACCTAAGAGCCTGTCGAAAAACTCTTCATTGATTTTTCAGGAAAATTTCCTGCGGAGCTGGCTTGAGGCCGGCTTAATCGGCAAAAAACCGGCTAGATGCCGGATTCATGGTCATATAGATCAAAGAGTTAGTTTTTATACAGGCTCTAAATAGGACAAATCATAACTTACGATTTTCGTAAGAGAAATTAGGACTTTCCTGTAAGGATTTTCCTGACAGCGGCGGTCTGGCCCCGTGATGACCCTGGCTTATGATCGTCGGGCGTGCCGGGAAATGGCGAGCCAGGTTGTCCCGCCCGTACCCGCCTGTGCTATCGTGGATTGTGGAAGCTCCGCGCACCGGGACCCGACGCCGCCATGAAATTTCCCTACGGTTTAAGCGATTTCGCCACCCTGATTCAGGAGGGCTACTTCTATCAGGACCGCACCGACCGGATTCCCCAGTTGGAAGAGGCCGGCCGGCAACTGATCTTCATCCGCCCGCGCCGCTTCGGCAAAAGCCTGCTGCTGTCGATGCTGGAGCATTACTACGACGTGAACCGGGCCGGGCAATTCGACGCGCTGTTCGGCCATCTGGCCATCGGCCAAAATCCCACCCCGCTGCATAACCAATACTTCGTGATGAAGTGGGATTTTTCCCTGGTGAAAGCCCAGGGGGATATGAAGGACATCGAGGCGGCGCTGCACCAGCATCTGAATGATCGTATCGCCAAATTCCAGCGGTATTACGCGAAATGGCTGACCGCGCCGATGGCCATTCATCCCGATAACGCCCTGTCCTCCTGGGAAGCGACCTTGACGGCGATTTCGGAAACCCCCCACAAACTCTATTTACTGATTGATGAATACGACAATTTCGCCAACGAAGTCCTGATGACCGGGCGAAAACAGGACTACTACGAAGCTCTGCTGTATGGGGAGGGGTTGCTGAAAACCGTGTTCAAGGCGGTGAAGGCGGCGGCCGGCGGGCAGGGCCTGGATCGGGCGTTCATCACCGGCATTTCGCCGGTGGTCCTGAGCGACATGACCAGTGGCTACAACGTCGGCGAGAACATCTATCTGGCCGACAAGTTCAACGACCTGTGCGGCTTTACCGAGGGGGAAATCGCCGCCGTGCTGGAATCCATGACCCCCGAGGACGGCTCCTGGTCGGTCGCGAACGCCCTCGACACGATGCGCACGTTCTACAACGGTTATGGCTTCAGCACCAAAGCTTGCGAGCGCCTCTACAACCCAACTCTCAGCCTGTATTTTCTCAAGCATCTACAAACCGAGGGTGAATACCCCGAGCGCCTGCTCGACGAGAATCTGGCCATGGATCGCAGCAAACTGGTCTACATCTCTCACCTGCCCCACGGCGAGGACCTGCTGATTCAGGCGCTCGATGGCGACCAAGGCGTCATCATTCCGCAACTGGCCCAGCGCTTCGGGGTGCAGGACGTGTTGGCCGCCGTCAAGGATCAAGCCTTTATGGCCTCGCTGTTGTACTACTTCGGCGTGTTGACCCTGGCCGGACGGGGCGTGCTGGGGCAAGCGATCCTGCAGATTCCCAATCTGGTCGCCCGGTCGCTGTACGTGGAACGACTGCGGGAACTCTGGCTGCCCACCTACGAGGACCGCCAGACGAGGGTACGCCTCGCCGAGACCGTCTATCTCCAGGGTGATTTGGGTCCGCTGTGCGCTTTTATCGAACAGCGCTATTTCCCGGTGCTGTCCAACCGCGACTACCGCTGGACCAACGAACTGCTGGTCAAGATCGCCTTTCTGACCCTGCTGTTCGACGACCGGCTGTACATGATGGTGTCGGAAACTGAAGTGGATCGCGGTTATGTCGATCTCAGCCTGATCGTGCGGCCGGACATGCGGCGGTTTCAGGCCCTCGATCTGCTGCTGGAATTCAAATACCTGGCGCTGAAAGACCTCGACTTGACCGGGGAACAGCTCCGCCAGCGCGCCCCGGACGAGTTGGCTGCGCTGCCCCCGGTCGCAGCGAAATTGCGGGAGGCGGAAGACCAGGCCCACCGTTACGGCGCGGCGTTGCGGGAACGGTATGGACTCAGCGACCTGCGCCTGTTCGCCGTGGTCGGTCTCGGCATCGAGCGGGTGGTCTGGCAGGCGCTGGAATGACTGGGTGAAAAACCTCCGCGCGCTTGTGCTGCTGTGCTTCGGGCTCATGTTGGCCGCATCGCTTGCCGCCAGCGAAACCGGTCCCGATCTGCTGACGCCGGCGGAACGGGCCTGACTCGCTGAATATCCGGAGATCGGACCGACCGTCAATCCAGGAGGAAGACCAGCAAGGTGGTCTCGCCACGGCGGTCTCGGCCAGCGATCAGCAGCCCGGACAGGGCGGCGCCATCCCCCAAGGTATAGACCACCAGGGTGTCCATATCGGCATCGTCGTAGACCGCCGCCAGCGCCTGCCGCCCGGCCTCGGGATCGGCGATGGCATCCAGGAGCATCGTGACCGATGACTGGGCCGCCGGGCCGGTGATGCTCCGCAGTTCGGTCACGATGTCGCGCCGGTCTGCCGCCTGGCGCTGATAGATCCGTTGCCAGGGCCCCATCCAGGCCTCCTCGCCAAAGTGCTCCCAGGCCTTGCCGAGGAAATAACGGTAATGCTTGAGGGCGGCGGCTTCCAGGTCTTCCGCGCGTTCCACCCGGTCACGGAACACAGCGCTGCCAAATCCGGCTTGACTGGGTGGACCGTAGAGCGCCTGCAGATTCACAACGGCTTCGGATCGGGTCATAGGGATAGTCTCAGACCGTCAATGGGTGCGGCAGTACCGACCCCACCGGTAGTCCGGTCGCGACGCGCGGCCAGACTCAAAGCGCGCCCTCGTCCACCAGCGACTTCAGGTGCAGAAAGTTGCCCTTCTTGTCGTAGTCGCACTGAAAGGGCTTCTTGCCCTGGTCGCCGAGGTCAGCGGTGCCCTTGATGCGGTAACTGCCGTTCTTGGCGCGGACCAACTTGCCGGTTTTGATGTACATCGGCTTCGTCCCGAATTGGCTCGATGCCTCGCCGCGACAGTAAGCCGGCATGTTGCCGGGCGCTACCGGAGCGGCAAGCGCGGCGGTCGAAACCAGAACGAGCGCGGCGGCTGAAAGCAGGTATTTCATGGTGATTTCCTCATGGTGTTGGAAGCTGAGTTGGCGATGTGGCGTTCAGGAGTCGGCCATGATCCGAAAGCCGGGCTGGGTCCGGGATTCGGGCCGGGCCGGTCGGTCGGTGACGACCAGCGAAGCGCCGGGTTGCAGCAGTTCGTACACCAGCCGGGAGAACTGGGCCGGCGGATGCACCCGCTCGCCGAGGTCGAGCCGCGCCGGCAACTGGCCACCGTGCGACGGCAGGCCCACCGCCATCCAGCGCCGTTGCGGCCGGTCCGGCGCGAAGGGGCTGGGCGCGTGGGTGAAGCCGTCCAGCGCGACGAACACGCCGGCCCCGAGCGGCTGGTGGGGATCGCGGATCTGGATCGCCGCCTCGCCGATCAGCACACCGTTGCGGAAGACATACATCCGGCGGTCGGGGCCGCTGATCACGACGCTCACCGGGCCTTGCGGGGCCTTGTGCGGCTCCCAGAGAAACTGGCCCGCCAGCGCCGTGGGAGCAAGCGCCTTGCCGCTGGCGTTGGGATCGACCGGGGCGGCGAGGCCCGGATGGACGATGTCCGCCGGGGCCGAATGGGCGTCGGCGATGACGACGTGAGTGCCGGAATGAGTGACGCTGTAAAGCTTCCGGGAGAACTCCAGCGGCAGCCGCACGCAGCCGTGCGAGGCGGGATAGCCGGGGAGCCTGCCGGCGTGCAGGGCGATGCCGTCCCAGGTCAGCCGCTCCATGTAGGGCATGGCTGCGCCCTGATAAGTGCTGGAGACATGCTGCTGGTCTTTCTCCAGGATGCTGAACACCCCGGTCGGGGTGTCATGGCCCGGCTTGCCGGTGCTGACCGTGGACGCGCCGATGCGGATGCCGTTGCGGTACACGTAGGCGCGCTGCTCGGGGATGCTGACGATGATCACGACTGGCCCGCTCGGGGCGCGTTCGGGATGCCAGGTGAACTCGCCGGGTTTGAGGGTGGCGGCGTCGCGCACATCCGGGGCCGTGGCGGCGGGCGTGGCCGCCGCCGGGTGTCCGGTGGCATGGTGCGCCGTCGGCGCGTGGTGCGGCGTCGACCCTGCCTGATGGGACTGCCCCGGCGTGGGGGAGGTGGCGCAGCCAGCAATCAGAGTCAAACAGAGAGCCAGCGCTGTCAGAGGCAACGCCGTGGCGATGCCACGCATGTTTCTCACTGCAAACCTTCAGGAGATGGGGAATGGTTCTGCGGCTGGCCGGACGGGAGCGCCGGCCAGCCGCCTTGAACTCAGGACTCAGCGGTCTCAACCTTTGCCGGTCACCTTGTCCTTGAGGTCCGCAGCGACCGCGCCGGCGCGTTCGATCACGTTGCCGACCGCTTCGGCCACATCGGCGGTGATTTCCGCCGCTTTCTCCCGCACGGCGGCGCTGGCCTGCTCCACCTGGCCCTCCGCTTCCAGTTGCTTGTCGCCGGTGACTTTGCCCACCGCTTCCTTGATCTGGCCCTTGGCCTTGTCAATCTTGGGATCGCTCATGGTTCATACTCCTACAGGTTTTAGCCTTCTTAATGAGGCTGATGAGGAACAACAGCACGACGGCGCCGACGGCGGCGGCGATCGGGCAGCCGATCAGCCCCACCTCGACGGAGAAGGGGGCCAGACCGAACAGGAATCCGCCGCCGAAGGCGCCGATGATGCCGACGCCGATGTTGCCGAGCAGGCCGAAGCCGCCTCCGTACATCAGCAACCCGGCCAGCCTGCCGGCGATGATGCCGATGAGCAGAAAGCTGGTCAGCAGGCCGAGGACCAGGCTGGTGACGTCCACCGTCAGGTCCTTGCCATCAAGATGAGCGCGAGCCCGTCGCGTACTTGACGACCATTCGGTCGCCGGGCGCGGGTCACGCCTTTTTGATCAGGCCGATCAGGAACAGCAGCACTACAGCGCCGACCGTGGCGGTCCCGATCGAGCCGATCAGGCCGCCGGCGGCAAGGCCCAGCGTGCCGAACAGAAACCCGCCGACCACCGCGCCGATGATGCCGACAATGATGTTGCCGAGCAGGCCGAAGCCCCGTCCCTTCATGATCAGTCCGGCGAGCCAGCCGGCCACGGCGCCGATGACCAGAAAAATGATCAGACTTTGTACGTCCACGGTGAGCTCCTCTTAGGTGGGCTTGATGATCAGTCGTTCGATCCGGGGGTTGACGTTCCCGCATTCGAACCGGTGTTCGGGGCGGCTGGGGCGGTTCTGCCAGCCGCTTGCGACTCCAGGAACCGGCTTTCCGCCGCCAGCCAGAATTCCAGCGCCGACCGTTGCCGATTCTCCGCCGTCTCCCATAGTTGGTAGGCCGTTTTGCGGATCTGTTCCAGGTAATCCGCCGCCGAAAACGTTTCGAAGGTCCGGGCCAGGGCTTCTTCGCGTCCGAGTCGGGCGCCGGCGGTGCGCGCCGCCAATTCGATCAGCAGGCGCAGGTGCTGCTCGGCGGCCAGCCAGTAGTCCAGCGACCAGTCCCGCTGTTCGGCGCTGGCCGCCCACATGCCGCGGGCGAGTTCGCGCACCCGATAGTGATAGAGGGCACGCAGGGCCGCGGGCCAGGCCGCCGCGTTCTCGACGGTCGCGGCGGTGGCGACATTGGTCCGGCGGACCGAATCCACCGTCATCTCAACGACCATCCGTTCCGCCATCGCCCAGAAATCGAGGGCGGTCTGGCCGAAGTCACGGCCGGCCGTTTGCCAGAGGTGATGAGCGAGGTTACGAATCTCGGGTTCCAGATCGGGTTCCGTGGATGGGTTATCCTGGGGTTGCGTGCTCATGGAACCAGCGTCCTACTCGCGGAAATTCTGCACTTCCATTCTCGCGGCGTCGCGATCAGACACGTAGAAGTAGGTCTTGTCCTCGAAAAGGAACTGCGTGGCGCCCTCGGCGGTGTTGTACGTCAACGGCTGGGGTTTCATGCCCTCGAAGGTCACGTTCACGCGCCGTCCGCCGCGCCAGTTCAG
>WBUJ01000190.1 GCA_008933795.1 Candidatus Contendibacter sp. | reverse complement strand
GGATTTCCCACTTCGCCTTGCCCAATCTGCTGGCCGGGCGGGAACTGGTGCCGGAGTTCATCCAGGAAGCCGCGACCGTGGAAAATCTGGGTTCAGCGGTCCTGCGCTGGCTGGACGAGCCGCTGGCCCGCGACCGGTTGACGGCGGAGTTCGACGCCCTGCATCGCGAGTTGCGCCGCGACGCCAGCCGCCAAGCCGCCGAGGCGATCGTGGAGTTGTTGCGCCCGCGATAAAATCGGGGCCAGACGGTAATGGCTCTACGCTTCGCGCTGCGTGGATGGGACAGGGACAAACAGGCTGGCGACGCTCAGGATCAGTTCGGGCAGCAAAACCGGCGCAATGCTTTCCGTGGGCGCGGGATAGTGGATTTCGCGATAGCCCTCGGGGCTGGGGCGGCGGTAAATTTCCAGCCGTTGGCCGGTTACATCCAGCAGCCACACTTCCGGGATGCCCGCCTTGGCGTACAGCGGAACCTTGATGTCCCGGTCATAGCGCAGCGTGCTGTCCGAGACTTCAATCAGGAGCAGCACATCCTCCGGGCCAGGATGTGCGCTTGCATAAAAATCCGGGCGTGGTTTGAGCAAAACCATATCCGGCTGGGGTTCCGAATGCACATCCAGCGCCACCGGGTTTTGCACATCCACGATGGCGGTATCGCCCACTTGCAGCGAAAACAGCCGGTTGAGCAGTCGGGTCTTGCTGGCGTGTTGCTCTCCAATCGGTGGCATGGCGATCAGGTCTCCCTCGATCAGTTCTACTCTGGAGTCTTCGTCGAAAATCCCGTTTTCACCCAGGCGGTGATATTCCGCGACCGTCAGGCGGTAGCGGTGGGGGGTCAGCGGCTCCGGAGTCTCCACGATGGCGGCGGTCGAGGCGACCGCGTCCCGGTCAAGCAGGGCAGCGCTGCTCATGGCTTCACCTCTCCAAGCGATCCAAAAATAAAATCCCCGCAGGCATGGCTCACGGGGATTCCTGTAGATCAGGGATCAGACGGCGCTTATGCCGCCAGCTTCACCGTATCGGCGACCTGCTGATACTCCTCCACCTGGTTGAAGTTCAGGTAGCGGTAGATCTCTGCGCCCTTGGTTCCGATCTCGCCCATGTACTTCATGTACTCGGCAAAGGTCGGGATCTTGCCCAGCAGCGCGCACACCGCCGCCAGCTCCGCCGAACTCAGGTACACGTTGGCGCCCTTGCCCAGCCGGTTGGGGAAGTTGCGGGTCGAGGTGGACACCACGGTCGCGCCGTCCGCTACCCGCGCCTGGTTGCCCATGCACAGCGAGCAGCCCGGCATCTCCATCCGCGCCCCAGCAGCGCCGTAGATCGCGTAGTAGCCTTCCTCGCTCAACTGATGGGCGTCCATCTTGGTCGGCGGGGAAATCCACAGTCGGGTCGGGATGTTGGCCTGACCGCTCAGCACCTTGCCGGCGGCGCGATAGTGGCCGATGTTGGTCATGCAGGAGCCGATGAACACCTCGTCGATCTTGGCGCCGGCCACGGCGGCCAGGGTCTTGACGTCGTCGGGATCGTTGGGGCAGGCCAGCAGCGGTTCCTTGATCGCGCTGATGTCGATCTCGATCACCGCCGCGTATTCGGCGTCGGCATCCGGCGTCATCAGCGTCGGGTTCTTCAGCCATTCCTCCATGCCCCTGATCCGGCGCTCCAGGGTCTTGGGGTCCTGATAGCCGTTGGCGATCATCCACTTGAGCAGGGTGATGTTGCTGTTCAGGTACTCGATGATCGGCTCTTTATTCAAGCGCACGGTGCAACCGGCGGCGGAGCGCTCGGCGGAGGCGTCGGACAACTCGAACGCCTGTTCCACCTTCAAATCGGGTAGACCCTCGATTTCCAGGATGCGGCCAGAGAAGATGTTCTTCTTGCCTTCCTTCGCCACCGTCAGCAGGCCGGACTGGATCGCCGCGTAGGGGATGGCGTTGACCAGGTCGCGCAGGGTGATGCCGGGCTGCATCTGGCCCTTGAAGCGCACCAGCACCGATTCCGGCATGTCCAGCGGCATGGAGCCGGTCGCCGCCGCGAACGCCACCAGGCCGGAGCCAGCCGGGAAGCTGATGCCGATGGGGAAGCGGGTGTGGGAGTCGCCGCCGGTGCCGACGGTGTCAGGCAGCAGCATCCGGTTCAGCCAGCTATGGATGATGCCGTCGCCAGGGCGCAGCGCCACGCCAGCGCGGCTGGAGATGAAATCGGGCAGGGTGTGATGGGTCTGCACGTCCACCGGCTTGGGATAGGCGGCGGTGTGGCAGAACGACTGCATGACCAGATCGGCGGAGAAGCCCAGACAGGCGAGGTCCTTCAACTCGTCGCGGGTCATCGGGCCGGTGGTGTCCTGGGAACCGACGGTAGTCATCTTCGGCTCGCAGTAGATGCCGGGACGGATGCCGGCGACGCCGCAGGCGCGGCCGACCATCTTCTGCGCCAGGGTGAAGCCCTTGCCGGAATCGGTCGTCGGCAGCGGACGGCGGAAAACCGCCGAGGGGCTGAGGCCCATGACCTCGCGCGCCCAGTCGGTCAGGCCGCGCCCGATGATCAGGTTGATGCGGCCGCCGGCCTGCACTTCGTCCAGCAACACGTCGGACTTGTATTCGAACGTGGCGATGACCGCGCCGTTCTTTTCGATCTTGCCGGCGTAGGGGTAAATGTCGATGACGTCGCCCATGTTCATCTTGGACACGTCGCATTCGATCGGCAGCGCGCCGGCGTCTTCCTGGGTGTTGAAGAAGATCGGGGCGATTTTGCCGCCGAGACAGTAGCCGCCGTAGCGCTTGTTGGGCACGTAGGGGATGTCCTCGCCGGTCCACCACAGCACCGAGTTGGTGGCGGACTTGCGGCTGGAGCCGGTGCCGACCACGTCGCCGACATAAGCGACCGGATGGCCCTTGGCCTTGAGCGATTCGATCAGCTTCAGCGGGCCAATTTTGCCAACTTCGTCGGGCTGGATGCCCGGACGCTCCATCTTCAGCATCGCCAGCCCGTGCAACGGGATGTCGGGGCGGCTCCAGGCGTCGGGGGCGGGGGAGAGGTCGTCGGTGTTGGTCTCGCCGGTGACTTTGAAGACCGTGACGGTGACTTTCTCGGGCACCTTGTCGCGGCTGGTGAACCATTCGGCCTCGGCCCAGGATTTCATGATCCGCTGGGCGTGGGCGTTGCCGGCGTCGGCCTTGGCCTTGACGCCGTGCCGGTAGTCGAACATCAGCAGGGTGTGCGACAGCGCCTTGGCGGCGGCGGGCGCGCACTCGGCGTCGTCGAGCAGGTCGATCAGTGGCTGGATGTTGTAGCCGCCCAGCATGGTGCCGAGCAGTTCGGTGGCGCGCACCCGGGAGATCAGCGGCGACTGAGCCTCGCCCTTAGCGACGGCGGCCAGGAAGGCGGCCTTGACGTAGGCGGCCTGGTCCACGCCCGCCGGCACCCGGTGGGTGACGAGATCCAGCAGGAAGTCTTCCTCGCCCTGGGGTGGATTTTTGAGCAGGCCCACCAGATCGGCGGTCTGTTGCGGGCTGAGCGGCAGCGCGGGAATGCCCATGGCGGCGCGTTCGGCGGCGTGTTGGCGGTAGTTTTCGAGCACGGAAAAACCCCCTTGGTGATGGCGCGGCCCCCGCGAACGCGGAAGCCGGGTGGTGGATTCATGCGGTGGCCGGAATGCGCCCATCCCCGATGAGCGGGCGCGTTCCGGTACAAAAAGCGGCGTTATTGTAGCGTTGAAGCGAGGCGTCTGTGAACGCCGGTTTGCGGCCAGCGTTCCGCGCCTCGCCGTTCGCGCCCGGAGGCTTACTCCTTGTCGGGGATCGTCAACGCCAGGAACAGCGCGCCATTGTCGCGCTTGATCAATACCGGGATGGGCCGGCCCGTCGGCAGCGCTTTCACCAGGTCTGCGAACTGCTCGGCGTCGGCGACCTCGGCGTGGTTGATGCGGACGATGATGTCCCCCGGGCGGATGCCAGCGCTGGCGGCCGGACCTTCATCCACGTCCTTGACCAGTACGCCCTGATCGCCGGCTTTCCGCTGGCCAGCGGGCAGGTCGGCCACCATCAGGCCGAGCCGGTTGCGGGAGGGCGGTTCGGCGATGGCTTGTTGCGGCTTGATATCCTCGGGCAGTTCCGCGAGGGGAACGGTCAGGGTTTGCTCCTTGCCATCGCGGATCACGGTCAGCGGGGTGTTGGCGCCGGGCCGGGTGCGGCCGACCATCAGCGGCAAATCGCTGGAGGCCAGCACCGGCTGGCCGTTGAAGGCGACGATGATGTCGCCGGCCTGGACCCCGGCCTTTCGCGCCGGACCGTCGGCCAGCACTTGGCCGACCAGGGCGCCGCGCGGTTTGTCGAGGCCGAAGGATTGCGCCAGTTCCGGGGTGACTTCCTGAATCATGACGCCCAGCCAGCCGCGCGCCACCTTGCCGCCGCTCTTGAGTTGGTCGACGACTTCCATGGCGACGTCGATGGGCACGGCGAAGGACAGGCCCTGATAGCCGCCCGAGCGACTGTAGATCTGCGAGTTGACGCCGATCACCTCGCCGTCGAGGTTGAACAGTGGCCCGCCGGAATTGCCGGGATTGACGGCGGCGTCGGTCTGGATGAAGGGCACGTAGTTGTCGCTGGGCAGGCTGCGGCCCAGGGCGCTGATGATGCCCTGGGTGGCGGTGCGCTCGAAGCCGAACGGCGAGCCGATGGCCAGCACCCATTGGCCGACCTTGGCCTTGTGGCTGTCGCCGATCCTGACGGTCGGCAGGCTGGCGTCGGTGTTCACCTTGAGCAGGGCGATGTCGCTGCGGCGGTCCTTCCCGACGACTTGGGCGGGCAGTTCGCTGCGGTCGCTCAGGCCGACCACGATGCTGTCCACCTCGTCGACCACGTGGGCGTTGGTGACGATGTAGCCGTCCGCCGAGACGATGAAGCCAGAACCCACCGAGGAACGCGGCGGGGTGGGCAGATCCGGCATTTGCTCGAAGAATTTTTTGAAGTAGTCGTGAAACGGGCTGTTTTCGGGAATCGGCGGGTGGCCGCGTCCCAACGGATTTTGCTTGGTTTCGGCCTTGGTCTGAATGCTGACCACCGCCGGGCTGTACCGCTCGACCAGGGTGACGAAGTCGGGATAGTCCGCCGCCCGGGCCAGCGCGCTCCCCAGCAGACCGAGGACCGCGATGGGCCAGAGGGACGTTTTGAGTCGTTGCATCGAAAGCTCTCCTTAGGGAAGTTCGGTGGGATTCGCGAAAAACCGTCGAATTCGTCGGGATTGACCATGGCGGGCCGGCTTGGTTCGGGTGGGGGCGCGCGCAACCCGGTGCGGCGGCGACGGTCATAGTGAGCAGTTCGTTTCGCGGTGTTCCAACCCTTGCCAATTCTTGAGGTATCGACCATGGCCCAAACTACTTCCACCATGCTCCCGCTGGGTACGTCCGCGCCGGTCTTCAGCCTGCCCGAACCCGCCACGGGCCGCACCGTTGCCCTGGCGGATTTCCGGGCCGCCCCGGCGCTGCTGGTGATCTTCATGTGCAACCACTGCCCGTTTGTCAAACATATTCGCGAAAGCCTGATTCGGTTCGCGCGGGAGTATCGGGACCAGGGACTGGCCATCGTCGCCATCAACGCCAACGACGTGGCGAACTATCCGAACGACAGCCCGGCGAAGATGATCGAGGACGTCCAGGCGTTCGATTATCCCTTTCCTTACCTGCACGACGAAACCCAGACGGCGGCCAAGGCGTATCGGGCGGCTTGCACCCCGGATTTCTTCCTGTTCGACGCGGATCGCAAGCTGGTGTATCGCGGCCAGTTCGATGGCAGCCGACCGGGCAACGACATTCCAGTGACGGGGGCCGATCTGCGCGCGGCAGCGGACGCGGCGCTGGCGGGTGGGTCGGTTCCGTCCGCCCAGAAGCCCAGCGTGGGTTGCAACATCAAGTGGAAAGCCGGAAACGAGCCGGAGTATTACCGCTGAACGACCGCGCGCGTTTTCGAAGGTAATCCTTCAGTCCTCTCTCGCTCCGTCGGGGGAACGAGGCTGCATTTACCTACGGCGTTAGCCGAAGGCAAGAAGGTGGTCGAGTTGCGCTGAGCGCTGGCGAACCACCGCCAAAGGTCGGGTGCAGGACGCGCCCGACCTTCGCCGACCGATTCTCTAAATCAGTCGGGCAACGCTGCGCTTTGGCCCGACCTACCCTGCTACCCTGCTTACCCTGCTACGATTTCCTGGGAATCTCGGCCAGGGGCAA
>WBUJ01000317.1 GCA_008933795.1 Candidatus Contendibacter sp. | reverse complement strand
GGCCTACACCGCCGCCGAGCCGCTGCCCTGGAGCGCGTTTTTCATCGCCCGGGCGCGGGCGTTGGCGCGGCACGGGCGCGGCGAGCGCACGCCCGCACTGGCGGCCATCTTACAGGCGCTCCTCGCCCAAGCCGAAAGCGCGGGTCTGATGGTCGCTATGCCCGCCTTGCAGGCAGTGCTGGATCGACAGGCGCCGGTGGGAGATGACCGATGAAGGGTTCTTGAACCGGCGATCCATCGCCGTTCGACCGATCCGGTGATCGGCGGCTACCGTTCGTCGCCATGATGATTTGGCGTTCCTTATTCCAGCGGGGTAGAGGGTGATGTCCACCACGATCAGCGTGCTTGTCGTCGATGACGATCCCGAGATCCGACAGTTTTTACAGGACTATCTGAGCGAGCACGGTTATCAAGTCCTGGTCGCAAACGACGGTCCGGCGGCCCGGGCCTTGCTGGCCGAGCAGGTTCCCGCGGTGGTGTTGCTGGACGTGGGCCTGCCGGGCGAGGATGGCCTGACCCTGGCTCGTTGGCTGCGGGAACATTTCGACATCGGCATCATCATGGTGTCCGGGGTTGGCGAAACCCTGGACCGGATCGTCGGGCTGGAAGTCGGCGCCGACGATTATCTGGCCAAGCCCTTCGATCCCCGGGAATTGCGGGCGCGCTTGAAAAGCGTGTTGCGCCGCTATCAACGACCTGCCACGTTGGTAACGGAGGAACCCGCCCCCGCGCCGCCGGCAGAAACGACGCGCCGCGTTTCGGTCGGTACCGGTTTGCTCGATCTGGATTCCTGTCAGTTGTTCGGCGCCGATGGCCAGGAGATTCCTCTGACCCGGATGGAGTTCGAACTGCTGCGGGTGTTCGTCGAACGTCCCAACCGCCCCTTGTCCCGCGACCAGTTGATGATGCTGACCCAGAACCGGGACTGGGACCCTTACGACCGCCGCCTCGACATCCGGGTAGTCCGATTGCGGCGCAAGATCGAGGTCGACCCCGACCATCCTCGCAGCATCCGCACCGTGCGCGGCACCGGCTACATGTTCGTGCCAAACCCGCGCTGAGGGCCGTCACAGATTCCTCCCACCCTTGTGGGGCAGAGGATGAAGGTGGAAGGGCGCCCCATTTGTTTCTGGATGGTTTCCACGGTTACGGTTTGGTAACCGAAGCCTCTGCGAACCATCATCCGGTGTTAGATTGGGGACGGTTTTACCACACCGATCCTGCCAGAAGGGAACGATCCCGCCATGTCACTCCCGACCCTGATGCCCACACCCTTAACGGCCAAGCCTACGCGCAGTACATCAGCGTCTACC
>WBUJ01000316.1 GCA_008933795.1 Candidatus Contendibacter sp. | reverse complement strand
CTGAGGCGGCGGCCCGTTGATTCTTTTTTTCCCGCCCTGCTGTTTTGAGCCGGCGACACTGGAGGAAAGCGTAAGCGATCATCGTCATGAGCGCATGACGATGCAGTCCTTGCCAAGATCGGCCCTCGAAGTGATCGAGACCGAGTTCTTCTTTCAGCTGCTGGTGGGCCTGCTCGCAAATCCATCGCGCCTTGATGACGCTCGCCAAGGTGCGCAGGTCCATTTTCGCCGGCAGGTTGGCGAGGTAGTATTTCTTCTCTCCCGACATCCTGTGTTCGCCGACGAGCCATGCCTCATCGCCGGGCAGATGTTGCTGACCCTTGTCCCTGATCCGCTGCGGCGGTCCGTCGGCAACCCGCACGCGGACTGCAGCAAAGCGAGCCTTGAGCTTTCCTTTCGTGCCGGTGCGCCAACTGATGGCGCGCCATTTGGCATTGGCCAGCATGTCTTCGGCTGCCATCGACAGGACGTCAGGAATGTATCGCTTGCGAGGACGGCCGCGTCCAGCATTGGGCCAGATCATCCGTACATCGACGGGGTAAACTTTGAGGTGCCGCGGAATCCCGACCGCCCAGGCAAGCTTGCGCGCTGTGAGCCCCTGACGGAACGGCGCGCTCAATCCATAACCGGCGTCCGCCAGCACGCAGCCGAAACGAACACCGGCTGCGATGACACGATCGATCTCCGCCAGAGCTATCTCCGGCTTGGTCCGCGCCGTTCGATATTCGGTCGGAACACCGGCTCGCTCCAGCCGAGCCCGATTGCTCGTCCAACTCTCGGGCAGAAACAACCGCAACGCCAGCAAGACCGGTACTTCGCCGCGCGCCAGTGTCAGCGACACCAGCGTCTGGCAGTTGGCGGTCTTGCCCAGCGCCGAAGCATATTGCGCAGCGACACCCACCGAATGCGTGCCCTTCTTGGGAATCGCGGTGTCGTCGATCACCAGCACGGCGTCGCGGCCACCGACGAGCCTGTCCGCCTGGACAAGCAACTCCGTTTCCACTGGCGCCGCATCCCAGACCCCGGCCGCAATGAAGTGGTGCAATTGATCGCATTCGCCGAGCGCAAGCCGCTTCGCCATCGGCTGAACGCTCTTGCGATCACCGGGCCCGATCAGTCCCGACACATAGAGCGGGCACATTCGTCGCCGCGCCTTGTGGCCCAACCGATCCAGAAACGGCTTGAGCCAGCGTCCAAGTTCGTTTCTCCAATCCAATGTCCTGCCAACCATGGTCGGCCCCTCCAAAAGCCGACCACCCATGAGTCACAGAAAAAGTGATTTGGGAATCCCGCGCTGTTAAAAATCTGCCAAAGTAGTGCTAGT
>WBUJ01000012.1 GCA_008933795.1 Candidatus Contendibacter sp. | reverse complement strand
CCCCGCGCTGGTCCCCCTTCAATCCCTGGTCTCCAGCCGATTCGGCCGGCTTCGATGGCTATCATTTGGAGCTTTTCGCCGCCAGCGCCAGTCTCTACCTCCGCTGACTCCCCTCACTTCCCCCACCTTAGTTTTGTAAGCAATTGAAATTTATAATGTTTTTGCATGTCCTTAATTGTATATATAAAACTACTAAAAAAGACAACTACAACAGAGCAGCCCGCTGGAGTTCGAACCGGGTAAAAAGGTTGTTTGTTGCTTTTTTGTGTATTAAAAAAGAAAAAATCACAAAAAAACAACAAACAATCTTTCCCTTTTCATCAAGTTCCAACCCAATAGAATTTTCCCGACGGCGTCAAAAATTCAGTTTGGTTTAAGACAAACGCCCTAAAGTCGCACGCCAAGGTTGAGGTTCCAGTGGCAACCCCACCGAAATCCACGACCGGATCCGATTCCAGATTCAACCGAGAGGCTAACCCGAATGAAGTTGCGTCATCTATCAAGCGCCACCCTGCTCGCCCTAGCTACCACCGTGGTCGCAACTACCGCCTTTGCCGCCAGCGAAGCGCCCACTACTCCAGCGCCAGCCGTCGTCGTCCCGGCTACAACCGCCATCACCAAGGAACAGGCGATTGAAATGGCCCTTAAGGCCCATCCCGGCAAGGTCATCAAAGCCGACGATGAAACCAAGAAAGGCAAGGAGGCCTGGGAAGTGAAGATCAAGGGCGACGATGGCAAGAAGTGGGAGGTGTATTACGAAATTGCAACCGGCGCGTTGATCGCCGAGGAAGAGGATTAAGGCGCAAGGCTGCAAAACATCCCGCCTCCCCGCCAACGCGGTGGAGGCGTCAACGAAAGGTTTGACTCATGACCAACCCTACCCCTAACGAAATCCTAGTCTGGGACCCGCTGGTCCGTCTGTTCCACTGGACCCTGGTCGTCGCTTTTACCCTCGCCTACTTCAGCCAGGAAGGACCGTTTGAAGATCTCCTGGACCAGGTGGATGGCGACTGGCTGCAAGCTATCCATGTCTGGGCTGGCTACACCATCGCCGGGCTGTTACTGTTCCGACTGCTCTGGGGTTTCGCCGGACCGCACCATGCCCGGTTTAGCGACTTCGTGCGCGGACCGCGCGAGACTCTGCGCTACGTCAAGGATGTTCTGACCCTGCGCGCGCCCCGCCATCTGGGCCATAATCCCGCTGGTGGGGCGATGATCGTCGCCTTGCTGCTGAGCCTGACCATCACCGTCGTCGCCGGACTGATGCTGTACGGCGCCGACAAGGGGCTGGGTCCGCTGGCCAGTCTGCTGCTGGCCAGCAGTGACGCGGCCATTCACTCCATCGAGGAGGTCCACGAATTTTTCGCCAACTTCACCCTGCTGCTGGTGGTCGGGCACCTGGTCGGCGTGATCTGGGAAAGCCTGCTGCACCGCGAGAACCTGGCCCACGCCATGATCACCGGGCGCAAGCGGGCCTGAGCCGGCGATGCGCCCGTTGGAATGCCGCCATGCGCCGCTCCCTTAAACTCGTCGCCATCGCTTTGTTGGCGACGGGCCTGTGCGCCGCTGTCCCGGTTCTGGCCGACCGCGATCACGATAAGGCCCGGCAACTGCGCGGCGCGGGGCAAATTTTGTCGCTGGAAACCATCATCGCCAACCACCGCCGCCAGCATCCCGGCGGTCAACTGCTGGAAGCGGAACTGGAATTCGAGCGGGACCGCTACGTCTACGAACTGAAAATGCTGGGCGACGACGGCGTGGTGCGGGAATTTGAATACGACGCCCGCAGCGGCGAACTGTGGCGAGTAAAACGGGATTAGAGATGCGCTTGCTACTGGTTGAGGACGACGCCTTGTTGAGCGGTCGCCTGCACGGGGACTTGGAACAGGCCGGCTTCGCCGTGGATGTGGCCGCGAATGGCGTGGACGCCGAATTCATGGGCGAATCGGAACCCTACGATGTGGTAGTGCTGGACTTGGGCCTGCCCGGCCGTTCCGGGCTGGACGTGCTGCGCCACTGGCGCGCGGCGGGCAATCCGGTCCCCGTACTGATTCTGACCGCCCGCGACGCTTGGCACGAGAAGGTGGACGGGTTCAAGGCCGGCGCCGACGATTACCTGGGCAAACCGTTCCATGTCGCCGAACTGTTGGCGCGGCTCCAGGCATTGCTGCGGCGCGGGATCGCCCGGCCGCACGGCCCCTTGCGGATTGCCGGTTTGGAGTTGGACGAAGACGCCCAGACCGCGCGAGTCCTAGCCACCGATGAAACCTTCGAGCTGACCGGCACCGAATTCCGCCTGCTGCGCTATTTCATGCGCCATCCCGGCCGGGTGCTGTCCAAGGCCCGGCTGACCGAGCACGTCTACGATTTCGATGCCGAGCGCGACAGCAACGTGCTGGAGGTTTACATCAACCGGCTGCGCCGCAAGTTCGGCCGCGAGCTGATCGCCACCCGCCGCGGCCAGGGCTATATCCTTGGAGCCGGCGACGCATGACCTCGCTGCAAGCCCGGCTGTCCACCGGCTTGATCTTAGTGCTGACCCTGCTGATCCTCCTGGCGGTCGCCATCGGCGGCTACTCGTTGCGGCAAATGGCCGAGAACTTCGTCGCTGCCCGTCTGGAACACGATTTGGAAATCGTGCTGGCCGCCCTGAGCTTCGACGCCAGCGGCCAGCCGCAACTGGCCGCCGACCGGATCGGCGCCAACTTCCGCCAACCGTATTCGGGCCACTATTACCAGATCGAAACCGCCAACAGCGAACTTTGTTCCCGCTCGCTGTGGGACGCCGACCTGACGCTGCCGCCGCTCGCCGCCGACCGCGTCACTCGGGCCTTCGTCACCGGCCCGCAGGAGCAGCGGCTGCTGTTGGTGGGTCGCGCCTTCCGGGTCCAGGATCAGCCGGTCGCCATCGCCGTGACCGAGGATTTCACTCCGGTGAACGCTGGCCTTCGCCGCCTGCTGCTGGAATTCATTCTCATCGCCTTGGCGCTGTTTGGCGCACTGCTGCTGCTGCAACGACGGATCGTGCGGCGTGGCTTGGCGCCACTGGAGCAGGTTCGCCGCGAACTGCCCCGGCTGGCGCGCGGGGAAATTCCGCAACTGTCGCTGGAAGCGCCGGATGAGGTGCGGCCGCTGGTCGCCGAACTCAACCGTCTGCTCGACTTGCTGAACCAGCGCCAGCGCCGGTCCCGCCATGCTCTGGGCAATCTCGCCCATGCCTTGAAGACCCCGCTGACCGCCCTCACCCAACTCGCCGAACGACCCCCGCCAGCCGGCGACGCCACCGGCTGGTGGCGGGATTTTCGCCAACAGCTCCAGCACATCCGCTCCCTGACCGAACGCGAACTCAAGCGGGCGCGCATCGCCGGCGGCGGCGCACCCGGCCAGCGGGTGCTGCTCGATCGGGAGGCAGCCGACCTAGTCGCGATCCTGCGCCGCATTTATCGCGACCGGGATCTCGCCATCGAAGCCCGGATTCCGCCGGGCAGCGGGTTTGCCGGCGACCGCGACGACCTGCTGGAACTGTTGGGCAACCTGCTGGACAACGCCTGTCAGTGGGCGGAAACCGAGGTGCGGCTGACCGCTGGCGCGGACACGGCGCATCTCTGGTTGCGGATCGAGGATGATGGGCCGGGTTGCCCGCCAGACCGGTTGGAAGCGTTGCGGCAACGCGGGACGCGGATCGACGAGTCCCGCGCCGGTCACGGCCTGGGCTTGGCCATCGCCGGCGATATCGTCGCGCAATATGGCGGAACCCTGTGGCTGGGTCGCTCCGATGGCCTTGGCGGTTTTCTTGCCGAGGTCGCACTGCCCTGCCCGTCGGTCGGTGATCCATAAAAAAACCCCGCGCGGGGCGGGGTTTGGTTGACGCCGAAATCAGGCGGCTTCGCATTCCATCCCGTGGGGGTGGTTGGCGGCGAAGTGATCCAGCACCTCTTTCCAGTGCCGCGCTTCCTGTGGATGGCCATGGCGCGTGGCCATTTCGATATCATCCTCGATGATGTGTTCGATGGTGAATTCACCGCCAGGGTTGTGAGCCAGCCAACAGCCCATCTCGGCGGCGACGATTTCCGGCACATGCTCGTGTTCGGCGATGGCCGCGATTTCCTCTTCGTCCAGGTCGCTCAACCCGACGCAATCCTCGAAGCTCAACATGACACGTCTCCCCGTCTCTACTGCTATTCGCACGTTCCAAAAACAAAAAACCGAACTGCCCTCGACGACCCTGACGGCGGCGTCCCCGGCAGTCCGGCTGTCCTGAAAGCGGTTCCAGGATCCGCGACTTTCCGCCCCTATCTCGCGGTAGGTTCGGCTTTTTTGAATTGCTTGACTTCGAATAGCTTAACACAAAAAACCATGGTTTGCATGGGCTATTATCGACGGGCCCCAGGGCAATCGCAATGGAAATCCGGGATTGAAACGCTCGAACGAACGGCGCCTTGCCCCGATCCTGTCAAAGCTCGGCGCGCGCACGTCGACCCTCGGTCAACCCAGCCGCAGGGCCGATGACCAAGGTGTCGTCATCGCCAAGACCCGAGAGGATTTCCGTCCGGGCTTCGCCGCCGAAGCCCGTTTGCACCGGTTGGCGCCGCAGGCGTCCGTCGCGCACGATCCAGACGTGACCTTCGCGCACGGCGGTCGTCGGCGCCAGCAGCGCGTTCGATCGCTCGGCTACCACGATGTTGATCTCGGCGGTCATGCCGATGCGCAAGGGGGTTTCGTCCTCAAAATCGATCCACACCCGATAGCCCCGGGTCACCGGATTGCCCTTGGGGGTGATCTTGGCGACCCGGCCGTCGAGCACCCGATCCGGCAACGCGGGCGCGCGAATCAGCACGCGCTGACCGGGCCGCACCAGCAGGATGTCTTCCTCGTCCACCTCGGCCTCGATGCGCAGCGGCGCGCGGCGGGAGAAGTAAAAGATCGGCTGATTGGCGGGAATCACTTGGCCGATCTCGCCGTCGCGTTGCAGGATTTGCCCGTCGGCCGGGGCGGTCAGATTCATGAAGCCGCGCAGCGCTCGGGCGCGCGCCGCCGCCGCGTCCGCCGCCCGCGATTCGGATCGCGCCCGGTCCCGCTCCAGCACCGTGCCCAGACCCCGGTCGAGCAAGGTCTGGGCGCGATCGAGTTGCGCCTTGGCGAACAGCGCCCGCGCTTCGAGTTCGTCCACCGACTGTTTCAGATCGGCATCCTCCAGTCGAGCCAGCGTCTGCCCCGCGCGGACCTGGGCGCCTTCGTCGACGTCGAGTTCCATCAGCCGGCCCGCGCTGCGCGGGGCGATGGGCAACATCACGATCGGTTCCACCGTGCCGGCGGCGTAAACCGCCCGCACCGCCGGTCCCCGGCTGGGCCGCGCGGTTTCGACCGTCACCGGGCCGAGCCATCGCCAACCCGCCCAGCCGCCGCCAGCCAGCAGGCCCAGCGCGATCAGCGTCCAGATGATCCCTTGCCGCGCGCTGGGCCTCATCGCCGGACGAAGGGCAACATCCGGTCGAGAAACCGGTCTCGATCAAAAATCTGATGCTTGAAGCCCAGGCCGACGTGCCAGGCTACGACGACCACGGTAGCGTAGGCGGTCACGATGTGGACGACGCGAGCGAGCGTCGCCAGCCCTTCCTGCTTGCCGATGGGGTTGGGCAAATCAAACCCGCCGAACAGTTTGATCCCGTAATCGCCCGCCATGACGAACAGGTACCCGCTGACCGGCATCAGGATCATGCACCCGTACAGCAGCGTCTCGTTCCAGTGAGAGATCGCGCGTTCGGTCGGGGTGAGCGTCGGCGCCCAGTCCGGCAACGGCGTCAGTTTGCGCCAGGCCAGACGCAACAACGCCAGCGCCAACAACGTCAGCCCGATGGACTTGTGCCAGTTGTAATAGCTGCCTTGCGTCAGCCCGAACAGGGTCTTGCCCGATCCGATCCGGGTCATCAGGTTGGCGCCCAGGTACTGATACACGAACAGCAGGAAGACCGCCCAGTGCAGAAAACGGGTCATCGCGCCGTAGTGGGTGGGAGAATTGAGCAGTGACATGGTGGACTCCCCTGGATCGTTTTTGAAGCCATCGCCGGGTCGTGGCCGGGTGGGCCGGTTCCGCCTTCTTCAATCCTCGGCCCTGGGCATCATGTGCTCCGGCATCTGGACCGCCACCACTTGGCCGCGCGCGCATACCGCCCCGTCTGCCGCGACCGTGGCGCTGACCACCACCTTGCGTCCCTTCACTTCCTGGACCCGTCCCCGGATTTCGAGCGGCACGCCCATGGGAGTCGGACGCAGATAGTCCACTTGCAGCGACGCGGTCACGAAGCGAAAGGGCGGCTCGCTCCCCATGGACCGACCTGCTGCGCGATAGGCCGCCGCCGCCGCCGTGCCGGTGCCGTGGCAGTCGATCAGCGAAGCGAGCAGGCCGCCATACACATAACCGGGAATGGCGATGTGATAAGGGCGGGGTTGAAACACGGCGACCGATTCCTCGCCATCCCACCGGCTTTTGAGTTGCAGGCCCTGCTCGTTGAGCCGGCCGCAGCCGTAGCAGTGACTGAGTTCGTCGGGATAGTAGTCCTGAAAGGCGTTCTGGTTCATGTGGCGACTTCTCCGGGAATGGGTTTGAAGGTTCGATGCGGGTTCGTGGCGTCGGGTCCAGAGCGGCGACGTCGGGCAGGCTGCCCGGAGGCGTTGGCCGGCCGCGGAGCAGTGTACTCCCCCGAAACTTTTTCCGTGATCGACGGTTCCCGCTACAGCCCTTCGATCCGCTCCGGGCACTCGGAAACAGCGTTGGCCATAAGGGGTTTCGGCCCAGCTTGGCGGGGGTTTTCCCGGTCGATCACCATGCCCTGCCAAATCAGGTAGACCGCCGGAATCACCACCAGAGTCAACAAGGTGGCGCTGACCATACCGCCGACCATCGGCGCGGCGATGCGGCGCATGACCTCCGAACCCGTGCCCGCGCCGTACATGATCGGCAGCAGGCCGGCGATGATGGTGGCGACGGTCATCATCTTCGGGCGCACCCGCAGCAATGCGCCTTCGATTACCGCCTCGCGCAATTCGGCCAGGGTCACGCTCCGTCCTTTCTCGCGCGCCGCTTCGCGCCGGCGGGACAGCGCCTGATCCAGATAGACCAGCATGACCACGCCGGTTTCCGCCGCCACCCCAGCCAGGGCGATGAAGCCGACGCCGACCGCCACCGACAGATTGTAGTCCAGCCAGTACAGCAGCCAGACCCCGCCCAGCAGGGCGAACGGCAATGTCGCCATGATTAGCACCGCCTCGCCCAACCGCCCGAAGCTCAGGTACAGCAGCAGAAAAATCACCGCCAGCGTCACCGGCGCGACGACTTGCAACTTGGCCAGCGCCCGGGTCAGGTATTCGTACTGGCCGGACCAGCGCAGCGAATAACCGGCCGGTAACGCCACCTGTTCCGCCACGGCCTTTTGCGCCTCGGCGACGAAGGAACCGAGGTCGCGGCCCTGCACGTCCACGTAGGTGATGCCCGTCAACCGGGCGTTCTCGCTCTGCAACATCGCCGGGCCGTCGGTGATGTTGACTGCGGCGACCTGACTCAGCGGTACGGCGGCCCCGGTCGGCGTGACGATGGGCAATGCTCGCAGCCGTTCCAGCGAGTCGCGGACTTCCTGCGGGTAGCGCAGGTTGACCGGATAGCGTTCCAGTCCTTCGACGGTTTCGGTGACGTTCATGCCGCCGACGGCGGTGTTGATGACCTCCTGCACATCGCTGATGTTCAGCCCCAGCCGGGCGGCGGCCAGACGGTCGATAGCCACGTCCACGTAGCGGCCGCCCGCCACCCGTTCGGAATAGACCGAAGTCGCGCCGGGAATGGCGCGAATCACCTGTTCCAGCCGTTCGCCCACTTGCTGAATGACCGCCGGGTCGCTGCCGGCCACCTTGACTCCCAGCGGCGTTTTGATGCCGGTGGCCAGCATGTTGATCCGGTTCTTGATCGGCATCACCCAGGCGTTGCTCAGGCCGGGCAGTTTGACGATGCGGTCCAGTTCGGCGATCAAATCCGCCGTCGTCAGCCCCGGTCGCCATTCCGCACGCGGCTTGAGTTGAATCACCGTCTCGATCATGCTCAACGGCGCCGGATCAGTGGCGGTTTCCGCCCGGCCCACCTTGCCGAACACCCGCTGTACCTCTGGCACGGCGCGGATCAGCTTGTCGGTCTGCTGCATGATTTCCACTGCCTTGCCAATGGCGATGGCGGGAAAGGTGGTCGGCATGTACAGCAAATCGCCTTCGTCCAGATCGGGCATGAACTCGACGCCCAGCCGTTGCAGCGGCCACCACGCGGTCAGGGTCAGCAGACCGGCCAGCAGCACCACCGGCCAGGGATGGCGCATGACCAGAGCGACGAAAGGACGATAGCCGGCGATCAACAGACGGTTGAGTGGATTCTGGTGCTCGGGGCGGATGTGGCCGCGCACGCACCAGCCCATCAGCACCGGCACGAGGGTAATGGACAGTCCCGCCGCCGCCGCCATGGCGTAGGTCTTGGTGTAGGCCAGCGGCGCGAACAATCGCCCTTCCTGCGCTTCCAGGGCGAACACCGGCAGAAAGCTGAAGGTGATGATCAGCAGCGAGAAGAACAGCGGCGGCCCGACCTCGCCGGCGGCCTGCTGGACGATGCGCCAACGGTCGGCGGTATCGCGGGGCTGGGCGTGTTCCAGATGCTTGTGCAGGTTTTCGACCATGACGATGGCGGCGTCCACCATCGCGCCAATGGCGATGGCGATACCGCCCAGCGACAGGATGTTGGCGTTGATGCCCTGCCAGCGCATGATAGCGAAGGCAGCCAGAATACCGACCGGCAGGCTGATCAGGATCACCAGCGAGGAACGCAGGTGAAACAGGAACAGCGCGCAGACGAGGACGACGACGACGAATTCCTCGATCAACTTGTCGCGCAGGTTCACCACCGCCCGCTGAATCAGGTCGGAGCGGTCGTAGACGGGGACGATTTCCACCCCTTCCGGCAAGCCGCGCCGCAACTGGTCCAGCTTGGCCTTAACCGCTTCGATGGTGGTCAGCGCGTTCTCGCCGGAGCGCATCACGATGATGCCGCCCACCGCCTCGCCTTCACCGTCCAGTTCCGCCGCGCCCAGCCGCAATTGCGGTCCCAGCCGCACCTCGGCCACGTCGCCGAGCAGGATCGGCGTACCGGCGGGACTGACGGCCAGCGGCACTTGCCGCAAGTCCTCGATGTTTTGCAGGTAGCCGCGCGAGCGCACCATGTATTCGGCTTCGGCCATTTCGAGCACCGAGCCGCCGACTTCCTGGTTGGCGTTCTGAATCGCCATGCGCACCTGGGCCAGCGGCAGACCGTAGGCGCGTAGCCGGTTGGGGTCGAGCACCACCTGATACTGCTTGACCATGCCGCCGACCGTGGCGGCCTCGGATACGCCGGGCACCGACTGCAATTCGTATTTCAGGAACCAGTCCTGCAGGGAACGCAATTGCGCCAGATCGTGATGGCCGCCGCGATCCACCAGCGCGTACTCGTAGACCCAGCCGACCCCGGTGGCGTCCGGTCCCAGCGCCGGCTGCGCCTGCGGTGGCAGACGGGGTGCGATCTGGCTCAGGTATTCGAGCACCCGCGACCGCGCCCAGTACAAATCGGTGCCGTCGGCGAAGATCACGTAGACGAAGGAATCGCCGAAACCGGAATAGCCGCGCACCGATACCGCGCCGGGCACCGCCAACAACGCCGTCGCCAGCGGATACGTCACTTGACTTTCCACCACTTGCGGAGCCTGGCCGGGATAGCTGGTCTTGACGATCACTTGCACGTCGGACAGATCAGGGAGGGCGTCGAGCGGGATGTGGCGGGCGGACCAGATGCCCCAGCCGGCCAGTAGCAACGTCGCCAGCATGACCAGCAGGCGGTTGTGAATCGACCAGCGGATAATGGCAGGGATCATGGCGCCTTCCTCCCCTCGCCCTGCGGGAGAGGGGTAGGGGGTGAGGGTTCTATAGCGTCGATCTCGTACCGCCCGTCTTCCCCCTCTCGAATGCGGAAACGTCCCTTGCCGTCTGGTTTCAACCCCTCCAGCTTGACGCCTTTGGCGACGGGGAAATCCATGGTCATGGTCGGCCAGCTCAGTTCCGGGATCGGCTCGTGGGTCACGTTTAAGGTGCGCGAATTCACCTCGACCGCATTGATAACGCCCTTCGCCCAAATCTCGGGCGTCGGCGGTTTGGTCAGTCGTTGCAAGCTGGCACGGACGCTGCTTTCGGAATCGAGCAGGAATTGAGCGGAGGTGACCACCCGCTCGCCTTCCTTCAGCCCGGAACGGATTTCCACCCGGTCGCCGGCCTCGATGCCGATTTCCACCGGACGGACCTCAAAGTGGCCGTCACCGAGATCAACCACGACCCGTTGCCCGGACCCGGTACGGATCAACGCCTCGCCGGGGATGTGCGGAACCCTGGCGCGCGGCGTGGCGTGAACGACGACATCAGCGAACATGTTGAACTTGAGTCGTTCGCCCGGATTGGGGAAGCGCAGCCGGGCGCGCACGGCGCGGGTCTTGGCGTCCACGTCGGGGTAGATGTACTCCACCGTCCCTTCCCACACCTCGCCGGGTGCGTGCGGCAATCGCACCTCGGCTTTTTGGCCGACCGCCAGCCAGCCAGCCTGTTGCTCGAACACCTCGACCTTGACCCAGACCGTGGAGACATCGGCCAGGGTCATCAATTCCATTTCCGGGGTGACGTACATGCCCTGGCGGATGTTGAGCGCCGAGACAATGCCATCCTGCCGGGCATACACGGCGGTCAACTGGGGAACGCGCCGTTCCTTCTCCACTTGCTGGACTTGGCTCTCCGACACGCCCAGCGCCAGCAGGCGGTCGCGGGCCGAAATTTTCAGCGACTCCAGGATGCCGCCGAGCGCCTGAAGATATTCCTTTTGCGCGTTGACCAGATCGGGGGCGTAGACTTCCAGCAGCAAATCGCCTTTGCGCACCCGCTCGCCCAGGGTTTTTACCTTCAGATTTTCCACCCAGCCGTTGGCGCGCAGATGGACGTGGCCGAGGGCGCGTTCGTCGTAGTCGAGGTAGCCGACGGTCTCGATCCGCCGGCTGAGGTCACCGCGCTCGACTGGCGCGGCGCGCACGCCCAAATTGTTGACCACCTCCGGCGCGATACGGATACCTGGGTTGGTATCGGTCTTCCCATCGTCGGCATAGACCGGGATGTAGTCCATCCCCATGTCGTCCTTGGCCGGCGTGTCGGAGAAAATGGTGGGGTTCATCGGATGGCGGTACTTGACCGGCTTACGCTCGCTCGGCGCGATGGCGTTGGAGTCGGCCGGTTTCGCCTCATGGCCAAGCTGGGCAAGCAGGGGTTGCAGGCGGGGCGCCAGCAGTACGCCCGCGCCGAACAGCAGAGCGGCGATGAGGATCGCCAGCAGGATTTTCATGACGTTCGGATTCCCTGAAGACCTTGCAGGAACCCGGTTGGTCCCCTGATTCGGGGACTGGGAGCGGTGTGGAAAGTTCCGCCGTCTTACAACGGCTCGGTCATTTCACCCACCAGTGTGGTTCATGTGGCGCGGGATCGCCGTCTGGCCGCCAAGCAGGAAATCATGGCCGCGCGGCTTGATCGCCATGGCGGCGACAATGGCCTGTTTCAACCGTTCGCGGTCGCCGGGATGGGCGCGCAGGACATGGCGCAAATCCACCGAGTGCTCCTGCCCCAGGCAGAGCAGCAGCCGACCCTCGGCCGAGACCCGCACCCGGTTGCACGCATCGCAGAAATTGTGACTGTGGGGCGAGATGAAGCCGATGCGGCTGTCGGTTCCTGGAACGCGGTAATAACGGGCCGGGCCGCCGGTGCTTTCCGTCGTCGGGGCGAGTACGAAAACCCCCTCCAGGTCGGCGCGAATGGCGTCGCTGGAGTAGTATGCCTCGGTGCGGTCGTGGTCGTTGATGGCGCCGAACGGCATTTCCTCGATATAGCTGATGTCCAGGCCGTTCTCGATGGCGAAGCGCGCCAGGCTCGTCACTTCATCGTGATTGCGGCCCTTGAGAATGACAGCGTTCAGCTTGAGTCGCTGGAAGCCCGCCGCTCGCGCCGCCCGAATGCCGCGCAGCACCGCGTCCAGCTCGCCCGCTCGGGTCATGCGGCGAAAGCGCGCCGGGTCGAGGGTATCCAGACTGATGTTGATTCGCGCCACGCCGGCAGCCTTCAGGTCGGCGGCCATCCGTTCCAGTTGCGAACCGTTGGTGGTCAGCACCAGTTCCGCCAGGCCGCGCTCCCGCAATTGACCCAGTTCCTGGAACAGCCACAGGATATTGCGCCGCACCAGCGGTTCGCCGCCTGTGACGCGAATCTTGCTCGCGCCCAGTTCCACGAAGGTCCGGCCCAGCATCGCCAGTTCCTCCAGCGTCAGCACCCGGGCGCGCGGCAGAAAGGTCATGCGCTCGCTCATGCAGTAGACGCAGCGGAAATCGCAGCGGTCGGTCACGGAAAAGCGAACATAATGGACTCGACGACCGAAGCGGTCGATCAACGGGGTGGCGGCGGGCTTGCTTTCACGGGGCGGAACCTGCACGTGAAATACCTCGGGGGCGGCGGATGAAATAGTTTGGAACCCTACCAGAAGTTGGATTGGGAAGGGACCTAATTCGATGGGATACCTCATTTGGAGGATAGCGCCATCGGATGCGCTCGCGCGCCAGGGCAAGGAAGATGATGACCGGCGTGGAGGCGCATTCCGGACCGTGTGGAAAAACTTCCCTGCATATCCGGTTGAGTCGGGGAACGTCTTTGCTAAACTTCCTGACATGGCGCACCGCAACGACAAACATGGCGACGCAAGAATGGCCCGGAAAATGGCCTCAACGGACGCGGACGACCGGAATCCCAACCAGCTTATCGCCGCGATCTGGAGGACGATTCGCTCGATGGGTATCCCGTTGCTGTCGCTGTGGCTGATGGGGCTCCCGGGCGGCGCGGCGCTGGTCCCGGCGAACGCCAGTCCGGCGCCGGTCGCCGTCGAATCCAGAGCGGCCGATCCTGGCCAGAGCCGGCTTGGATTCTGGATCGGCGGCGGGTTGGTCGCGCTGAGTTTGGCCGGGGGCGCGATCGCCTTGTTCCTCGATCGGCGCCGCCGCTTGCGGCGCCCCCCCCCCCAGCAGTTTGCCAGCCTGAGCGGCGAAACCGACGCCCGCCAGCGCCGGCTGGCCGCGCTGGAAGCGGAGAACGAACGCCAGCGGCAACTCGTGGACAGCCTGCGCGACAGCGAACGGCGGTTTCGCCACCTGACCGAGCAGCTTCCGGTCGGCGTCTTTCTCACCAACGCCCGGGGCCAGTGCCGCTACGTCAACGATCGTTGGCGCCAGATGGCCGGCCTGACCGCCGAACAGGCGGTCGAGTCGGGGTGGACCCGCGCCTTGCATCCCGACGATCGGGAGCCGGTGCTGGCGGCTTGGCGGCAAACCGTCGAGAGTGGTTCCGAATTGCTGATCGAGCATCGGTTTCGCACGCCCGCGGGCCAGGAAACCTGGCTCAGCACCCGCGCCGCACCATTGCGCGATCGCGCCGGCCGCGTCACCGGCTATCTGGGCGCTCACACCGACATCGCCGAGCGGAAACGAACCGAGGAGGCGTTGCGCGCCAGCGAGACCCGTTTCCGCGGCTATTTCGAACTGCCGTTGATCGGCATCGCCCTGACCGGTCCCGACAAACGCTGGTGCGAGATCAACGACCGGCTGTGCGAAATGCTGGGCTACCCGCGGGCGCAACTGCAGCGTTTGAGCTGGGTCGAGCTGACCCATCCCGAGGATCTGGCCGCCGAGTTGGCGCAGTTCGATCGAGTGATGAACCGCCGGATCGAGGGTTACTCGCTCGACAAGCGCTTTATCCGTCCGGATGGCGGACTGCTCCACGCCCATGTATCGAACCGCTGCCTGCGGCGGGCGAACGGCGTGGTGGAGCACTTCGTGACCGTGGTGCAGGACATCACCGAACGCAAGCAGGCGGAAGAGCGCCTCCAAAATCTGGCCCAATACGACGCCCTGACCGGCTTGCCCAACCGGGCGTTGTTGACCGACCGGTTGCGGCAGGCGGTATTGCGGGCCGGGCGCGACCATACCCTGGTGGGGGTGATGCTGGTGGATCTGGACCGCTTCAAGCGGTTCAACGACACCCTCGGTCACACGATCGGCGACCAGTTGTTGCGGGACATGGCGGCGCGCTTGCAGCAATGCGTGCGCGAATGCGACACCATTTCCCGGCAGGGCGGCGACGAGTTTGCGGTGTTGCTGCCCGATCTGGCCACCAGCGACGATGCGGCCTGGATCGCGCAGCGCATGCTGGATGTCGTGGCTCAGCCCTGCCGGCTGGGCGATCACGAACTGCACGCCAGTTGCAGCATCGGCATCAGCCTGTACCCGCGCGATGGGCAAAACACCGAGATGCTGCTGCGCAATGTCGATATCGCCCTGTATCGGGCCAAGGATCTGGGGCGCAACAACTATCAGTTCTATCTGTCCGGCGCCACGGTGCTGTCGCGCGAGCGCCTGAATCTGGAAACCCACCTGCGCCACGCCGTGGAACAGCGGGAACTGGAGCTGTACTACCAGCCGAAATGGGATTTCCACGCCGACGCCATCCGGGGCGCCGAGGCGCTGATCCGCTGGAACCACCCCGAACTCGGTCTGTTGTCGCCGGTCCGGTTTATTCCCATCGCCGAGGACAGCGGGCTGATTCTGCAACTGGGCGAATGGGTGTTGCGCACCGCCGTGCGCGAGATCGGCCAGTTGCATCGCGACGGATTCGCCGGCCTGCGGGTAGCGATCAATCTGTCCGCCCGGCAGTTCCGGCAGGCCAATCTGGCCGATCTGGTGCGCGACGTGCTGGCGGAGGCGGCGTTCGAGCCGACCTGCCTGGAGCTGGAATTGACCGAGACCATCCTGATGAACCCCACCGATGAAAATCTCGCGACCCTGAAAGCCTTCAAGACCCTGGGCGCGCGGGTGGCGATCGACGACTTCGGCACCGGCTACTCCTCGCTGGGCTACCTGCAACGCTTTCCGCTGGACGTGCTCAAGATCGATCGCACCTTCGTGATGGATTTGCCAACCAACACCAGCAGCGTCGCCATCGCGAACGCGATCCTGACGCTGGCGCACGGTCTGAGGCTGGAGGTGGTGGCGGAAGGGGTGGAAACGGTCGAGCAACTGACGTTTCTGCGCGACCACGGCTGCGACGAAGGCCAGGGCTACTACTTCGGCCAGCCGATGCCGCTGGCGGAGTTCAAAAGTCTGCTGGCGCGGGATTGGGCCAGGGCGGCGGCCACCGCGCCACCCGCGCCGTGAGGCCCGGGCTCGATTAGGGAAACCGTGTCATGTCGGCAACCGAGGAAACCGTCTTTTTCGATTCCGGCCCGCTCCGGCTGGAAGGCCGGCTGCATCGAGCGCCCGGGCCGGACGCGGCGGTCCTCACCCACCCGCACCCGCTGTACGGCGGCGAGATGGACAATCCGGTGGTGACTACCCTAGCCGAGGTTTACCAGCGGCTTGGTTACAGCACGCTGCGTTTCAACTTTCGTGGCGTTGGGAGGAGCGGGGGCGATTACGGCGACGGCGACGGCGAGCAGGCCGACGCGCGGGCGGCGGCGGCGCATCTGAGCCGGCTGGGCAAGACCGTGACCGACCTGGCCGGCTATTCCTTCGGCGCTTGGGTCAACCTGCGCCTGAATCCGCCGCTGGCCACGGTGCGCCGGCAGGTGGTGGTGGCGCCGCCGGTGCTGTTTCTGGATTTCGATCCGGTCGCCGCGCCGCCGGCGGAACTGGCGGTCATCGTCGGCGACCGCGACCGCATGGCGCCGCTGGCGCCGCTGCGGGCGCTGTTGCCCCACTGGCATCCAGCCGCCCGGCTGCACATCGTGGCGGGGGCGGATCATTTCTTCGGCGCCGCTCTGGACCGGCTGACAGCCCAGGTCGAGGCAGCGCTGGCCGAACGATCCTGACGGCGGCGCGGCGACGGATGCGGAGCCGCCTTCGGCGCGCCACGAAGCCTGGCTTCGGTCATAGCCCGCCCAGCACCTCGCGGAGCTTGGCGGCCAGCGCCTCCCGGGAAAAGGGCTTTTGCAGGAAGTGGACGCCGTCGTCGAGGACGCCGTGATGGGCGATCACATCGGCGGTGTAGCCGGACATGAACAGGCATTTGAGGCCCGGCCGCAGGGCGCTGAGTCGTTGCCAAAGCTCGCGGCCGCTCATGTCCGGCATGATCACGTCGGTCAGCAACAGATGGATGACGCCCGCGTGCGCCTCGGCCAGTTCGAGCGCCTGATTCGGGCTCCCGGCGGCCAGCACGGTATAGCCCAGCCGTTCGAGCAATAGCTTGCCGAGTTTGAGCAGCGCCGCTTCGTCCTCGACCAGCAGCACGGTTTCGGCGCCAGTCGGCGCGATGGCCGGCGCCGGCGTCGGGCTGGCGCCGGCTTGGTCCGCCGCGTGGCGGGGCAGGTAGATTTTGAAGGTCGAGCCTTGCCCCGGTTCGCTGTACACACCGATGAAGCCGTGGTTTTGCTTGACGATGCCGTACACCGTGGCCAGACCAAGACCCGTGCCCCGCCCGCGCGGCTTGGTGGTGAAAAACGGGTCGAACAGTTGCGCCAGAACCCCTTTGTCCATGCCGCAACCGTTGTCGCTGACCGCCAGCAGCACGTACCGCCCGGGAATGAAACCGGCGTGGGCCTCGCAATAGCTCTCGTCGAACTCCGCCTGGCCGGTCTCGATGATGATTTTGCCGATGTCGGCGATGGCGTCGCGGGCGTTGACCACCAGGTTGACCATAATCTGGTCGATCTGGGCCGGGTCCATGTTCACCGGCCACAACGAATTGGCGGGTTTCCAGAACAACCTGATGTCCTCGCCGATCAGCCGCCCGAGCATTTTCAGCATACCGGCGATGGTGTCGTTGAGGTCGAGCACCTTGGGCGCGATGGTTTGCTTGCGGGCGAAGGCTAGCAACTGACGGGTCAGGTCGGCCGAGCGCTGGGCGGCTTTCTGAATCGCCAGCAGGTCGGCGTGCAGCGGGCCGTCGGGAGTCGTCTGCTCCAGGGCCAGGTCGGCATGACCGGAGATCACCGCCAGCATGTTGTTGAAGTCGTGCGCCACGCCGCCCGCCAGCCGGCCCACCGCCTCCATTTTCTGAGCCTGGTGGAGCTGGGCTTCGAGCGCATCGTGCTTGCGGACGGCCTGTTCGCCGGCCGCTTTCATCCGCAGCACGCGAAAAGCGTAGGCCAGATTGTCGGCCAGCCGGCATAACAGCTCCACTTCGGGCGGCGCCACGGCGTCCGGCTCCGCGGCGTAGAGGACGAGCGTGCCGAACACCCTGGTTTCATTCCGCAGCGGCAACGCGACGACAGCGGCGTAACCGCGCCGGATCGCCTCCTCGCGCCAGGGGGCAAAGTCGGGGTCGTTCAGCAGATTCTGGCAGACCATCGGTTTGCCGGTACGAATGGCCGTGCCGGCGGGCCCGCGCCCGGTCGGGGATTCGTCCCAGGTGATTTTCACCGCTTCGAGATAACCATCCTCAACCCCGGCCTGGGCCACCGGCCGCACCCGCTTGCCCGGCCCGGCCTCGGCCAAGCCCACCCAGGCCAGCCGCCACCCGCCTTCCGCCACCATGATCTGGCAAATCTCTCGCATCAGCTCGATCTCTTCCCGCGCCAAGGCGATCACCTTGTTACAGTGACTGAGCATGCGGAAGGAGCGCACGGCCTGGCGTTCCTTGTCTTCCGCTTCCCGCCGCTCCACAACCTTCCACACCGAATCCATGAGCAGGGTGAGCTGGAGAATATCGGTTTCGTGGTAATCGCTCTCCTTGTTGGCCACCCCGACCACGCCGACAATTTGGCCCCGGCTGAAGACCGGCACGGTGAGATACTTGAACAGTTCGGCATGGCCGGCCGGATAGCCCTTTTTGAGAGGGTGCGCGGCGGTAAAATCGTTGACCAGAATCGGCTGGCGTTGCCGGACCGCTTCGCCCCAGAGGCCGGTCTTGTCCAACTCGTAGCAGGCCTGGGGATTGATGATGGTGCATTCCCGCATGACCTCGCGGGACCAGGAGTTCAACACGAACTCCCGGCGATCTTCGTGGTAGCGATAGAGATAGCCGATCTTGCTGCCGGTCAGTTGGATGGCTTCGTTCAGCGCGTAGTCCAGGAAATCCTGCACCGAATCGGTTGGGTATTGCAGGATGCTCACCAAGCTGCGCAACCGCGCCTCGTTGCGGCGCACCTCCGCCTCCGCCCGCTGGCGCTCGGTGAAGTCGGCGGCCATGCTGACGACCATGCGGCGACCGTCGGGCAGCGAACCCAGCGGCGTCGAGCTAAACTCCCACACCCGCCGAGTTCCGTCCTTGCAGGCGACCGTGAATTCGCCTTCCATCTGGCGCTGGCCTCGGGCGTAGAGCCGGTCGATGGCGGACCGAAGGGGTTTCCGCCGCGCGCCATAGGCCCGTTCCATCCAGTCGGCGACGGTGGGGAGGTCGGTCTCGTCGTAGCCCGTCAGGTCCTTCCAGGCGCGGCTCAGCACCAGCACTTCGCCGTCCTCGGCGTAGATCATGACCGGGAACGGCGCTTCCATCACGGCCCGGCGGAAACGGCGCTCGCTGTCGCGCAACCCGTGCTCCGCCGCGTGTTCCTCGCTCTGGTCGCGGAACACCAGCACCACGCCGGTGATGGCGTCGTTCGCGTCGCGAATGGGCGCGCCGCTGTCGGCGATGGGACGTTCGATCCCGTCCCGGGCGACGAGCAGGGTATGGTTGGCCAGTCCCACCACCACTCCCTCGCGCAGCACCCGATGAACGGGGTTTTCGACCACGGCATGGGTCTCTTCGTTGACGATGTGGAACACGGCGTCGAGGGTCTGGCCTCGGGCTTCCGCCTCCGGCCAGCCGGTCAGTCGCTCCGCCACCGGGTTCATCTGCCGCACCCGCCCTTTCGGGTCCGTGGTGATGACCGCGTCGCCGATGCTGTAGAGGGTGATGCGGAATTCCTCCTGGGCCTCCCGCTGCCGCCGCTCCGACTGGTACAGATCGCGATAGAGACCGGTCTGCCGGCGCCGGTAGGCCCAGGCGGTCAGCGCCGCGGCGAGCAGGAGGCCCAGGAGGACGAACAGGGCGATCATCCCGGCGCGGTAACGCGCCTCGGCCAGAATTTCCTCGGCGTCCACCTTGGTCACCAGGAACCAGGGCGATCCCGGAACAGGGCGCAGGTCGGCCAACACCTCGATACCACGATAATCCTTGCCGTGGAACAGGCCGGTCTGGCCTAGCACCGCCCGTACCGCCGGCAGGTCGCTCTGGGTCAAGGGAATGCGCAGGGACAAAGCGGTATTGGCTTGGTGGCGCAGATCATTCAGATAAATGACCGCGTCACCCTCCCTCTGGACCAGGAGCGTCTCGGCGCTGCGGCTGGGTGTGGGCCAGGACTGGATCAGGGGATAGAGGTAGGAGGCCGCGTCGCTGCGTAGCACCAGCATCGCCAGCGGTTGCCCCTCGGCATCGGGTATTGATACGACCGTGTCGAGATAAACACGGCCGCGGGCCGCGCGATAGAAATCGGAGAATACCGCGCCGCGACCGGCGAGCGCCGCCGCGATGGCCTGCCGGGTGACGGGGTCGGTCGGGTCGGGGTCATCGTGGGCGGCAAGGAGAATGCGCCCCTCTGGATCAAGCAGCGCGACGTCGGCGTAACCATACGCCTCCTGCTCAAGCTTCAACCGTTGTCGCCAGTCCGCCCGCAAGCCAGGATTTTCAGGGGTCTTGCGCCACTCGGCCAGCGCCCGCCGAAAGAACGGGCTGGCCTGCGATCTGCGGGCATCGGCCAGGCGCTGTCGCCGCCATTCCTGGATCTGGCTGGTTTTCAATTCACCAATGGCCACGATATCCTGATACTTCTCCTGGCGGATGCGCGCCGTTTCGCCCTGATAATACCCGTAGCCCCCGGCCAGCAGCGCCAGCGCCAGCAAGGCAAAGACCACCGCCCAGGTTTGGAGGCGGGGGCCGGTACGCAAGTCGCCGTTGGTCATCCTGGTTTCGGTCAATTAGCCTGTTGATTTTAAATTGCCATGGTTCGACTGGTTACGCCCATGCGGATTTTGAATCAAGTTTAGTATAACGGTTGGCGTGGCCACTGGAGCTTACTCATGTCCCCCTGTCCTCTCCATCACCCGCGACTGTTCGACCTTCTCCGCCGGAATTTCCTGAGCCTCGATACCTGCTATCGCCTCGCCGATGGGCGAGTGACCCGCCGCCATTACCTCGACTCCGCCGCCTCGACGCTGGCGCTGGGTTGCGCTCGCGCCGTCGCGGACGAATTGTTGCAACATTACGCCAACACCCACAGCACGCTGCATTTTTCCGCCCGGATCGCCAGCCGCGCCTATGATTGGGCACACGGGCAGGCGTTAAAGTTCGTTCGGGCCGATCCCGACCGCTACACGGCCTTTTTCGCGGGCAGCGGCTGCACCGCCCCTCTCAACCGGCTGGCGCGGGTCCTAGCGGCGCAGCGGCCGGAGCGGAGCGTGGCGCTGGTGTCGCTTATGGAGCATCACGCCAACGACCTGCCCCATCGCAAACACGCCGGCAGGGTCGTTCCCATTCCGCTGACCGGCGCGGCGCCGGCGCTGGGAACGGTGGATTTGACGGTGCTGGAACGGCTGCTGGAGCAGCATCGCGGCCGGGTCAACTACGTCGCGGTGTCGGCGGCCAGCAACGTTACCGGGATTATCAACCCGGTTCATGACATCGCGGCGCTGGCTCACGCGCACGGCGCCTGGGTGGTCGTGGACGCTTCGCAGCATCTCGCCCACGCCCCGCTGCCGATCAGCGACACGGGAGCCCTGGAACGGGAACTGGATGCCGTGGCGTTCTCCGGTCACAAGCTGTACGCGCCGGGTTCTCCGGGCGGGGCCATCGTGCGGCGGACGCTGCTGGAGGGGGGCGAGCCGGACGAGGTCGGCGGCGGCATGGTGGAGGAGGTGCATCCGAGCGACTATCGGGTGACCGCGCGCTTCCCCGACCGGGAAGAAGCCGGCACCCCCAACCTGCTCGGCGCGGTGCAACTCGGCGCGGCGCTGAACGCGCTGCAGCGCGTCGGCATGGAGCGGATTCACGCCGCCGAGCAGACCCTGCTGCGGCGCCTGCTCGCCGAACTGGCGAGCGTGCCGGGCGCGCGGATTTACGGCGGCTTCGATCTCGAACGCACTCCGCGCCTCGGTACGGTCGCTTTCAATTTGGATGGACTGGAACATGGCCTAGTCGCCGCCGTGCTGAACGACTATCACAATGTCGCGGTTCGCAACGGCTGTTTCTGCGCTCACCCTTATGTCCGCGAGCTGTTGAAACCGGAGTTGTGGGAGCTGGACCTCGACCCCGACGCCGGGGATGCGGCGGCCATGCTCAAGCCTTGGCAAGGCATGGTGCGGGCTAGCCTGGGGCTGTACACCGTGGACGAGGATATCGATGCGCTGCTGGCCGGCATCCGCGATTTGCTGGCGCGATCGGATGATTACCGCGCTCTGTACGTCATCGACGCCGACGGCGATTTCCACCATCGGACTTTCCACGCCCCGGCCGAAACGCTGTTCGACCCCGAAATGGCGCTCGACCGGGCGCTGGCGCGGCTGAGCGCGACGGGCGGCGTGCTATAGGTCAGCCGGTGTGCGCCGTTTTTTCATCCTTGCCCCGGGTTAATTGCTTTGGCCTGAGTCGCGGCTTATGATGCGACGCATCATCGCCGGTTCCGGCGATGGACGCGGAACCGGCCGAAATTCGAACAACAACGAACCGGGAGGACAGCACGATGTCCGCGCATGAAAGCAAAAGCCGCCCATCGGCGCTCATTATCGGCGCGATCGGGGTCGTCTTCGGCGACATCGGCACCAGCCCCCTTTACGCGCTCAAGGAAACCTTTGCCGGGCACCACCCCATCGCGGTGGAGCCGGAGAGTGTTTTCGGCGTTTTGTCGCTGATCTTCTGGACCATCATGGCGCTGGTCACGCTCAAGTACGTGGCCATCATCATGCGCGCCGACAACCGTGGCGAAGGCGGCAGTTTGGCCCTGCTCGCCCGCGTCACGGAGTTGACCAAGGACTCGCGCGCCACTTGGTTCGTAACCATGCTTGGCATCTTCGCCGCCGCGCTGTTCTACGGCGACAGCATGATCACGCCGGCCATCTCGGTGCTCAGCGCGGTCGAGGGGCTGAACGTGGTCGCGCCGGGACTCAAGGACTACATCCTGCCGATCACCGCGATTGTCCTGACCGTCCTGTTCTCGATCCAAAAGCACGGCACCGGAGTGGTCGGCCGCTTCTTCGGCCCGGTCATGTGCGCCTGGTTCGGCGTACTGGCGGTGCTCGGCGTGATCAGCATCCTGGACGCGCCGGCCGTGCTTGTGGCGCTCAATCCGATCCATGCCATCGAGTTTCTCTTTCGTCATCCCTGGGAAAGCTTCCTCGCGCTGGGCGCGATCGTTCTGTCGGTGACCGGGGGCGAGGCGCTGTACACCGACATGGGGCATTTCGGCAAATTCCCGATTCGCGCCTCCTGGTTCGGCTTCGTGTTGCCGGCGCTGGTCCTGAACTACTACGGGCAAGGCGCTTTGCTGCTCAAGAATCCCGAGGCGATCCAAAATCCCTTCTATCTGCTGGCGCCCGGTTGGGCGCTGATCCCGATGGTGGTGCTCGCCACGGCGGCGACGGTGATCGCCTCGCAGGCGGTGATCTCGGGGGCCTTCTCGGTGGCTCGACAGGCGGTGCAACTCGGCTACTTGCCCCGGATGCGGATCGTCCATACCTCCCACATGGAAGAAGGACAAATTTATGTGCCATTGACCAACTGGACGCTCTATCTCGCGGTCATGGCGCTGGTGTTTCACTTCCAGACTTCCAGCAACTTGGCGGCGGCCTACGGCATCGCGGTGACCGGGACGATGATGATCGACACGGTCCTGGTGGCGTTCGTCGCGATCCTGGCTTGGCGCTGGCATCCGTGGCTGGCTCTGCCCCTGCTCGGCGCCTTGTTGCTGATCGATATCGCCTTCTTTTCCGCCAACGCCATCAAGTTGATGCAAGGCGGCTGGTTCCCCATCGTCATCGCCATTGCCTCCTTCACCACACTGACCACTTGGCGGCGGGGTCGGCAGCTCCTGTTCCAGGAGATGGGCAACCTGACCATGCCCTTAGTCCAGTTCATCCGTTCCATCGAAAAAGCGGCGCTGAAGCGGGTCAGCAGCACCGCCGTCTATCTGACCAGCCGGCCCGAGGGCGCACCCTCGGGGCTGCTGCACAACATCAAGCACAACGAAGTGCTGCATGCCCGCAACATCCTCGTCACCGTCCAAACCGCCGAAGTGCCCTACGTGGAGGACGCCGACCGGATCGAGGTCGCCGACCTCGGTAACACCTTCTATCGGGTGTTCGTGCGCTATGGCTTCATGGAGCAGCCGAATCTCCCCCAAGCGCTGGAAGGGTGTAGTCAAAAGGGTCTCGAGATCGACCTCGACAAAACCTCGTTCTTCGTCAGCCGGGAAGTGGTGGTGCCCAAGATGACGCCGCCGATGATGTTGTGGCGCGAGCTTTACTTCATCTGGATGCTGCGCAACGCCCAGAGCGCCACCGATTTCTTCCAGATTCCCGCCAACCGCGTTGTCGAGTTGGGCACGCTGGTCGAAATCTGAACCGGAAAACTCACTGCTCCGCCCGAATCCGCACGGTGGCGCCTTCTTGCAAGGCGTCATCGGGATGGGTCACGACCTGTTCGCCTTCGGTCAGGCCGGAACGAATCTCCACGGTTAACCCGCCGCGCTGGCCGATCTCCACCACGCGGCGGCGGGCTTGGCCGTTCTCGATCACGAATGCGGCCCAGCCGTCGCCCTGGCGGAATAGCGCGCTGGCAGGAATCTGGAGAACGTGTTCGCCCTGCCAGACGATGAAGCTCGCTTCCACCCGATAACCCTCGCCCAGTCGCGACCACGCCTCGGCGGGCGAGCGCAGGTCGGCGATGACCCAGACCCGCTGTTCTTCCACGCCCAGCGCCGACAGTTTGGTGAAACCCACCGGCTCCACGGTCCGGGTGACTCCTTCCAGCGGTTGCTCGCCGCCCCAGCGTTCCAACACCACCGGCGTGCCCGGCCGGATGCGCACCGCGTCGGGAGACAGCACATCCACCGCCACCTCCAGGGCGTGGGGATCGCCGACCTCCAGCAACGCCGCTCCCGGCTCTACGATGCCCTCGCTCTGGCGCGGGCGGGCGAGCACCTGGCCATCTACCGGCGCGCGGATCACGACGGATTCCCGCGCCGCGCCGCCCGGCTGCGCCGCTGAATGACGCAGCGCAGTTTTAGCCGCTTCCACTTCGTGCCGCGCCACCTCCACGGCGAAGCGGGCGGACCGGAGTTGAGCCTGGGTCTGGCGGGCGCGAGATTCGGCGCGGTCGCGTTCGGCTTCGGTCACGACGCATTTCTGCTTGCACAACGCCGTCATGCGCTCGAATTCCAGTTTGGCGTAATCGGCTTCCGCCTGCGCGGCGGCAGTGGTCTCCTGGGCGGCGTGCAGGGAGGCTTCGGTGGCGGCTACTCGCGCTTCGGCCTGGGCCTGGCGGCGCGGATCGAGCACTTCCGAGGGCAACGGATCCATCGTTGCCAGCGGCTGGCCGCGCCGGATGGCGTCGCCCACCTCCAGTTCGATGCGGCGCAGAGTGCCGGCCACCGGCGCGGACAGGACGTAGCGATCCATGATCCGGGTTTTGCCTTCCGCCTCGACCGTCACCCGCAGCGGCCGGCGAGCGACGACCGCCGCTTCCACCCACACCGGCTGGGGCCAGAAGCCATAGACCAGCGCGGCGATGAGCGCCAGAGTCAGCAGAATCAGTCCGATGCGTCTACGCATGATCAGGGTTCAATCGCGGGTCTTGAGGACAGCGATCAGGTCCAGGCGATCCAGCTTGCGCCGCGCCAGCCATCCCGACAGAAGGGCCGAAATCAGCACCACCGTGGCCGCAAAGGCGTAGGTGGACGGATGGATGATCAATGGGATGCGGTACAGTTCCGACTGGGCGCCATTCACGAACACGGCGCAGATCGCTCGACCGATCCCGAAGCCGATCGGGATGGCGAGCAGCGCCAGCAGGCCCAGTTCGCCCAGCAGGATATAGCTGATTTCCCCCCGGGTGAATCCCAGCACCCGCAGGCTGGCCAGTTCCCGGCTCCGTTCGGTCAGGGCAATGCGGGTGCTGTTGTAGATCACCCCGAAGGCGATGATGACGGCAAACAGCGTGGCGATGAAGGTGAAAAACAGCATGGTCTGTTCCATGGTCTGGTGAAAGTTGCGGATTTCCTGCTCGCGGATGGCCGTGCCGGCGATGCGGGGAATTTCCCCCAGCCGGCGGTAGAGTTCGGGTCGGTCGCGGTCATCCACGGCCAGATAAGCGCCGGAAATGGCGGGACCTTCCCGCAACAGCCGGTTGAGGCCGGCGAGGTCCATATAACCGGCCACCCCGAGATATTCCTTGACCAAACCTACGACCGGCGCCTCTCGAACTGGCCGACCGCCTTCCAGCACTTCGACGATCAGCCGATTACCCGGCTGGACGCCCAACAACTGACCCAGATAATCCGTCAGCACCACGCCCTCCGATGGCAGAGTGAGCCGGCGCAGATCGGCGTCCAGCAGGCGCTGCAAGTCGCCGCCGGGAGGAACGCCCTTGAGCGTGGTGCGGTGGGAACGCTGTTCGAACCGCAACCGCACCGGAACGGCGCGGTACACCTCGACCCGCTCCACGCCGGGCAAACTGTCCAGCGAACCGATAGCCCGCCAGGACGTGGGTTCCACGAAGGTCACGGCCAGGTCTTCCCGTTGCGAGAGCTTGTAATGGACATCCACCATGTGATTGATCGTGGCCTCCTGAAACCGGCCCACCATGGTAATGCCGCAGGCCAGCGCGATGCCCAGCACCGTCAGCAGGGACTTGAGCGGACGGCGCTCGATGTGGCGCAAAATCATGCGGTTGGGCTGGGACAACCACCGTTGTAAGCCGAGCCGCTCCACCACGGTGGCGCGATAGCGGACGGGTGGTTCAGGGCGCATCGCCTCGGCGGGACGCAAGGCGAAAGCGGCGCGCAGGGCGAAGGCAGTGCCGGCCACCGCCGCGCCGAGGTTGAGCAGCGTCGCGCTGAGGACGAGCGGGAGCGTCAACCGGTAGTTCAGGAACGGAAAGCGGAAAAAATCCATGTACAGTGCGGCCAGCGCCTGACCGAGCCAGGCGCCGACACCGACTCCCACCGCCACCCCGACCAGGACGATGAGCAGCACCAGCTTCAGATAATGCAGGGCGACCGCGCCATTGCCGTAGCCGAACGCCTTGAGCGTGCCGATCTGCTCGCGCTGCATCCCGATCAGCCGGCTGATGACCACGTTCAACAGAAACACCGCCACCCCCAGGAAAATGGTCGGAAACAGCGTGGCCGACAAGGTGATCTGGCGGAATTCCTCGGTCATAAAGCGGTGCGACGACTGATCCTCCCGGTCGTGCGCGCCCAGCCCGCCGTAGGGCGTCAGCAGCCGGTCGAGTTCGTCAATGACCTTTGGCGCGGCGTGGGCGTTCGCCAAACCCATCACCACGTCGTTGAATGCGCCTTCCATGCCGTAAGCGGCGCCCAGCGCCCGGCGGCCCATCCACAGCACGCCATAACGCCGATAATCGGGAAAAATCGAACCGGGGCGCATCTGATGGATGTACTCGGGCGACAGGGCCGTGCCGACGATGGTCAGCGTCTGGCGGCGACCGTTGATGACGACCCGCAGCTTGGCGCCCGGTTCCAGCCGGTGGGCTTCGGCGAACGCCTCGCTGACGACCGCCTCATCACTACGGTCCGCCGCCGTCAGGCGCCCTTGGCGCAGATAGAGGCGGTTCAACCGGGGTTCGCGGGTGTCGGGGATGGAGATCAACCGACCGGTGATCGGCTCCGTAAATCCAGCGACTTCCAGATTCACCCCGGCGACCACCCGGGTTTCGACCTCGGCGACGCCGGGAAGGGCCGCGATGCGCGCCTGCAGACTCTCCGGCGCGCGTTTCAACGAAGCGAACACGTCGGCGAAGCGGTAATCCTGATAATAGCGGGCGCGGGTCTGGCGCAACGCGTCCAGGGTGGCGCCGAACATGATGTGAATAGCGACGCCGCTGATGATCACCAGCGCGATGGCGATGGCCTGGCCCTTCAGTTGCCAGAGTTCGCGCCACAGCTTGCGATCCAGGGCTCTCATGGCGATGCCGGCCTACCAGACGATCTCATGCGGAGCCTGCCGCTGGGCGTTGTGGTCAATGCGGGCGATCAGACCGTTGCTGAGATGGATGACCCGGTCGGCCATGGCGGCGATGGCGGCGTTGTGGGTGATGACGACGGTGGTGGTGCCCAGTTCCCGGTTCACGCGGTCGATGACCGCCAATACCAGGACGCCGGTCTGCACGTCGAGCGCGCCAGTGGGTTCGTCGCACAGCAATACTTCAGGGCGCTTGGCCACCGCTCGGGCGATGGCCACCCGCTGTTGTTCGCCGCCCGAAAGCTGGGCCGGGAAATGGTCCAGGCGGTCGGCCAGCCCAACCAGGGTCAACGCCTCCTCCGGCGGGAGCGGATTCCGAGCGATTTCCGTGACCAGGGCAACGTTCTCCCGCGCCGTCAGGCTGGGAATGAGATTGTAGAACTGGAATACAAAGCCGACATGCTCGCGCCGATAGCGGGTGAGTTCAGCGTCATCGTACACGCTGAGATCGCGCCCGCCGTATTGCATGGCGCCGCTGCTGGGCGAGTCCAGCCCGCCCAGGATGTTCAGCAGCGTGGACTTGCCGCTGCCCGACGGTCCCAGCAGCACCACGAATTCACCGGCGAACAGTTCCAGATCAACACCGCGCAACGCCTGCACTTGAATCTCGCCCATGGGATAGATTTTGGTCAGGCCACGGGCAAGGAAAACCCGGTCGCGGTGGATGGTCATGGGCGCGCTAGCCGCCAGCCAAAATACAAGGCGCTCATCGCCAGGGTCGCTAGGGTGACCGGTACGCCGACGCTGGCATGACGACGCCAGTCGAGGCGGAGGCCGCGCCGTTCCGCCGCGTCCGCGACGATCAGGTTGGCGATGCTACCCACCAGCAACAGGTTACCGGCCAGGGTACTGGCCAACGCCAGAATCGGGCCGGCCAGCGGGTGGGTCGCCGCCGGCAGCAGCAGCATCACCGCCGGTACGTTGGAAACCAGGTTGCTGAGCACCGCCGCCGCCGCGAACAGCGGTCCCGGTTGATCGAGCGGCGCCCCCACCACCGCCAGTCCGGCCACCGCCTCGGCCACCAGGCCGGTGTGTTGCAAGGCATGGTTGACCACGAACAGGCCGACGAACAACACCAGCAGCTCCCAGTCCACCAACCCTAGCATCCGCCGGGAATGCAGCTTGCGGCTGCTCAGCAGCACGCCCGCGCCAACCAGCGCCGCCGCCTCGCGCGGCCATGCGGTGAAGAGAAATACCCCTAGCAACGCCGCCGCGACCGTCAACCCCTTGGCGGTTTGCCAGGAGTCGAAGGCAGGCAGATCGTCCGCCCGACGCGCCGACACGGCGCCGGCTGCATCCAGGGAATCGGTCCAGCGTCCGCGCGTTTGCCAGACGATGATCCCCCAGGTCGCCAGCAGGCCGAGCAGCACCGGCCCGATCGCCTCGGCGACATAGCCGCCGAACGATAGCCGCAAGGTCGCGCCGATCAGCATGTTCTGGGGATTGCCGATCAAGGTGGCGGCCGAACCGACGTTGGCCGCGCAGGCCAGCGCCAGCAAATAGGGCATCGGGTCGAGGCCGCGCCGCCGGCAGGCGTCGATGAGCACCGGCGCGACCGCCAAGCACACGATATCGTTGCTGAACACCGCCGACAGCGCCGCCACTCCCCCAATCAGCGCGCCCAGCAACAGCGGCGGCGTCAGCGACAGCGCCGCCAGTTTCAGGGTGACCCAGGCGTAGAAGCCGCCCAGCCGCAGTTGCGCCGAGAGCACCATGAACGCGAACAGCAGAATCAGCGTCGGCAGGTGCAACGACCGCACGGCCTCGTCGGGCGTCGCCGCCCCGATGCCGACCAGCGCAATCGCCCCCAACAACGCCACGCCGGTGCGGTCGAGTTGCAGGAACGGCAGCCCGCCGAGGATCATGCCGAGGTAGACGATAAGGAAAACGATGACAATCGCGGTGGTCATGGCGGTTCGCTTAGGGTTGCAACGGGGCCGCCAGCGCCTCGAAGCCGACGATGACATCCAGCAGTTCGGTGGTGATCGCTTCCTGCCGCTGCTGGTGGTAAAGCGCGTGCAACGCCGTCAACTTGTCTTCGATGTTGCGTTCGGCATTTTGCATGGCCAGCAGCCGGCTGGTGTGCTCGCTGGCCAGCGATTCGGCGCAGGCGCGAAAGAAGGCGATGAACAGCCACTCGCTCAGCAGGGTGGTCAGCAGGGTTGCCCGGTCGCCGTAATAACCGGGCAACGAGCGTCCAGGCCACGGTCCCAGACTTTGGAAAGCAGCAGGTTCGAGTGGCAGCAACGCCAACATATGGGGCGTCGGGCGCATACCCGCCTGCGGCCGCTGCTGGCATAACAGCAACCGCTCGACTCCCGCGTTGCGCCAGTGCTCCAGCGTTGGCAACATCTGGCGCAAGGTGGACACGATACCGGTTGCGGCGGCGGGGGTGTAGAACGTCTGCTCCGGGATCAAGCCCATGCTCTCCAGCACGGCCGCCAGACGGACGCCAACTGCCAGAATACGATGACCGTATGCCGGGAATTTGGCCAGTCCCGCGCGGATGTGCTCGGCCAAGTCCTCGTTGAACCGCCCGCACAGGCCATGATCGGAACCGAACGCCACCACGCCGATGAGGGGTTCTCTGACTCTTGATACGGAGAGGTCGGATTGAGGACGGACAGGAGCCGCTTCAACCAATAGCGCCGCCAATCCCAGCCGTACTGCCCGCTCGTAGTCGGTGACCGCCACAACCGCCTGTTCGTATTGGCGGATGCTCACTGCCGCCAGGGTTTTCATGGTGCGGACGATGCCTTGCAGGTTCTCCACCGTGGCGACGGTATGGCGCAGGCTGTCCAGGGTCGGCATAGCGGCGGGATTTACTGCCATCGCCCGCTGGCGGGAGAGGAGTCGGGGGTGATGGGGGAGAGAGTGGCCAGCGCCGCGCGAGCAGCGGCGAGCAGGGCGTGACGGTCCTCTTCGTTCAGGTCGGCGCCCGCCGCGATTCGTTGACCGATCTCCGCACAGTGGGTTGCCGCCGCCGCTCGCACCGTTCGCTCGGCCTCGCCGATCCGCTCCAGCGGTACGGGGTCGAACACGCCTTGGGTGACGGCCAACAGCACCGCGATCTGTTCGGCCGCTGGCAGTGGTTGATATTGCGGCTGTTTCAGCACTTCCCGCAACCGTTGTCCCCGGTCGATGGTGCGGCGGGTGGCGTCGTCGAGCCGGGTGCCGAACCGGGCGAAGGCTTCCATCTCCTCGAACTGGGCGTAGGCCAGCCGCAATTCTCCGGCCACCGCCCGGTAGGCCGGCAACTGCGCCTTGCCGCCGACCCGCGACACCGATTTACCGATGTCCACCGCCGGCCAGATGCCCTTGCGCGCCAGCGTCGGCGCGAGATAGATCTGCCCGTCGGTGATCGAAATCAGATTGGTCGGAATATAGGCGGCGAGGTTTTGCGCCTCGGTTTCGACAAGCGGCAGCGCCGCCAGCGAGCCGCCGCCGTACTCTGGGCGCAAGCGGGCGGCGCGTTCCAGCAGGCGGGAATGCAGGTAGAAAATATCGCCGGGAAACGCCTCTCGTCCTGGTGGACGGCGCAGCAACAGGCACAGTTCCCGATAGGCTTGGGCATGGCGGGTCAGGTCGTCGTACACGATCAGCACATCGCGCCCCTGGGTCATGAACCATTCGGCGATGCTGGTCGCCGCGTAGGGAGTGAGCATTTGCAGACCCGGCGGATCTTCGCCGGCGGCGACCACGACCACGCTGTAGGTCAACGCCCCACGCCGGCGCAAGGCGGCGATTACCTGCGCCACCGCCGCGCCGCGCTGACCGATGGCGCAGTAGACGCAGATCACGCCCTGATCGGCTTGGTTGAGGATGGCGTCCACCGCCAGGGCGGTCTTGCCGGTCTGGCGATCGCCCAGAATCAATTCCCGCTGGCCGCGTCCGATGGGGATGGCAGCGTCCACCGCCTTGATGCCGGTCGCCAGCGGCACGCTGACCGGCGCGCGGGCCAGGATCGGCGGCGCGGGCCGTTCCACCGGCCAGCGTTCCCCGGTCGTGATCGAATCGCCGCCGTCCAGCGGTTCGCCGAGCGCGTTCGCGACCCGCCCCAGCAAGGCCGCGCCGACCGGCGTATCCAGCACCCGTCCGGTGCGCTCCACGGTCGCACCGGCCCGCAAGCCACCCCGATCGCGCAGCAGCACCACCCCGACTTCCGCAACGCCCAGGTCGAAGGCGATGCCGGTCGAATCGTCGGCGAAGCGGACCAGTTCCATCGCCGCCACCCCCGGCAGACCGCGCACCCGCGCCACGCCCTGACCAACTGCGGTGACGGTCCCGATTTCGACCGGGCGCGAGGGTGGATGGTAGCCGTTCAGGGCGGCATCGAAGCCGGTCAACCACTCAGGCTTGGTCATAAGCCGATGCGTTGTCGCCACCGGCGGGTGGAATCAGCGCCTGCAATTCGGCGGCGAACCCGTCTAGGTAGCTGTCCAGGGTCCAAGCCAATCGCTGGCTGGGAGTTGTCAGAGTGATGCCGAAGGAGGCGGTGGGATCGGAACGAAAATCCAGGTTCAGTTCGGGGCTGAGAAACTGTTGCAAGCCGTCGGTCAGCGTTCGCCGCTGGGGTTCCGGCAGCGGAAAGGCGGTGAGGATCGCACAACCGTCCCGGGCGGCTTGGGCTAGCGTTTGCCGGGTTTCGCCGTCCAGCGCGTGCAATCGCGCCAGCAGGGCCGAGGCCATTTGCGCCTCCAGTTCGGCATTGGCCAAATCGTGAAGCGCGCGCCGGACCAGCGCCAGCAACCGCTGGCCGGCCTCGCGTTGCAGCGTCCGCCGATACTCCTGCTGTTCCCGCTGCAATTCAGTCCGCCAGCGCCCCCGCGCTTCCTCCGCTTCGGTCCGCGCCTGCGCCAACCAGATTTGTCGTTGCGCGACGACTTCTTCCCGCGCCTGCGTCAGCCAGGTTTCCCGGCTGGCTGTCTGTTCCTGTTGCCGCGCCAAGTAATCGTGTTGCAGCGCTTCGGCTGCTGCCGCCTTGGCTTGCGCTTCCGTCAATGCGGCGGCGACCCGCTGCTGGCGGGCGGCCATCGCGGCGAGGATCGGGCGATACAGAAACCGCTTGAGCAGCCATAGCAACAGCAGAAAATTGCCGATCTGGGCGGCGACGGTGAACCAGTCGAGTTGCATGACTACCGGCCGGTCGCGGCGATAAAATGATTCCAAAACGGGTTGGCGAAGATCAGGATCAGCGATACCACGAAGCAGTAGATCGCAGTGGATTCGATCATCGCCAGCCCGACGAACAGGGTGCGGCTGAGGGTGGCGGCCTCATCGGGTTGCTGGGCGATGGCCAGCAGCGCCTGAGCCACGGCGCGGCCTTCGGCCAGGGCCGGGCTGATGGTGCCGAGGCAAACCGTCAGGCCGGCGGTGACGATGGAAACGATGCCGATCACGAGCGCGGGGTCCATGAATGCTTGCCTCACCTACGGGATTGGGAAAGGTTGGCGGTCTGTTCCTGGGCGGTGGCTGCGGCGGCGATAAACACGGTCGCCAGCACCGCGAAAATATACGCCTGAATCAGCCCGGTCAGCAGTTCCAAGGCGTGCATCAGCGCCGGAAACACTAGGGGCGTCACCAGTAACAGAATGGCCGCCACCAGTCCCCCGCTCATCACGTTGCCGTACAACCGCACGGCCAGCGCCACCGTGCGGGCCAGTTCGCCGATGAGGTTGAGCGGCAACATCAGCGGAGTCGGCTCCAAGTACAGATGCAGGAAGCCGCGCCAACCATGCCGGCGGATGCCATAAAACGGCACTGCAAAGAATACGCACAGCGCCAGCGCGGTGGTGGTGGACAACGAACCGGTGGGTGGTTCGTAACCGGGAACGACCGCCAACAGGTTGCAGATGGCGATGAAGAGAAACAGGGTGGCGATGAAGGGCAGGAATGGGCCGGGGTCCTGGCGGGCGATGTCGCGAATCTGGTTCTGGACACCCTCGACCAGCACTTCCAGCAGGTTTTGCCAGGGCGACAGTTCGCCGGTAGCGGACAACTTGCGGGTGGTCCAGCGGGCCGAACCGACCAGCAGGGCCATGGTCAGCCAGGTAAAAACCAGGGTGGCGTTGATCCGAACAAAACCGAATTCGAACAGGATGGTCTGGTCGGGACTAATGGTCATGTTAGCCCTGCTCAGGAGTGATTACCCGGCCCTTCCCTGCCAGGGGAAGGGAGTCCTGCAAAACAATCGGTGGTCTGGCGCTCTTCCTCTACTTCAAGGGAGCATGTGGTGAGGACGCCGAGCGCGAGATTCTCGTGACGGCGACATCAGCGCGCCACGACATGATAAACCCCCTCGGTGTAGGCGGCCACGTTGTCCCAATTGAATTTTTCCTCCACCGCCTTGCGACCGTTGGCGCCAAGCGCCCGGCAATGATCATGATCGGCCAACAGCGAACCGATGCCATGCGCCATGCCGCCCGCGTTGGCGTCGACCAGGAAACCGTTTACGTCGTGCCAGACAAATTCCCGCGGTCCGCCGGCGGTGGTGGCGACCACCGGCTTGCCTGCGGCCCAAGCCTCTAGTACGACGATGCCGAACGGCTCGTTGCGGCTGGGCACCGCCACGATGTCGCAGGAACGCATCAGGTCGATATATTGCCAGCGGGGCATGTGGCCGAGAAAGACAATCGCCCCGCTGGCGCCGACTTCGTAGGCACGCCGCACGACGGCATCCTTCTCCGGTCCCTCGCCGGAAATAACGAACCGGGTTTCCGGATAGGACCCCAGTACCATCGGCACGGCCTCAACCAGCATGTCCATGCCTTTCTGCACCGTCATCCGGCCCGGCGAAAAAATGGTCGGCGCCAGCGGGGCGATGCCGTAGCGGCCCTTGACCTCGGCCGGATTGATGAAGCCGTCGAAGGCGTGATAGTTGACGCCGTTAGGGACGACGTGAATTTTCTCGTTCGGGACCTGGTAAATCCGGCGCAGTTCGTCGGCCAGGAACTGGCTGACCGCAATTACCAGATGGGCATTGTGGCAACCGGCGGCTTCGGCGTCGCGGACCCAACGGGCGAAGCCTTCGTAGAACACGTTGCCGTCGCGGCCATACTCGGTGGAGTGCATCGTCAGCACGCCCGGCGTGCCGAACCCGTCCATCGCGTATTTCATGGCGTTGGCAGTCAGCCAGTCGTGAGCATGCACGATTTCGAATTTGCCGACCATCGAAGTCACTTCGTGGAAACGATGGGCCATAGCCTTGCACATGTAGTCCATGCACTCGACGTCGTTTTCGCTCAGGCCGTGATCGACGCGGTGATAATGCACGCCGTCGATGCAGTCATAGTATTTTTGATCCTCCTTGCGCCGGGTGATGACGTGCAGGTCATGTCCCCGCCGCTGCAGGCCGGCGGCAAGTTCCGTCACATGCACGCCGAGGCCGCCAGAGGAAATGGAGTGGAGGGATTCCGAGGAAAACATGGCGATACGCATGGAGTTGAATCCTAATCGATGACCCGTGGAACGGGTTTGTGGTCATGCAGGGCCGACACGTGGGCTTGTCATCCAAGTCGGGGCGGAGAGCGCCCGTGCAACGTAAAGTGGACCGCTGTGTCTGGATGGACGGGACTTTAACCGTCTTGCTGCATTGCAATATAACATAATCGTTAAGCCGGCGGTGCATCGAGATTCAAAAATCAGACGCCGTGCAAAACCACCTCTGAGGTAATCGGTCATAATACGGGGCCCTAAACGTCGGGTCAGATCGGCGGCAACGGATCGGTCTACCACTTCACCGAGGCATGGATCAAACGCTTATGAATCAATCTTCACACTCTCCCTGTGGCATCAGCGCTCCGCATTCTCTGACCGTCGACGGAGCGCTCGACCGGCTGCAAAGCCAGCGTGAGGGCCTCACCGCCATGGAAGCCGTGAAAACTGATTGATAACCGATGGATATCCACTGAACCGCCATGTCCGACGTGCAACGCTGGACCGCCCGGTGGCGTCGCTGGGCCTTCGAGGAAGATCGCGCCGAGCGTCCCCGGCTGGAACGGCTGCTGGTTGTTCTGACACGGCTGCTGTACAGCATCGTCCTCAAATTCGCCGATGGCCAACTGAACCGGCAGGCCAGCAGCCTGGCTTATACAACACTGCTGTCGCTGGTGCCGCTGCTGGCCGTCATCTTTTCCGTGCTCAAGGGCTTTGGCGTGCAAAACCAGTTGGAACCCCTGTTGATGGGTTATCTGGAGCCCATGGGTCAGGCTGGGCTGGAAGCGGGCCAGCGGATTCTCGACTTTGTCAATAACCTGCGAGTCGGGGTACTGGGGTCCCTGGGCATCGCCCTGTTGTTTTACACCGTGCTGAGCCTGTTCCAGAAAATCGAGGAGGCTTTCAATGAAATCTGGCGGGTGCCCCGCGCCCGGGGGTTGGGCCGGCGCTTCAGCGAGTATCTCAGCGTCCTGCTGGTGGGACCGGTCTTGCTCTTCGCCGGCCTTAGCGTCACCGCTTCGGCGCTGAACCACGCCTGGGTCCAGCGGTTAGTGGCCATCGAACCGTTTGGCGTCCTCATTCTCGGGCTGGGGCGGGTGATGCCGTATCTGCTGATCTGCATGGCCTTCACTTTTATGTACGTCTTTCTCACCAATACCCGAGTGCGGCTGAGGGCAGCGCTGGCTGGTGGCGTCTTCGCGGGCGTGCTCTGGTATGCGACCGGTTTGATCTTTGCCAAATTCGTGGCCAATTCGTCCAGCTACTCGGCCATCTACTCGGGCTTTGCCGCCGCAGTGCTGTTCGTGATCTGGGTGAATGTGGGCTGGCTGATCGTCCTGGTGGGCGCGCAGGTGGCCTGCTATTGGCAAAATCCCCACCGGCTGCGGCCACGAGGGGCTGGCGGCGGGTTGCGCGACAGTGAGCGGAGCGTTCTGGCGCTGACGATTATGACGCTGATCGGGCGCGCTCATTACCGTCGCGATCCGCTCTGGACCCTGAACCGGTTGGCGGCCCGATGTGAGGGATCCTCTCCCGAAGTGGTAACCGAGGTTGTCGAGGCGCTGCGGCGGAAAGAGTTGATCGTCGCCAGCAGCGACGATCCGCCTGTTTATCTGCCCGCCCATGATATTGGCGGCATTGGGTTGGAGGATATTGTGGCGGCGGTGCGGGAAGAAGGAGGGGCAAGCTGCCCGCCAGCCGTTGTGAGAGAGGTCATGGGTCGGATCAATGCCGCGATTGGCCAGACCTTAAAAGGGCAGAGCTTGAAGGATCTGGTGGTGGCCGAGGAAAACGAGGGGCGCTGATCCATCCAGGTGCTGCGCGACCCGTTGACCTCATGGGCGTGGCTCCGTCACCGGCCGCAACCGGCGGGTCAACAGCACCCGCGCGACGATAAAGGCCAGCAGCGCCACGCCCAGACGTGGCAGATGGCGATCCGGGCCGAGGATGACATAGAAACCGGCCATGCTGACCGCCAGCCGCAGGGTGAAACTGCCGAACACCCACAGCGCGGGATGCGTCTGCTCCGGCAAACGCCGCAGGGTGAACCACAGGCCGGCGTAATAGAACAGCCCCAGCGCCGCGCCGCCCAGAACGGCCAGGAGCCAACCCAACCCTTCAATCATGCGGCGGCCCCATCCGGTCCACCCACTGCCAGGCGGCGATGCAGCCCAGCGCCAGCCCAGCCAGCAGCAGGCTCAAAGTCCAGGAAAAGCGGCCGGGATGGGCGTGATCCAGCCACAGGCCGAGCAACGCGCCCAGCACCGCCGGCAACGCTACACTCCAGCCAATGATTCCGAACACACCCAAACCGAACCACGGCCCCAGCGGTCCGGCGGCGCGCGCGCGCAGCTTGCGGTCGGCCCTGCGCGCGACTTGCGCTGGTAGATGGTTGGGAACTCGTGACGGTTTCATCGTGGCGGCTCCTGCAATTCCAGAAAGCGGCGGATCACTCCGGCCTCCAGTCGCGCGATGGCGCCGCGCGCTGCTTTTTCCTGATCGTCGTAATGGCGGAAGCGAGTTTCCACCACCCCCCGCAGACATGCCAAGTCGCAGTCGCGCACCGCCCGCCGTACCGAAATCAACACCTCATCCCCGCATTTGACCAGCACCCCCTGATCCACCGCCACGAAGGTTTCGCCGCCGTCCGGGGTGGTAAATCCGAGAATGCCGGGAACCAGCGCCGCCACCCAATCACGATGGCGGGGCAGCAGGCAGAACTGCCCGTCCGGCCCTTCAGCGTTGATCTTGGTGGCAATTTCGTCCACCAGCACTTCGGTGGGCGTGAGCAGTTTCAGGCGCATCGCCGCGCCTCGTCGAGCCGGCCGATCATGTACAACGTCTGCTCCGACCAGTCGGCGCATTCGTCGTTGAGCAGGCGTTCGCAATCGTCCAGCGTTTGCGTGAGCGGTACGCTGACCCCGACCCGTCCGGTGAAATGTTCGGTGGTGAAGAACGGTTGGGTCAGATAGCGTTCCAGCCGCCGCGCCCGATGCACGGTGGCCCGGTCGCCGGGTGACAGTTCCTCCAATCCCAGCATGGCGATGATGTCCTTCAATTCTTCGTACTCGGCCAGGGTGCGGCGCACCGCCTGAGCGATCCGGTAATGGCGTTCGCCGACCACGACCGGCGTCAGCAATTTGGAATCCGAAGCCAGCGGGTCCACCGCCGGATAAAGGCCCTGACTGGCCCGTTGTCGCGACAAGGCCAGCACCGCCGACAGATGCGCGAAAGTGTGAGCGGCGGCGGGATCGGTGAAATCGTCGGCGGGTACATACACGGCCTGCACCGAGGTCATCGCGCCGTTGGCCGTGCTGCAAATCCGTTCCTCCAGTTCCGCCAGTTCGCTGCCCAAGGTCGGCTGATAACCCACCCGCGACGGCAACCGGCCCATCAAGCCGGAGACTTCCGCGCCCGCCTGCACGAAGCGGAAGATATTGTCGATCAGCAACAGCACATCGCGGCGGGCGGTATCGCGGAAATACTCGGCGATGGTCAGCGCCGCGTGACCCACCCGAAAGCGCGCGCCCGGCGGTTCGTCCATCTGGCCGAACACCAGCACCGCCTGATCGAGCACGCCGGCGTCGCGCATCTCCCGGTGCAGTTCCTCGGCCTCGCGGCAGCGTTCGCCGATGCCGCAGAACAGGCTGACGCCCTGATAGCGCCCGACCATGTTGTGGATCAACTCGGTGATGATGACGGTCTTGCCCACGCCCGCGCCACCGAACAGGCCGGCCTTGCCGCCGCGCTCCAACGGACAGAGCAGGTCGATCACCTTGATGCCGGTTTCGAACCGTTCGCGCCCGAGCTGCTGCTGGCGCAACGGCGGCGGCGGTTGATGAATCGCCCGCTGTTCGACTCCGACCAACGGCGGCCCGCCATCAATCGTCGCGCCGAACACGTTGACCATCCGCCCCAGCAACGCCGGCCCGACCGGCGCGGTCAGTGGCGTCCCGCTGTCCCACACCGGTTCGCCGCGCGCCAATCCTTGGGTGGCGGTCAGGGCGATGCCGCGCGCCGTGTCGGTGCTGAGGTGCTCGCTGATTTCCAGCACCACTTCCGACCGCCGTCCGGCCAGCAGGCGTTGGCGCAGGGGCGGCAGATGGCTGGGAAACCGCACGTCCACCACGCTGCCGCGCACGGCAGTGACCGTACCGCAAGGTTCGGGGATGGAAGCGGTGGTTGGCGATGCGGGAGAGGCGGCGGGCATGAAGCTGGACCGGCAGTGTTTTGGCCCGGAATGAGTCGTGCGGCGGCTAAAGGATCGCTTGACGGATATTGTACTCTCGCCGGTCGAGCCGGCGGCAAAAATTCGGATCTCGTTCCTGGAAAAAGAGCCGTACCATGCTTGACTTATGACAAATTTTATGGCGAGACCGCAGTGGAATTACGCTTGCCTTGACATCCTTCCCGGCCTAAAGATCGGGGAGGATGTCGACGGATCGAATTACGGGCGGATTTTGACGCCGACATTGATGACTTTTTTGCGATTGCGCGGACGGAGGGGTTGGAGCGTGCTTTCCAAAGCAGCACAAGAAGCTATTGCAGAAGGTTCGATTCAGGCTCGGATATCCGTCAGAAAATCACTTGATTCGGATCTTCGGGGGATTGAATTGTTGCTTTCGTCGGCGCAACTTCCGGCCAGCGACATCGAGCGGCATCTCTCAACTTTCTTCGTCGCCGACAACGGTTATCAAATCATCGGGGTCGGGGGGCTGGAGAATTGCGGAAGTGGCATTGGATTGTTGCGCTCGTTCGTCGTCGCGCCGGAGTTTCGCAACCAGGGCATCGCCGCCCGAATGTTTGCACAGGTTGCCGCCGCCGCCCGCCAATTGGGCATCTCGGCGCTTTATCTGCTGACGAACACGGCCCAGGATTACTTCGCCAAACGGGGTTTTACGCGCATGGCGCGGGACGATGCGCCAGCGCCGATCCGGCGGACCTCGCAGTATGCCAACGAGCCGCGTTGCGGCGCGGCGACATTGATGCTTTGCCAACTTGAATCATCATTAACCTATTGATTTGTAATATTTACCGCCCACTTCGATGGCGGAGACGAGGCGGTGCGTCCAGCCAATGCACCGCCCGAGTTTCCGGTTCCGGTTGCAGGGTGGCGTGCTGGATGCCGAAACGCTCGACAAGGAGAGCATGACAGGCGTCGAGCACGAGTTCCCACTGGCGCAGGTCCCGCACCACCAGATGGGCCGAGAGCAGCGTCTGCTCCGAGGCCACGCTCCAGATGTGCAGGTCATGCACCGAGGCCACGCCCGGCACGGTTGCCAGCGCCCGTCCGACTTCTTCCGGCGCCAGCGTGAACGGCGTGCCTTCCATCAGCCCGTGCAGGGCTTCGCGCAGCAGGCGCAGGCTGGAAACCAGAACGAGCGCGCCGATGCCGAGGGACAGCAACGGGTCGATGGGTGTCCAGCCGGTGAAGGCGATGATGATGCCGGAGAGCAGGGCGGCGACCGAACCCAACAAGTCGCCGAGAACGTGCAGCAACGCCGCGTGAACATTGAGGTTCTTTTCACCCCGACCGAGCAGCCACGCCACCAGAATGTTGATCGCCAGTCCGACGGCGGCGGCTAGCGACACCGCCTCGCCGATGACGGGTTGCGGGTCGTGGAGGCGCTGGACGGCGGAGACCGCGATCCAGGCTACCAGGATCAGCAGCGCCAGGCTATTGATCAGGGCCGCGATCAATTCGGCGCGGCCAAAACCGTAGCTGTGCCGGGCCGAGGCCGGTCGGCGAGCCAGCCAGGCCGCGATCGCCGCCAGCGCCAACGCGGCGGCGTCGTTGACCATGTGGCCGGCGTCGGCGACCAACGCCAGCGATCCCGTCCACCAGCCCACGCCCGCTTCCACCCCGGCATAGGCCAAGGTCAGTCCGGTGGCCAGCCACAGGACGCGGCCTGCGGTTTCGCCGTGGTGGTGGTGATGTGGGTGTTCGTGGACGTGGCTCATGGTGTTGACCAAGCGGGCCGCGTCAGGCGCTCAACAGTTTTTTGATCTCCTCGACCGACAGCACCTTGCCGGTACTTTTCACTTCGCCGTCCACTGCCAGCGCCGGTGTGGTCATGACACCGGCGTCGATGATGGCATTCAGGTCGGTGACTTTCTCCAGTTCATACTCCAGTCCCAAAGCCTTGGCGGCGGCTTCGGCGTGTTCGCCGAGCGCGACGCATTTCGCACAACCCTTACCGAGAATTTGCAGTTTCATGGCCTTTACTCCTCATGGATAAAACGCGCCAAACACCCAGCCGGTGACAGTCGCCATGACTACCACCAGCGCACAATAAACCACCGTTTTTTGCGTGCCGAGAATGCCGCGAATCACCAGCATGTTCGGCAACGACAACGCCGGACCCGCCAGCAACAGCGCCAGCGCCGGTCCCTTGCCCATCCCCGAACCGAGCAAGCCCTGAACAATCGGCACTTCGGTCAAGGTGGCGAAGTACATGAATGCGCCAACCAGCGCGGACAAGAAATTGGCGGCCAGCGAATTCCCGCCGACGGCCGCGCCGACCCATTCGGACGGGATGATGCCCTCGTGACCGGGCCGACCGAGCAGGAATCCGGCCAGCAACACGCCGCCCAGCAGCAGTGGCATGATCAGCTTGGCGAAACTCCAGGTCTGACTCAGCCACTCCTCGCCGTCGCCGGGTTGCGTCGCGGCGGCCAGGGTCAAACCGATCAGGCCAGCGCTGAACGCCAGTTCGGGATGTTGGGGAATCAGCCCGGCCAGAACAGCGACGATCGCAGCAGTCGCGGCCAGTGGTTGCCAAGCCCACCGCCAGCGCCAGACCAACAACCCGGCCAGACCCACGCCCGCCAGTGCGGTCAGCGGCCATTTCCAGGTAAAGATCGCGTGCCACACCGCGCTGTCCTCGGCGCGAGCCGGCGCCCAGTTGGCGAGCACGAGTACGGCGATCATTAGCGCGAAAAACGCCGCCGTGTCGCCCAATGGCCGACCCTGGTCGGCGCTCAGCGCAAAACCCTTCTGATTCGCGGCCCGCGTTTGCTCCTCGCGGTGGTAAATCCAGTGCATGATCAATCCAATCACCAGCGCGAAACTCACTGCGCCCACCGCCCGCGCCACACCGAGTTCGACACCGAGAATCTTGGCGGTCAGCACGATGGCCAGCACGTTGATCGCCGGACCGGAATAGAGAAACGCAATCGCCGGTCCCAGTCCCGCGCCGCGCCGATAAATACCGCCGAACAATGGCAGCACGGTGCAGGAACACACCGCCAGAATCGAACCGGACACCGAGGCGACCCCGTAAGCGGCGGCCTTGTTCGCCGTGGGACCGAGATACTTCATCACCGCGTCCTGGCTGATGAACACCGCGATAGCTCCAGCGATGAAGAAGGCCGGCACCAGGCAGAGCATCACATGCTCGCGGGCATACCAGTTCAGCAATGCCAGCCCTTCCAGGATGGCGTTGTCGAAGCGCGCCGCGCCCACCGGCATGAAAAAGACCAGCAGAAACACGGCGACGATGCCACCCAACCATTTGAATTCGACCGGGTCATCGCGCAACGCGGCGCGCAACCGGTTCGGGATATCGGCGAATGCGCTTGTCGACGCGTGAGATGTGGATAGAGTTGTCATGGGAAGATTCCTCGCTCAGGCCGCGCCATGCAGGTCAGGAGAATTGGCGCCATCCGGATGGCAGCGTCTCCACCAACGGCTAAGGCACTAGCGTGCCGATACGGTCCATCTCGGCCTTCAGACGGGCGCGGTCATTTTGCAACTCGGCCAGCGGTAAAGCGAAGAACGCCTCGATGCGGGCGTGCAACGTCCGATAGGCTTGCATGAAGACCGCGTCGATTTCCTCATCGGTTCCAGTGGCATGGGCCGGGTCGTCCACGCCCCAATGCGTCCGCAACACCGGTCCCAGATACGCCGGGCAGGTTTCGCCCGCCGCGCTGGCGCAAACCGTGATCACGATGTCGGGCGTCACCGGCAGATTGTCCCAGGACTTGCTGTGATAGCCCTCGGTCGAAATGCCCTCGCGCGCCAGCAGCGCCAGCGAACGCGGATGCACCTGACCGGTCGGATGACTGCCGGCGCTTAGGGCCTGCCAGCCCGGCGGCGCGAGGTGATTGAAAGTCGCTTCGCCCAAAATCGAGCGGCAGGAATTACCGGTACACAGAAACAGGACGTTCATGGTTCAATTTTTCGATGGAGGGTTGAGGGGGTGTTTCGTTCGCAACACCGCGCCACGGCGCAGGCGGCTTGCCGGATGAGCGCGACGGGGCTGGGCCGCCCGAGTGGACGCGATGCTCAGGGCGCGGGCTTGATGGCCTCGATGGTTGCCGAGACCACGTAGTCCGTAATGTCCGATCCCGGTACCCAGCCGCGAATGAAAGATTGGCTTTCCTCTTTTGGGGCGATGCGAATCTCGATAAAACCGCTTGCCCGCAGCATCGCTTCGACTTCCGCAACCGTGGAAGCACCGGCTACGCAGCCCGTATAAAGGGCCATATCTTGTCGAATGTGTTCCGGCAATTCGGCGAAGGCGACGACATCCGAAATCGCCAACCGTCCGCCTGGCTTCAGGACGCGATAGGCCTCGGCGAACACCCGGGGTTTATCGGGCGAAAGATTGATGACGCAGTTTGAGATCACGACATCCACGGTCCTATCGGCCACCGGCAAATGCTCGATTTCGCCCAGTCGAAACTCAACGTTACCGTAAGCGCCTCGATCGGCGTTGGCGCGCGCCTTGGAAACCATGGCCGGGGTCATGTCCACGCCGATGACGCGCCCCGTATCGCCCACTTGGCGCGCCGCGAGGAAACAGTCGAAACCGCCGCCGCTGCCGAGATCGAGCACCACCTCTCCGGGTTTCAACGCAGCGATGGCTTGCGGGTTTCCGCAACCGAGCCCCAGGTTCGCGCCTTGGGGTGCGGCGCCGACTTCATCGGTGGTGTACCCGAGATCCTGAGACAAGATATCGACGTTCGCGGGGAGCGTGTCGCAACACGCCGGTCCGCAACCACAACCCGAACCGTCGCTTTCAGCGACACGGCCATAGCGTTGACGCACGGCCTGGCGGATTTCATCATTTTTCAAGGTATGCATGGGTTTCACCTCTCGTTGCAAATGGCGATGCGCATGGCGTCGTACCCTTACAGATCGAGCGCGGCTGGAAAAGACGCAAACTTTCCGTCAGCCGCAATCGGTCGGCAATGACGTTCGCCGTAATCTGCTTACCGGGCGGCCAAACCGGCTTCATACCAACCGCGACTGCGATTGACGATGCTGGCCACCACCAGCATCACCGGCACTTCGATCAACACCCCGACCACGGTCGCCAACGCCGCACCCGACTCGAAGCCGAAGAGCGCGATCGCCGCCGCCACCGCGAGTTCAAAAAAATTGCTCGCGCCGATGAGCGCCGACGGTCCCGCAACGCAGTGCGGCGATCCGACCTTGCGGTTCAGCCAATACGCCAGTCCGGCGTTGAAGAACACTTGGAACAGGATCGGAATCGCCAGCAATAGAATGACCAGCGGTTGCGCGACGATTTGTTCACCCTGGAAGCCGAACAGCAGCACCAGCGTGGTTAACAAAGCCACCAACGAGGTCGGACCAAGAATATCCAGCAGTCGTGTTAATCCCGCGAGACCTCGGGATTGCAGGACTGCGCCGCGCACCACTTGAGCAATAATCAGCGGAATGACGATGTACAACACCACCGACAGCAGCAGGGTTTGCCACGGCACGGTGATCGAGGTTAGCCCCAGCAGCAGGCCGACGATGGGACCGAAGGCGAACACCATGATCACATCGTTCAGCGCCACCTGGCTTAGGGTGAAATGCGGCTCGCCCTTGGTGAGGTTGCTCCACACGAACACCATCGCGGTGCAGGGCGCGGCGGCCAGCAGGATCAGTCCGGCGATGTAGGACTCGATCTGGTTGGCCGGCAGCAGCGGTGCGAACAGCCCGCCGACGAACAGCCAGCCCAATAGCGCCATGGAGAACGGCTTGATTCCCCAGTTGATGAACAAAGTCACGCCGATCCCGCGCCAGTATTGCCCGACCTCGCGCAGCGCGGCGAAGTCGATCTTGACCAGCATCGGGATGATCATCAGCCAGATCAGCACCGCCACTGGCAGGTTGACCTGAGCGATTTCCAGCTTGCCGACGGTCTGGAACACGTCCGGCAGGAAGTGGCCGAGCACGATGCCGCCCACGATGCACAGCGTCACCCACAGCGTCAGGTAGCGTTCGAATAAACCGAGCCGCGCACCTTCAGTCTGGTGAGCGGCGACTTCGCAGGCCGCGCTCATTCGTTCTCCAGGACGGTTTGCCCAATCTCGTTCAGCCGGGACTGCAATTTGATCTTGTCCAGCGAGCGGATGGGCAGGTTCATGAAAATCTTGATGCGGTTTTCCAGTTCGCGCAGCGCCTTGCGAAACGCCAGCATTTTCTGCGCGTCGTCGCCTTCCACCGCCGCCGGGTCCTCGACGCCCCAGTGGGCGGACATCGGCTGGCCGGGCCACACCGGGCACACCTCGTTCGCGGCTTTGTCGCAAACCGTGAACACGAAATCCAGCGGCGGGGAGTCGGGCGTGGCGAACTCATCCCAGCTCTTGCTGCGCAACCCCTCAGTCGACAGACCCTGCAATTCCAGCAGCTTCAGACTGAAGGGATTGACCTTGCCGGTGGGAAAGTTGCCGGCGCTGAAGGCGCGGAAGCGACCCTGGCCGAGATGGTTCATGGTGGCTTCCGCCAAAATGCTGCGGGCGGAATTGCCGGTGCAAAGGAACAGCACCTTGTAGATTTTTTCCTGATTCATGGCGGCGGGTTTCCAGGTCAGGGTTTCGACGGGGATTAGCGTCTTGGCGTCAAGTGCCGGCAAATTGCAGCAATGCTCGGTCAGGTAGGCCATCAGTTCGACGATCACGTCGCAGCGGGCCTGATAGATCAACTGCCGGCCCTCACGGCGGCAATCGAGCAGGCCGGCTTGCTGCAAGGTCTTTAGATGAAACGACAGCGTCGCCAGCGGCAGGCCGAAACGCTCGCCCACCTGACCGGCGGGTTGCGGTCTGGTCTGGGCCAGATGACGGAAGACATCGAGCCGGGTGTCCTGCGCGAGGGCGCCGAGAATGGCAATGGCGGTTGATTTATCCATGTTTCCAATAATATCGAAATATTAGGGACGATGCAAGCTGGCGGGATTGATCCTTATGGAGGTTGGAAGCAATATGCCGGGTTAGACGGGATCGTATGATCACATTTCGGAGAAAAATCGTGCCGCTCATCCTGACCGAAACCCAAGACGCGATCGGAACGATCGTGATGAATCACCTGCAAAAACGCAACGCGCTCAGCGAAGCGTTGATCGGCGAGATCACCACCGCGCTGGAATGCTTTCGGGAACAAGGCATTCGCGCCGCCGTGTTGCGCGCCCCCGCCGGGGTCAAGGTCTGGTCCGCCGGCCACGATGTCAGCGAGTTGCCCGACCGGGGCCGCGACCCGCTCGGCTGGGGCGATTCGTTGCGCGTGCTGGTTCGCGCGATCCAGGAATTTCCCGCGCCCGTCATCGCCCTGATCGAGGGCGGCGTTTGGGGCGGCGGCTGCGAGGTGGCCATGGCCTGCGACATCCTGGTCGCCACGCCCGAAGCCACCTTCGCCATCACCCCCGCCAAGCTCGGCGTTCCCTATAACCTGGGCGGCATCCTGACGCTGATGAACATGATTCCGCTGCCCGTGGCCAAGGAGATGCTGTTCACGGCGCAACCCATCCCCACGGCGCAGGCTCTAAACCTCGGCGTCATCAACTACATCAAGCCCGCCGATGAAATCGAATCTTTCGTGTACGGCCTCGCCGGCCAGATCGTCGTCAATTCGCCCTTGAGCATCGCGGTGATGAAGGAGGAATTACGGCTGCTGGCCAGCGCGCGCACGGTCACGCCCGAACTGTTTGAGCGAATCCAGGGCCTGCGCCGCGTCGTGTACGACAGCCACGACTATCAGGAAGGCTTGAATGCGTTCCGGGAGAAACGCAAACCCCGGTTCCGGGGCGAATAGGCCAGCGAGGCAGCCGGGTTCCCGTGGAAACCGTCGATGTCGTCGTGGTCGGCGCGGGGGTGGTGGGTTTGGCGGTCGCCCGGCAATGGGCGCTCGCGGGCCGCGAGACGCTAATTTTGGAGATGGAGGCCCGCTTCGGCACGCAAACCTCGGCGCGCAATTCCGAGGTCATCCACGCCGGCCTGTACTACCCGACCGGCTCGCTCAAGGCCCGCCTGTGCGTGCGGGGCAAGGACCTGCTCTACCGGTACTGCGCCGAGCGCGGCGTCGCCCATCGCCGGATCGGCAAGCTGCTGATTGCTGCCGAAGAGGCGGAACTGCCCGCGCTCGCCAGCTATGCGCAGCGGGCAGAAGCCAACGGCGTTCCGCTCCAGCCGCTGACCGCCGCCGAAATTGGCCGGATCGAACCGGCGGTGCGCGCGGTCGCTGGCCTGTATTCGGAATCGACCGGCATCCTTGACAGCCATGGGTTGATGCTTGCGCTGCTGGGCGACGCCGAACGGGCCGGCGCGACGCTGGTCACCCACACGCCGGTCGTTGGCGCGCGCATCGAACCGGACGGGATCGTACTGCGCACCGGCGGCGACGAACCGTTCGAATTGCGCTGTCGTGGGCTGCTCAACGCGGCGGGCCTGCGCGCCCAGGAACT
>WBUJ01000189.1 GCA_008933795.1 Candidatus Contendibacter sp. | reverse complement strand
CCTTGGACTTCCTCCAGACCCCGCCTCGCGGCGACGCCCTTGCCCTTCGGCTAACCTTCGGCTCTGCGTACACCTGGTATCGGGACTTGCACCCGACTCGCTTCTTGCCATGCCCGGCACACACGTCAAAAATCACCGGCGCGCGTCAGCGCGTCCGGTGCATTGGTGTGTTGGGTATTTCTGAGCAACTCATGATGCTTGTTTTCCATGCCCATTTTGGAGAATAAATCAGTTAGCTCCATTAACACTGATTCGATGTCTTCAAATTCAAATAATTCTTGATGAACACGCCGACCTTTTCTTTCAGCACACTTCAATGCCGCTCGCTCACACCAAGCATCTGTTGTTTGCCAAACAGCTTTTATGCGAAGATCGGGAATGATTGTGCGGTAAGTTGAAAGACGGTCAGAGAGATTGTCACTCCACCCTATTTTTACTCTTATTGTTCCTTCGTAAGAGGGAACCTCAATAAAATATACCCCACTGATTCTTGATGGAGAAATACTAATACCAGAAACCACCGAATTATTCCGCTCATTTTCTATCTGATGCTTAAACAGCTCAGCATCTTCACACCTCAAAAAAAGCGGTTTATTTTTATCTTCTGACAACCTAAATGGCGTGAAGCCTCTGCGGACAACGGCTTTCCGAACCGATGATGTATGAAACCCTAACTCTTCCGCCAGTTGTTTCAAGGACACCGGTCGGTTATTTGTGTTATCTGGCGTTTCAGTCATCATGTTTTCCATTCATCATTGGCACGCATTATTGCCTAACGCCTGTTATGCGTGTACGCGACCACGGCCGCGCACTTTGGCTAATTTTTGCGATTTTTTCATTTTTTTCATTAGCTTATCCATAGGCTGTCGGAATGAACAAGTGATTATACAGTTTCCGGTTATCTACCAAAATCCGCTATATTTAACAATAGCCAATTGATTTTGCTATCGTTTATCAGCCGCATAACTTCCATCAAAACCTTCACTACAGGAAATCTCGACGGGTTCGCCATCCTCCAAAGTTAACCCGTCGCCACGAGGCGCGGTTGGCGCAGCGGAACGTGATGGCCGGAGTTTGCCCGCTTCTCGGGCAAAACCACGCATCGCGCTAACGGCCCTGTTTCAGCATCGCCGCCCCGCCCAGTTCGCCCAGGGTCGCTTTCTCCAAATCCGTCCACAACGTGCCTGGCCCGGCGTGCAGGATGTTGACTCGCACGTCCGGGTTCAGATTGTGGGCGAACTCCCACAGGGTAAACGCCGCCGGATCGCCGAACGCCGCCGCCTTCAGTTCGAAGCCCTTGGCCTTTTCCCCTTCCACCCAGGTCACGGTGCTGGCCTGCGCCTGACCCAGCTTGCGGGTCTTGTCGGCGCGGACCAGCGCGGTCTGCTTGTCGATCTCGGCGGCCTGTCGCTGGGCTTCCGCCCGGAGTTGGGCGACCTGTTTTTCCTGATCGGCCTGAATCTCCGCCTTGAGCTTCTCGGTTTCCTGGGCGACCTGCTGGCGGCGCTGCTCCACCAGCCCCAGTCCGGTATTGAGTTCCGCCTGTTTGCGGGCGGTGTTCTGCTTCTCCTTGTTGGTCAGGTCCTGCTCGACCGCGATGCTGGCCTGTTGGATCGGGTCGAGAATTTGCATGGGCACGTTGACGTGCCGGATCAGGGCGTCGTGGACGACGATGCGCTTCTCTTCGATGGTTCGGGCCAGCGCCTCGGTCAAATCGTTCTGAAACTTCTCTCGCCCCTCGCCGACAATGAAGTCCTTGGCGCGATACGCCGACCCCTTCAGCCGCGACACCGACAGAATCTGCGGCATGATGATCTTGTCCACCACCGCCGGCAAATCGCCGTAGCTTTGATAAATCCAGGCGATGTGCTCCGGCAGGAACTCGAACTCGACCGTCATATCCAGGCTGATCTCGAAGCCGTCGCGGGAGGGAAACTCGACGAACTGATTCAGACTCAACAGGTTGCTGAAATCCGGCGGCACTGGCGGCGACGGAGCCGCCGGCGCGCTGGGAACGGCGGGCTTGGCCGGGCCGGCGCGGCGCAGGCTGCTGTCCGCCTTGCCCTGCTCCGCCGCCGGTTCCTGCATCCGCTGCTGCGCCAGATAATCCAGCCGTTTTTCCTTCTGCTCGGCCAGCGCCCGCCTCTGCAAGCCCTCCATCGCCACATTGCGCGACGCCATCTGCGCCTTGGTCACCACCTCGCCGCCGGTTTTGCCGAGCAGCGACACTTGATTGACGCCGATTTCCAGCAGGTCCACTTGCAGTTCCTTGGGATTCACGTAATACAGGCCGGGTTGCAGGATGTCCTGGCGCACGCCCTTTTCGCCCGGACCGGCGAAGGCGTCGGGCGTGGTCTGCTGGCCCGACAGGCTGGTCACCACGCCGACGTAACCCACCGGGATGCTGATGGCGTCCACGATGTCGATCCGGTAGCCGTAGGAATTCAGGCGGTGCTTGCCGGGACCCAGGACCCGGCGCCAGATGCCTTTCTGGCCGGGTTCCGCCAGAAACTCGCCCGCTGGCAATTCGGCGCCGACCATGGAGGTGACCACCCCCACCCTGCCGGCGGGAATGGCGACCGCCGGCATGATCTTGTGCTCGTACAACCAGGGATTGAGAAAATGCCGGCCCTCGCCGAGCACCTGTTCCTGAATGCCCTTCTGGCCCGGCTGGGCGAGAATCTGCCCCGGCGGCAGCGCCGCGCCGGTCTTGGCGGTGACGATCGCCATGGCGCCCGGCTCCACGTAAAACCGGCAGAATCCCCATTGCCAGACGAACCATCCCCCGGCCACGACCGCGACCGCGCCGATCACGGCGCCCAACTTGTTCATGGCTTGGCCTCCTTGGGCAGATAGGGTTGGAACAACCCCCCGAAGCTGTTCGGGGCGTCGCTGCCGAGCAGCGAGACGATGCGCGGCCCGAGTTTCTGGTAGAAGGCATAGCGCGCCAGATTCATCCCGGTTTTGAAGGCGCGCACCTGGGAGGCGATCACCTCCGCCCGCGCTTGGTTGTCGAGCGCGATCACGTCGCGGTCGGCCCGCGCCCTGGCGAGGATCGCCTCGACCTGGGCGGCGGCGGCCTCGTTCTCCAGTCGGGCTACCTCCAACTCCCGGTTGGCGGCGATGATCCGCACCGCCAAATCCTGTTCCGCCCGGATCACCGCTTGAATGCGGCTGGTTTCCGCCGCCACCTTTTCCTGGTTCTGTTTCGCCAGCATTTCCTGCCGGGTCAGTTCCGCCAGCGAGCGGGCCTGCTCGATCTGCTGCTCGAACTTGCGGGCGTTCTGCACGCTCACCTCGCGGTCGCGAATGATGCTGGCGATGGCGTCCGGCGCGACGATGTTGCGGATCAGCACCGACTTGATCGCCACGCCCCAGCGCCGCGCTTTCTCGCGCAAGTGCTGCTCCAAGTTGTCCTGAAATTTCTGGCGGGTCTCGCCGACGATGAAATTGATCGCCGGATGCTTGCTGCCCTCGATCCGGCTGAAACCGCGCGCGGGCGGGAGAATGAGCTTTTTGAGCACGTCCTCCATGTCGCCGACCTGATGGGTGATCAGCGCCGCCCGGTCGCGTTCGATGCCGAACTCGATGGTGCCCTCGACATCGACGTTGAAACCGTCCAGGGTCAGAAAACTGATGGCGTCTTCGCCCCCCAGCACGAAACGCTGGCTTTGCAGGGTCACCTCGACCACGTTGTAGACATAGGGATTCAGATAATAGGTGCCGGGATCGAGCACTTGCGGCGCCACGCCCTTCAGGCCCTCGCCCACCAGGTAGGTGTTGCGGGCCGGCGGCGGCAGGGAGTCGTTCAACACGTCCTGGCCCACCAGCGAGGTCACCACGCCGACCGCGCCAGGGCGAATGGACAGGGCGTCGAACAGCGCGACGTGGCAGGCATGGGGATTGATGCGATATTTGCCGGGCCGCAACACGGCGGCGAGGATGCCCTTCTCGTCGTCCGGACCGGCCTTGCCACAGTCTCCCCCGGCGATGATCCGGCCCGGCGGCGGCTCCTTGCCGTACAGACGGGTGAGCACGCCGAGCTTGCCGGCGGGAATGTCGGTGATTTTGGCAAGGGTCCAGCCCCAGGCGTAGGGATCGCGGAAATAGCGCCCCTCCGGCAGTACCTCAAACTGGATGCCTTTTTGTCCGGGCTCCAGGGCGATGATCGCGCCGGGCGGCAAATCGTCGCCGGTCTTGCGGATCAGGACGGCGATTTCGCCGGAACCGGGTTCGATGCGGCAGAAAAACCAGACGAAGATTGCCAAGCCCAGCACCAGGCCGATGCCGAGGCCGAAAGCGCCGAGCCGCCCTAGGCAGGTGGGCAGCGACGGCCTTGGAATTCGCCGCCAGGTCGATCCGGAATTGGGATTGGTCGCGTTCATGGCGTGCTCCCCAGGTTGATGAAACGAGCTATTCCACTCCCAGCCCGCTGAATGGCAAATAATCCACCGCCTCGCCGGGCGCGACCCCGGCGCGATCTTCCGGCAGTTCCACCAACCCGTCGGCCCAGGACAGCGACGACAGCGCCCCCGAACTGTGGGTGTGGTAAATGCTGGCCAGCGGTCCCCGCTCGGGATCAAGCCGCAACCGCGCCCGCAGCCATTCGCGCCGGCCCGGCTTGCGCTGGAACGCGAAATCCGCCGCGACCCGTAGCCGCGACGGCTCGGCCGGTTCGGTCCCCATCAGCTTCAGCAGCAAGGGCCGGGCGAACAGCAGGAAGGACACCATCACCGACACCGGATTGCCCGGCAGGCCCAGTACCAGACACTCCTGAATCCGCCCAAAGGTCACCGGCTTGCCCGGTTTGACCGCCAACCGCCAGAACTCGATTCGCCCCAGTTCGGCGATCGCATCCCTGACCAGGTCCGCTGTGCCGACCGACACCCCGCCCGAGGTCAGCAACACGTCATGGCTGGCCGCCGCTGTCCGCAGCGCCGGCAGCACCACGTCCCGGTCGTCGCGCAGAATCCCCAGATCGGTCACCGCGCAGCCCAACCGTCGCAGCAGGCCGATTAGCACGTAACGGTTGGTTTCGTAAATCGCCCCCGGCGGCAATTCCACTCCGGGTTCGCACAGTTCGTCGCCGGTGGAGGCCACCGCCACCCGCGGCCGGCGCAAAACCTCCAGCGCGGCGATGCCCTGCCCTGCCGCCAGCGCCACATCCTGCGGGCGCAACCGCAGGTCGTGCGGCAGCAGCACGCTCCCGGCTTGCACGTCCTCGCCGCGCCGGCGGATGTTCTCGCCCAATTTGAGCCGGGCGGTGACCTTGGGCCCGATCTCGATCCAACTCTCGTCCGGCGCGATCCGGCACTGCTCCTGCATGATCACCGCGTCCGGCCCGTCCGGGGTCATGGCGCCGGTCGTGATCCGCGCCGCCGCGCCGCGCGGGATCGCGCCGCGATACGGATGCCCCGCCAGCGCCTGGCCGACCACCGGCAGCCGGGTCGGCTCGTCTGGATGCAGGTCGGCGAGATACAGGGCGAAACCGTCCATCGCCGAATTGTCGTGGGGTGGGACATCGAGTCGGGCCGGCACGGCGGCGGCCAGCACCCGGCCGCAGGCATCGAGCAACGGCGCGGTTTCGACCTCGCGGATCGGCTGGATGGAATCGAGGGCGGCGGCGATGGCTTCGGCGAGCGTTAGCAGGCGGTCTTCGGCGTTGCGGTAGTCGGACATGGCAGGCTTCACTAGGCAGTTTCGGAGGTGCGCGCGAAATGGACGACAAATTCGGCGATGCCGCCCACATCGTTCAGCGGCAACGCCGGCAGTTCGGGCCGGCCATATCGCGCGGGGTCGAGCAGGGGAGCGCTGGCGACCGCCACGATGGTCGGGTCATCGGGGAAACGCGGCGGCTTGTCCTCGCCCAGCGGCCGCCAGATTTCCAGCTTGGGGTAAGCGCCCGTCTTCCAACCTTCCACCAGCACCAGATCAACCGGTTGCAGGTGGCCTAGCAGGTCGGTCAACGACGGTTCCGGTTCGTCGCGTGATTCGTGCAGCAGCGCCCAACGGCGGCCGGTGGCCAGGATCACCTCGCGGGCGCCGGCCTCGCGGTGGCGCCAAGTGTCCTTGCCGGGCGTGTCGAGATCCACAGCGTGGTGCGCGTGCTTGAGCGTGGACACGGTCAGCCCCCGCGCCCGCAGTCGGGGAATCAGGGCCACGATCAGGGTGGTCTTGCCGCAGCCGCTCCAGCCGCTAACGCCGAGGATTTTCATCCCATTTTCGGAAATCATCCCAATACCGTTTCTCGATAGATTCTATTCAAAATCGTAGATACCGTCTTGGCAGTCAAGGGGTGGGAACCCAATTGGCCTGGTAGGGTTGCTGATGTTTGAGGACGCCAAACGCCAGTTGGACGAGTTTGCGCATGGCTGCACCCAGAGCCGCC
>WBUJ01000188.1 GCA_008933795.1 Candidatus Contendibacter sp. | reverse complement strand
TGCCAGCCCCGCTGCCGCCACGATGACAGTAATCGCCAGCGCCCACCGGTTCAGCTTCGCCGACGGTTGTGGGGAAACCCGTGGCCTGGGCGGTGGTTCCGGGGTGGGCTTCGCCGACGGTTGTGGGGAAACCCGTGGCCTGGGCGGTGGTTCCGCTACCGGTTTTTTCGCCGCTACCGGTTTCTCCGCCGTTGCCAACACTGCTTCCAATTGCTGTTTGAATTCCACAATCGAGGGTTGCCGCTGCTCCAGCTCCACCGCCAGCGCTCGCAGCAGCACCGCGTCGAGCGCCGGCGGCACGTCGGGGACCCAATGTTGGACTGGCTTGAGCAAATCCGGTTGCCGGAGCAGGTCGTTTTGCTTCCGCTCCAGCGCCGACGGTAGTCGCCGCGCGGTCAGCATGAAGTACAGCGTCGCCGCCGCGCCGTAGACATCGGTCCACGGCCCTTGCCGGTTCAGGTGGCCTTGCAGGTACTGTTCGTAGGGGGCGTAGCCTGCGGAATAGATCAGCAGGCTGTGGCTGTGGGGACTGGCCACCTGCCGCGCCGAGCCGAAATCCAGCAGAACCAATCCCTCATCGGTCCAATACAGGTTGCCCGGTTTAATATCCCGGTGCATGAACCCGGCCTCGTGTACCTTCCGCAATCCGTCCAACACCGGCAACAGCAGCGCGAGAGCCCGCCGCCATGGCAGCCGGCCGTCCGGTTGCCGTTTCAGGTACGCGGTCAGATCCTCGCCTTCGAGGTAGTCCATCGCCAGATAGGCGGTCCCGTTCATCTCAAAGTAGTTCAGCACCCGCACCACCCGCGGATGCTTGATCTGCGCCAGGGTGCGCGCTTCCTTCAGGAAGGTTTTCAGCCCGTAGCCGAACAGTTCCTCATGTTCCCGCGCGTTCAGCACCACCGTTTGCCGGTCGGTCGAGCGCCCGACGAAATCACTCGGGTAATATTCCTTGATCGCCACCTTCATGTGCAGCTTCAAATCAAAGCCGCGATAGGTGATCCCAAACCCGCCCTGGCCCAGTTTTTCCCCGATCACGTACCGCTTCAGTTGCGTCCCCACCGGCAGCAGCGCCCCGGACCGATCCGTCTGGGGTCGGTACTTGCAGATCGGGCACGCGGCAGCCGCTTCCCAGGTGCGGGTGTGAAAACAGCCAGGACAGGTCACCTCGACCGGCTGGGCGCGGGTTTCTTCCGGTGGCTCGTCCATCCGGCATATTCCCCATCAAGTGTCATTATCCACATCCCATGGAATTTTCACGGCAGAAAACCACAGGGAACAAGGGTAAGATAAACGATCCCATGCCGCTTTTTAAGACATGGGGATGGTAAGCTTACCATTGAGTTGCCGAATCCCGCCCTGGCCGGGAATCTCGCCGATAGGAGGTGGATCATGACCGTGCCCATCGTTTCCGTCCCGCCAGCGCCCACGGCGCCGAGAGTCGCCAGCGCGCCTTTGTCAAACTCTTCCCCCGAGATCGTTTATCCCGACAGCGATGGACAGCCCATGGCCGACAACACCCGGCAATTTGACACCATCGTCATGATTCAGGGTGGACTGGCCGCGCTGTTCGCCAGCCGGCCCGATGTGTTCGTGGCGGGCGATCTCCTGTGGTATCCGGTCGAGGGGAGCAATACGATTCGGGCCGCGCCGGACGCGATGGTGGTCTTTGGCCGCCCACCCGGTTATCGGGGTTCCTACAAGCAATGGTGCGAAGACGGCCTGGCGCCCCAGGTGGCGTTCGAAGTGTTGTCGCCCGGCAACACCCGCGCCGAAATGACCCGCAAGCGTCAGTTTTACGAGCGATACGGCGTCGAGGAATACTACGAATACGACCCGGATCGGGGCCAGTTGCGAGGTTGGCTGCGTCGGAAGGATCGGCTGGAACCCATTGCCAGGATGGAGAACTGGGTCAGCCCGCGGCTGGGCGTCCGTTTCACCCTGGAAGGCGTGGATTTGGTGCTCTACCGACCCGATGGCCGGCGTTTCGAGACCTTCGTGGAGCTGGAGCAACGGGCCGAAACCGAACGCCAGCGGGCCGAAACCGAACGCCAGCGGGCCGAAACCGAACGCCAGCGGGGCCGCGAGGAGGGTCTGCAACAGGCGCTCGAACGGTTGACCGCTACGGGAATTGCCGAGGATCAGGCTCGGCGCCTGCTGGGGTTGGAGTAGCGGCGGTTCGACGGTTCGGCGAGCGCCACTACCGGAAGCCTTGCAAAATCGCCCGGGTCTCCGCCGCCGCCATCCGCGGCCCCAAACGGGTCACCAGTTCGGCCGATGCCGCCGAAGCCAACGCCCCGGCCCGCCGGTGGTCCCAGCCCCGACCCCGACCGTAGAGGAAAGCCCCGGCGAACATATCCCCGGCGCCGACCGTATCCACGGCTTCGACCTGGACCGGATCGATATCGATCAGTGTCCGACCATCCCAAACCAGCGCGCCTCTGGAACCCCTCGTGATCACAAACTCCTGACTGACCGTCTTCAGGTAGGCGACCGCGCCGCTCAAATCCGCCGCGCCCGCCATGTCCCTGGCCTCGTCCTCGTTGGCGAACAGCAGATCCACCCCCGAACCGATCATCTCCAGCAACCCCACCTTGAAATGCCGAACCATGTTGGGATCGGACAGGGAAATGGCAGTCTTAACCTCGCCCGCCTCGGCCAAGCGCTTGGCCGCGATGCACGCTTGGCGGGCGGTGTCCGAGGTGACCAGATAACCTTCCATGTAAAAATAGGCCGAGTCGCGCAGGGCGTCCTCGACCAGTTCCTTGGTGGACAACCCGCCGCTGATCCCCAGGAAGGTGCAGAGGGTACGGTCGCTGTCCGGCGTGACCAGCACCACGCAGCGGCCGGTATGGCCCGGTTCCTTCTCGGTATGGTGATTGGTGTCCACGCCGCCATCGAGCAGGTCTTTCATGTAGAAGTGGCCGAGATCGTCCCCCGCCACCTTGCAGGAATAGAAGCTGTTCCCGCCAAACTGGCGAACCGCGATCATCGAATTGGCCGCCGACCCACCCGAACCGCGCTGATGAGGGTGCGCGGCCAAATGATCCATCATCCGCGACTGGCATTCCTCATCCACCAGGGTCATCACGCCCTTCTCGATGCCCAGCGCCTCCAGATCGGCCACCTCGACCTCATACTCCATGTCCACCAGCGCATTGCCGATCCCGTAAACGTCATATTTCGCCATCATTGCCTCCATCATCGGAATGGTCTATCGAGAAACGGTATGACATGCTGCCACGATCGCCGCGCGCAGCCGTTCCAGATCACTGTCGCCATCGGTTTTCAGCGGGGTCTCGTCGGCCATCGGCGATTCGTCGTACCGGAGTTGCCGCTCCAGTATCTCAACATCGGCCTCGGCGGCATCGTCGCCACGCGCCCGCCGGGCCGCGACCCGCGCCCGCAGCGTAGCGGGATCGGCGGCGCAGTCGAGCAGGATGAACGGCACGCCATGCCGGCTGGCCAATTCGCGGAAGGGTTGCCGGTGCGCGCGCTTCATGAACGTGGCGTCCACCAGCACTTGGCAGCCAGCAGCGAGCAAGCCGCCCGCCAGTTCGCGCAGGCGGGCATAGGTGCGGGCGCTGGCCTCCGGCGTGTAAAGTCCCCCGCCCGGAGTGGAACCGCTGTCGTCCAAAGGACCGAGGCCAAACAGCCGCTTGCGTTCCACATCCGAGCGAATGCGGATGGCTCCTGGAAACAGTTCCAGCAATTGCCCGGTTCGCCGCGATTTACCGGAACCGGAGACGCCGTGCGTGATCAATAGAAACGGCGCCGGTCCCCGGGTCAACGCCAGCGCCAGCCACAAATAATCGCGGCACAGCGCGTGGGCGGCGGCGCGGTCGGGTTCCGGGATACCATCCTGGCTGGCCTGAATGGCGTTGATCTTGGCGCGCACCATCGCCCGGTAGACCTGGTAGTAGGACAGCAGCGCCGCTCCGGCAAAATCGCCGCCGTACTCCAGATACGTGTTGAGAACCCGCTGGGCGAAAGGCTCGGCGCCCCGGAAGCGCAGATCCATGATCAGAAAGGCCAGATCGCTGATGACGTCGATCCAGCGAAAATCGTCGTTGAATTCGATGCAGTCGAAGATCGCGACCTGTCCGGCGTCGGTCAGCACCATGTTACCCAAGTGCAAGTCGCCGTGACACTCGCGAATCCAGCCGCCGGCCTTGCGCTCGGCCAATCGCGGCCACAACCGCTCGGTGGCGGCCAGAGTCCAGCGCTCCACGGCGGCCAGAACCTCGCGGTCGGCGGGATCGGCCAGCAGCGGTCGGATGTGGGTGAAATCGTCCAACATCGGCTGGCGAACCCGTTCCGGTTCGCCGAACGGTGCGGCGGGATCGGCGGCGGGAATGGCGCGATGAAACTCGGCCAGCCGGTAGGCCAGCGCGTCCAGATGGCGGGGTTCCAGCCGTCCGGCGGCCAACACCCGGTCCAGCAGCGCCTGCTGGGGAAAGCGACGCATCCGCACCGCGTATTCGATGGCGGCGCCGCCGCCCAAGATCGGATTGGACGGTTCGCCGCCGATGGGCAGGCAGTCCAGATAGATGTCCGGGGCCAGCCGGCCATTCAGGCGCAGTTCTTCCTGGCAATAGTATTTCCGCCGCTCCAGGCTGGTAAAATCCAGAAACCCCAGATTCAGCGGCTTCTTGATCTTGTAGGCGTAGTCGCCGGCCAGCAGGACATGCGAAATGTGGGTTTGTAGGTGCTCGACGGTCGCGACCGGGTGGGAATAGCGTTCCGGTTGCAGCAACGCCGCGATCAACGCGGCCTGATCGTGGGGATCGTGGGCGGAAGGCACGCGGCGAACTCCAGATGGGGAAGGCGGAGCGGTAGGATAAGACAGAATCACGACAACGCGCCAAGCCGGTTGGTGGAAACGGCGGGTTTGGGCAGGAACAGGCATGGCTAAGGTTCGATCATGGCGCAGTTCCAGAAAACGGTTGCCGCTGCTGCGGTCACTGTTCTCGCTGCTGTTTTCGCTGTTGCTGGGCGGCGTACTGCTGGGCGCAGCCGGTCTGGGTCTCTACATGTTGTACCTGGATGGAGTCATTCGCACTGAATTTGATCGGAAACGCTGGGCCATGCCGGCCAAGGTCTACGCCCGGCCGCTGGAACTGTTCGCCGGGATGCCGCTGAGCGCCGACGCCTTCGCCCAGGAACTCAAGCTGCTGGGGTACCGCGACGCGAACTGCCCGGTGGAACCGGCCGCGCCGCCGTCCGAAACCGGCAAGCGAACGCTCAAACGCAGGCCCAAGCCCCCCGCGCCGGAGACCTGCGTTCCGCCGCCCGGTGGAGGAAATTCGCCGGACAAGCCCGGCGGTTACGCCCGCCAAGGCGAAATGTTCGAGGTGATGACTCGCGATTTCACGTTCTGGGACGGCGCGGAGCCGGCGCGCAAGGTCCGGTTGACGTTCGCCGGCAACATCCTGGTCGATGTGGTCAGCCTGGACGGCCAGAAAGCACCGGACTTGTTGCGGCTGGACCCGCCCGAGATCGCCGGCATTTATCCCTCTCACTACGAGGATCGCATCCTGCTCAACGGCAAGGAGTTGCCGCCGGCGCTGGTGGATACCCTGCTGGCGGTCGAGGACCGCTCGTTTTTCGAACACGCCGGCATCAACCCCAAGGGCATCTTCCGCGCCATGGTAGTCAACCTGCGCGCCGGACGGACGGTGCAGGGCGGCAGCACTGTGACCCAGCAATTGGTCAAGAACCTGTTTCTGAGCAACGAGCGTTCCGTCAAGCGCAAGCTCAACGAGATCCTGATGGCGATCCTGATCGACGCTCGCTATGGCAAGGACGACATCCTGGAAGCCTACAGCAACGCCATCTACCTGGGACAGGACGGCAGTCGGGCCATTCACGGCTTTGGACTCGCCAGCCAGTTCTATTTCGGCAAGGCGCTGGAGGACCTGGACTTGCACCAGTTGGCCCTGCTGGTAGGGATGATCAAGGGACCATCCTTCTACGACCCCCGCAGGCATCCCGACAAGGCCAGGGAGCGCCGCGCCCTGGTGCTGGACGTCATGGTCGAGCAGAACCTGATCGGCGCCGAGGACGCCGCCGTCGCCCAGGCGATGCCGTTGGACGTGACGCCCAAGGCCGCCAGCGGTATCACCGCCTATCCGGCCTTCCTGGAACTGGTGCAGCGCCAGTTGCGGCAATACTACAAGCCGGAAGACTTGGTGTCGGAAGGGTTGCGGGTATTTACCACTCTCGATCCACGGGTGCAGGCGACCGTGGAGAACGCGCTGATCAACAGCCTGCCGCCGCTGGAAAGGAGTCAGCCCAAGGCGCGGCCGCTGCAAAGCGCGGCCGTCGTGGCCGCCGACACCCAGACCGGCCAAGTGCTGGCGATGGTCGGCGACCGCGAGCCGAAGACCATCGGCTTCAACCGGGCG
>WBUJ01000187.1 GCA_008933795.1 Candidatus Contendibacter sp. | reverse complement strand
GAGTTAGGGGAAAAGCGGGGCGAGGAGGAAGCTAAAGTGGGGGAAGTGAGGGGAGTCAGCGGAGGTAGAGACTGGCGCTGGCGGCGAAAAGCTCCAAATGATAGCCATCGAAGCCGGCCGAATCGGCTGGAGACCAGGGATTGAAGGGGGACCAGCGCGGGGATTCAGCCAAAGTGGGGGAAACGCGGGGAGTCGGGTAGGGGAGAGATGCGTTTGCAATCCCCCACTTTCTGGTTTATATGCTTCCGGGAAAATGCGCGGCCCCGAGAAACGCCATGAGTCCCGACATCACCGATCTGCTGGGCAACGACGTCAGGAAACCGACGGCGCTGGTTCACTTCGAGCGGGACATGTCGCTCACCGAGCAGAAGGTGATGACGCTGATCATCTTCCACTGCCAGATCGCCGACAAGGACGAAAGCGGCTTCTATCACATCCGCAAAAGCTTCGTGCGCCGCTTCCTCGGCTGGGAGGACAGCCACAACTATCCGCGCATCTACGAAGCGTTCGAAAAAATCTTCGACAACACCATCCGCTGGAACCTGCTGGGCAAGGACAAGACCTTCAAAAGTCTCAAGTGTAAGCTGATCGTCAGCCTGCTTGAACCGACCGAGACCGGCCCGTTCATCGGGTTCAAGCTCCATCCCGATCTGGAGCCAGCCATCAAGGACCCCCGGCTGTTCGCCCGGATCAAGCTCATCATGATGGCGATTCTGGCCAAGCCCAAGTACGCCTTTCCGCTTTATGAAATTCTGTCCGACTGCTACTCACGCGGCGAACGGGTCGCCCGGCTTTCCCTTCAGGAGCTGAAGGAGTCGCTGGGCATCGCAGGACCCTACTACGATCAATTCATCGCGTTCAAGAAGGAGGTGCTCCGGCCGAACCTGGCGGCCATCAACCAGAATACCGACTGCCAGGTCGCTTACGACACCTATCGGGAGGGGAGAAAAGTGGCGGGCGTGGTGTTCACCATCGACAAGCAGGACTGGCGTCCGCCGCTGCTGGAGGAGCATTTGCGCGAGTTGCAAGGTTACTACCAGCCGCCGGTTCCCGCCGCCCTGCCGCCCTTGAGCGCGCCAGCGCTGTCAACCGCCGAGGAGCAGGCGTTTCTGGACAGCACGAAGCTCTATCAGGTTGCCGAGGCCGACGCCTTGCAAGCCCTCCGGACCCACGGTCTGAATGGAGCGCGGGCGATTCGCGACTACGCCTTGCGCCAAGCGGCGCGTAGAAAGGGATCGAAGGATCAGGTTCGGGATCTCGGCGCTTACATGGCGCGCTGTTTCCGCGAGGGTTATGGCCGGTGGGAGGAGCGGGACCCGCCGGACCCGAAGCGCGCCGAGGTGCCGCGCCAGGAGGTTCAACCCTCCGGGAAGGCGCCGTCCGAGACCGAGCGCCTCGCGGCCAAATTCAAAACCGCGTTCCGAACGCATCAGAGCCAGCTCGTGGACGAGCGGCTGGATCGCATGTCGGCGGAGGAACGGGCGCGCTTCGACGACGAGTTTGCCGCTCGCCACGCGGTTTGGGCGCGGAAATTTCGCGAGGTCGGCCCCACGACGCCCCTGCTGCGCTCCGCCTTCCAGGCGTTCGCCGTGGAGATGCTGCTCGACCCCGAGCAAAAAGACATCGTCGCGTTCGCCCGGGACCGCTCGGCCTCGGCCGAGGTCATCGAGTGGTTGCGAGGAGCGGTTTGAACGTCGCGGGCCGGCGAGTCTCGCCAACCCTGCTTAGGCCGGCGGCGGGTTCTGATCCAGCCAGTAGTCCAGGCCCTGCGCGTTGAGTTCGATATCCATCCCGAGAACCTCGCGCCGCTGTTCGGGGTCCAGCCGCCAACCCTGCCGCTCGGCCTCGGCGTCCATCAGCGCCCACAATCCGGCCAGAATTCGCGCGCCGCGTTCGGGGCCGGTAGCGCGCTCCCGTTCGGCCACCGCGAGATGTGCGTCAATCAGCCGATGCAGGTCGTCGCCCAAACGCGGGATATCGGTCACGCGGGAGAAGTGGGTGAGGTACAACGCCGCTGGCTGGCAGGCCAGAATGCGATCCACCGAGGCGTGCATGACTGCCGGATCGAATTGCGTGGGCGAGGTGGTGGGAATGACTGACGGCCGCCCATCCACGTCCAGTTCGCGGAAGGACAGGCCGAAGATGTCGCCAGTGAACAGGCAGCCGCTGCGCGGATCGAGCAGGCACAGATGATGGCGGGCGTGGCCGGGCGTTTCCAGGCAGGTCAAAGTCCGGCCGGCGAGATCGAAGCGGTAGCCGTCGCCGACGGCTACAATTCGGTCGGCGGGGACGGGTAGCAGCTCGCCGTACAACCGGTGGGCTTCGTCCGCGCCGTAGACCGCTTGGACGGCGGCGAACAGCTTGGCGGGATCGGCCATGTGCGGGGCGCCGCGCGGATGCACGACCAGGCGGGCCTCGGGGAAAGCCTGCATCATCGCGCCGGCGCCGCCGGCGTGATCCAGATGGACGTGGGTCAGGAACACGTAGTCCACGCTGGTCGGCGACAGGCCCAGAGCTTGTAATGCTTCCAGGGCGCGCGGCAGGCAGGCGTTGCTGGCGGTGTCCACCACGGCGACCCGGCCGTGTTCGACGATGAGGTGAATGGCGGCCAGTTGCGGCCGAATATAGCCGGAATCGAAGGCGTAAATGCCGTGATCGTAGCGCAGCAGTTCAAGCATAAGCGTTCTCGTTGGGGTGGGCTGATCAGGTTAAAAGTTGAGTCGCTATGATGACAAAGACGATAGGTCTACCGGAAGCCGCTCCAACCTGCCTGATTTGTCAGGCGCCCCTGTCTTTTTGGCAGGCGCAGAACAGCCGGCTGTGCGGTAGTGGGGAATGCGACTGGCGTTACGCGCTGCTGCGCAGACAGCATGAGGTTTGCGTGGTTTGTGGTCGGCCGCTGTCGGCGCAGGAGCTGCCTGCCCAGGTTTGCGCGGCCCCCGCCTGTCAGCGGGCGGCGGTCGCAGAGCGTGGGCGCGTGGTGTACGAGCGCAATCAGGCGCGCTACGCGGCGCTGATTCAGCAGGAGATCGAGCAGGCCGCGCGGTTGCGCGACCGGGTGATGGAAACGTTTGGTTTGCGGGAGCCGGATTCATTTCGGCTGACGGTGATTCCGGCGGCCACGAACCAACTGGTGAATCTGCCGGAACGCCGCCGCCGCGCGTTGCGCGACCACGTGAACGCGCTGATCGATCAGGCGGCTGGATGGCCCGCGCCGCCGCCCATGGCTGAAGAACCCGCGCCGCCGCCCACGGAGCGGGAATCCCGGCTTCAGATTGTTCTCGGCCAGGCGTGCGCCTGTTGCCGGGGATTCTGCTGCGAGGGCGGCGGCGACCATGCCTATCTGACCGTGGAAACGATCCGCCGCTACCAGGCCGCCTACCCAGATCAGCGGCCCCGCGATATTCTCGCCGCCTATCTGGAGCGGGTAGGCCAGCGGACCGTCGAGGGGTCCTGCATCTACCATCAGGCGGATGGCTGCGCCCTGCCCCGCGCGCTGCGCGCAAATCTTTGCAACCGGCATTTTTGCAAGGCGCTGATGGAATTCCAGCGGGATTTGCCCGCGACCGGTCCGATTCGCGGCTTTTTCGTGGCTGCGAATTACGGCGCCATTCACGCCGCGATGCTGGTTCATGACGACCAGGTTTTGATCGTTCAGGGAGCGGGAGCGCCGGAACCCTGAGTCTCAACGCGAGCCAGCGCCACCGGAGCGGTTCGATCCACCGCCAGCCGCGCCACCCAGGCGTTTGTCGCGCTGGCCGTGATCCCCTGCACCCCGTTGGGGAACAGGCCGCCCGCGAGCACCAGCAGGGCCATGACGCTCGCGATCAGCACCTCGCGCGGCCGCAAATCCATCGCCGTCGCTGCCGCCGGATCGGTGACCGGTCCCAGGAACGCCCGCTGGAAGAAGCTGAGGAAGTAGGCCGCGCCCAGCACCGCACTGCTGACGGCGACCAGCGCCAGACCAGGATGGGTTTGCCAGGCCCCGATCAGGATCAGCAGTTCGGCGGCGAAGCCGCTGGTTCCCGGCAGGCCAATGTAGGCCATGCCGAGGAGCAGGAAAAAGGCTGTCAGCCGGGGCAGCGGCCGGGCCAGTCCGCCCAGGCTCGCCAGATCGGTCGAACCCAGCCGGTGGTGCAGAAAACCGGCGATCAGGAACAGGCCGCCGGCGATCACCCCGAAGTTCGCCAGTTGGAACACCGCGCCCTGCATGCCCTGAAGGTTCAGGGTTCCGATGCCGACGATGACCAGTCCGACATGGCTCACGCTGGAAAAGGCGAGCATCTTGCGCAAATTGGCCTGTTGTAGCGCCGCCAGAGCCCCGTAGAGCGCGCCAAATCCTCCCAGGCTCATTAGGAGCCACCCGTAGTCGTGCGCGGCTTCTGGGGCCAGCGGGAGGGCAAAACGGAGGATGCCGAAAGCGCCGAGCTTGAGGCCCACCAGCAGCGCGCTCAGTCCCGTCGGCCCCTCGCGGAGCACGGTCGGCAGCCAGGTATGGAACGGAAACAGCGGGGCCTTGACGGCGAAGCCGAAAAACAGCAGCAGAAAGACCGGAACCTGCGCTGAAGCCGGGAGTGGATGTTCAAGCAGGACCCGATAGTCGAAGCTCAACCCGCCGGGTGCAGGAACGCCGACGGTGCTGGCGTGACCCAGTCCCAGCAGCAGGATGGCGAACAGCAGCAGGACGCCGCCGGCCAGCATGAACAGGGTGTATTTGGTCGCGGCGAAGCGCCGTTCCGGCCCGATGCCCCACAGGCTGATCAGGAAATAGATCGGGACCAGGGTCAGTTCCCAGAACAGGAAGAATAGCACCAGATCGAGGGCGCAAAACACGCCGATGGTGAAGCTCTCCAGCGCCAGCAGCAGGGCGAAGTACAGCCGGGGCATGAACTGGATGGAAGTCCAGGACGCCAGGATGACGCCGCAGAACAGGAGAGCCGTCAACGGCGGAAACAGGGCGGCGATGCCGTCAATGCCGAGCAGGTATTGGACGTTCAGGCTGGGAATCCAGGATGCTCGTTCCACCAGTTGCATCCCGGAGATTTCCGGGTTCAGGGCCGCCAGCATCGCCAGCGCCAGAATCAGTTCCAGCACGGCCCCGGCCAGCGCCGCCACCCGCACGGTGCGGCCCTCGGGCAGAAACGGCAGCAACAGCGCCCAGGCCAGCGGCAGGAAAATCAGCAGACTCAGGATGGGGAAGCCGAGGGGGTCAGCGGCGGATAGGTGTTCAGAATTAGACAACACTCTTGCCAAGCTCCTTGGAAAAGTGGTGAGAACTGATTTGCAGTTTCCGGCTTAGGTACAGACGGTGGGCGTCGTGTCTGATTACACCCGAATCAAGATGAAATTGGTCGCAGGACAATTCCTTCGCTTTTTCTAGGAGCCAGTCGAGAAGCATTCCGCCATAGCCACGCTTGCGGAATGCACTCCGGCTGATAAGGTCATCCACATAGAAAATACGTCCCCAAGCCAGGAATTCAGCAACGCGATAACCCGCTGCCGCGACTATCTGGTTGTGTGAGGCAATGTATACGAGAACATAGCCATGGCTCTTCATTTGGTGCTGGACCCGTGCCACGAATTCATGTTCGGAAAGGTGTGGCCTGAGTTCGTGCAACGCGGGAAAACAGTCTTCTATTTCGGATTCTGTAGAGGCGACGCGAATATCCATGGGTTCTCCAGGAATCACTGAAGTACCTTGGATTTCGTGTAAGGAGAAATTAGGGTTTGGCTGGTGGCAACGCATAAGTGATCCTTGTGCCTTCGACTTTCACATATCCTTGTTCTACAATCGCTTTGTAGACTGCATCGATGTCACTTGATGGAATGTCCTTACCACATCTCGCGTGAATGGTGCTCCACAATGTCTTGGGAGTACGGGGCTTCGATGCCTTGCGTCTGATAAGGTCGTCTACAGCAGCTTTGATGAGTTCCTCTCTCGTTGGTTTGGAAGGTGCGGTATTGGGTTTCTGTTGAGACGCTATGATTTTTGGTTGCTGTGTGGCGGGCAGAGATGCCGCGAAGCATGGCATTTCTTCAATGGATGCCGACCGCGCAGCAAAGATTTTCTTGTTTTTAAGATGCTGAATTAAAGGATCGAAGCCTGTATCCTTTGATATGATGTGAAAAAAGCCCATGGGCTCAACCGACGCCAACACTCCAAGATAGTATGCGATATGAAAATCAAGAGCATTTCGTCCGGAAGTTTCCAGAACAATGTACTCTGCTTTTTCTCCAAGCTCTTGCATGGCAAGAACAAGCTCGACGGGCAGCTTGGTGTTATTTGGTCCTAGAAATACTCGTACTCGAAAGCACTCATCTTTCAAAAGTGTAAGGGATTTTACCTGGACATTCTCGTAGTCAACCAAGACGTAATTTGTCTTCACACTTCTACCTTTTCAGCAATCTCTTTCTATCAAAGGTAGCGGTGCGCATGATTAATGCCCACTCCCCGCCTCGAATACCCGCGCCACGTTCTC
>WBUJ01000315.1 GCA_008933795.1 Candidatus Contendibacter sp. | reverse complement strand
GGGCGTCCACGTCAAACGCGACGTCGGCGTCGGGCAGATCGCCGAACGCCTCGCCAGCGGGGAGCGGCTGACCGGGCGACGCGGTCGCGGGCGGCGCAGCGGTGGGAACGGCGGCAGGTAGGGGCGGGGCGATATGGGCGCTCGGAACGCTGGCCGGGGTGTAGGCCGGTCCGGTATCCAGGCGGAATGGACCGGCGACCGCCAGTCGGTAGTCCGGTTGCTGCTGCAGGACCACCGCCACCCGGGAGACGGCGTCGCGGTCGTCACCGAACGCGAACCGGATCGCGTACAGCTCGGCGTTGGACGTGGCCCCGAGCACCTGCTTGATCTGATTGGCCATGCCCGGCGCGTTCTTGGTGGACAACAACAGGTTCTCGCGCGGCAGCAGTTCCACCGTGACCTCGTGGCGGGCGGCGTACTCGAACAGAATGGCGTTGGTGACCCCGGCCATCAGCGTGTAGCGGTCCACCCGCACCTGTTCGCCGGTGGCCGGATCGAACACCGGGTGACCGTCCGGGCCAAACCCCGGGACCGGGGCGAACACGGTGCGCGCCCAGGCTTCCGGGTCGCCGGCGTCCGGGGGGCGATAGGGCAGGAAGCGGGTCGCGACCTCCGCGCCGTCGCTGATGCGCGCCAGCAGTTGACGGTACGGATTTTCCCGCAGCAGCCGCGCGGTTTCCTGGATCGTCGCCTCCAGGTCGGCGACCGCGACCGCCCGGTCGATGCGCAGGGTGGGCAGCCAGAGATTGATTTTCAGGTTGGCGTCGGCGTGTTGCTCCCAGGCCTGCCGCAGCTTTTCCACCAGCCAGGGGCGGTCGAACGTCAGGGTTTGCCATCCCCTGTTCTGCTCGACCGCCAGCGCGGCGGCGTCGCAGGCCAGCCCCCAGCGAATCCAGCGCGGTTCGCCGGGTTGGCGGTCGACGTTGGGGAATTCCAGTACCGGCATCTGGGCGTACAGTTCCACCACGCACCGGTCCGGGTGGCCGTTCATTCGGGCCTGGACTTTTTGCGCCGAGATGGCGGTATTGATCCAACCCACGCTGACCGTGCCGTCGGCCGGATTGCGCCAGGCGCCGCCGAACACCAGGACCGATCCCGGCTGGCTGCCGGCGCCCTTGTGCAGGTTGTCCGCGCAGGCGTTGATCCGGTCCGGCCGGACGCTATAGAGGTCGGTTTGTCCGGCCTGGGTGTAGGGACCGTCGAACAGGGCGGTGGCGCGCAGGTGCAGCCGGTCGCCCTGCCGTTCGACAATGGTTTCCAGGCGGGCCACGATCTCGCAGGTGCGACCGCCGGGGCGCGGCTGGGGCGCCGCGCCGCCGGTCGCTAGGTGGCTGTGTTCGCGCAGGGTTTGCAGG
>WBUJ01000011.1 GCA_008933795.1 Candidatus Contendibacter sp. | reverse complement strand
GATTTTAACGCATCTTGCGAGGTCTTCGGGGAAACCGCCCTACCTCAACGCCTGCATCAAACCTGATTTCCAGCCTCGGAAAGCTTGGTTCCGTACCTGGGTGAAGAAGTGCGTGTAGTCTTCGGGCGACAGGAAATAGAAGTGGTAACGCCAGGGTTCGCTCAGTTCGGCCAACCGGACATTCAGCACCTCAAAATGCCACAACCCATCGCGGCATTTGGCCCGATTCCGGTTGGAGTCGTCGCCCTCGGCCTTGATTTCAACCACCAGGATATCGTTCGATCCGCGCACCCGGATGAAATAGTCCGGGTTGAAATTCTCGTTCGCGGTGTGCGTTTTCGCTTTGATGGCCGGTTTGTAGGAATAGGGGAAGGAGTAGCCGCCCCGGTCGGGCATCTTCACGAAGGCGTCGAACAGTTCGGCGTTGGCGAACAGCAGTTCCGAGAATCGCCGTTCCGGTTCGTGGCTGGCGTAGTGGATATTCCACGGGGTCTTGAACGCCCGTAAATCCACCTGCTGGATGCTTGCGGCGATGCGCCGGGCGTCCTCGTTGAGCAGGCTGGCGTCGATCCCGGCGATTTGCTTTGCCTTCAGGTATTGCTCCCACAGGTGCGCTTCAGGCCCGTTGAACGGCGGCGACTCTTCCTGCACATACCAGACTGAACCGTGTTCCTTGAGCGTACTTTCCGAGAAGGACTGGCGGGATGCAGCGGTCAAGTCAACCGACACCACATCTTTCGCCGTCTGGCTCAGGCGGGGATGCGCCTTGCCCAGTTCCCGGAACATCGGCCCGAAGCTCTGCTGCAGAATCAGCAGGTTTCGTTGGCTGATAAAAGTGCTGTCCTGACCGGCGGCCTGGAGGTGCTGGACGATGAAGTCCCGCAGGCGCGGTTTCGGCCAGGCGGCGGCGAGTTTTTCATCTTTTTCCCGCAGAAACAGCCGGATCCGTTTCATCGCATCCTCAATGTCGGAGCAGTCCCGGTGTTCGATGTCCACCGCCAGCGTGCCGGTTTCGGAAAATGTGAGGTATTCGGTGGTTTGCCGGTTCTGGGGTAGAAATTTCACGTCCGGCTCGCGCGCCAGTTCGCGCTTGGTTTCGACCGTGGTTTGTTCCAGTTCGTAGCGCAGGTTGTAGAGGGGAAAGACGAATTCCGCCCGGCGCGGCTCGTAGCCCCAGGACAGCGTATTTTCCACTTCCAGCACTTCCAGGAGCAGCCTGCCGATGGCTTCTGACCAGGCTTCGTGGTTGTTGATAGTCACCAACAGTTCCCGGTCGATCCCCAGCAGGACCCGCAAGCCGCGCCCCAACACCTGGGCGATCAATAACTTGGAGTTGAACGCCTTTTCCTCGTGCGGGACGATCTGGAACACGTTTTTCACGTCCCAGCCTTCGGTTAGCATCGCCACCGACACGATCCACTCGACCGGGTTGGCCGGATCGTCCACCTCGCGCAACAGGGCGAGATAGTCCTTGCGGCGCTTTTCAGGCGAATCCCGGTCGTCGCGGGGACTGTAGGCCGCCTTGACCCGCTCCTGATCGGCTTTGGCGGTGGGAATGCCGGACGTGACCCAGATCACTTTCCGTTCCGCTTCGGCGCGGCTGAGGTGTTCCTGTTCCATCAGGAACTTGACCAGTTCGCGCCAGACTTCGACGCAGCGGGCGATGCCCGGCGTCACCACGATGGTGATCGGCTTGAGCCATTTGCCGTAGTCGTCCTGATTTTTCCGGTGAATGGCGTAAGTCTTGCGCCAGTCGTGGGCGGTCCAGGTTTCCTCCAGCTTGTAGTTCGGCTTTTTCACCACCCGGTCGGCGATGGCCTGTTTCAGGCCGTAGCGATAGATCACATCCGGGAAGTAGTCGTCGCCGACGTAGGCGGTGCCGGTGACATGGATGAGATAGCGGAAATCGTAATCCGGGTGCAGCAGGAATTTCAGCCATTCCTTGAGCGCCTTGTCCGGGGCGTTGAACAGATGGTGGGCCTCGTCGTTGAGCACCAGAGTCCGCGCGCCGCGCCCGCGAAAGCTGTCGGCGATGGAGGAACCAGCGTTCTCGTACACCGCGTGGATATTCTCGATGCAGATATCGCCGGCCTGCACGGTCTGGTTGCCGCGCTTGATGCCGGGGATGGCGACCCCCGCGCCCAGTTCGCGCAGGATTGCTGCCAGTTCGGCGTTGCCGGCCAGGGTGGTGAATTTCTCCAGCAGGCCGTCTTCGATGGTCAGCGACGGGCACAGTACCAGCACCCGATCCACCAGTCCTTCGGCCAGGGCGATGGCCGCCAGTGCGTACATGACGAAGCTTTTGCCCGTACCGGTGGCCAGATCGAGCGAAACCGCCTTGCGGTCGCGCAGAGGCATTTTGGCAAGGTAGGCGTCCAGGCTGTCATGGCGCTGGCGGATGGCTTCCCGCGCGTTCCAGTTCTCCCGCGCCAGCCGTTCGAGATTGGGGTACTGGTCCGAAACGAGGAAGCGCAGGGTTTCCCGCACGGCGTCGCGTTGAAAGGCGAAGCGGTCGGCGCAGAGCAAGTTCAGGAAAGCGTCGTACTTATGAACGAGCGCCTGCGTGGTGTCTCGGGCGTCGTCCACCCGCAGCACTTGATCGGCGATGCGGAATTGCAGGCTCATCGGAAATCCTCCTTCCCAAAGACCAACCGATGCGTTCCCGCATCACGAGAGGCGGGTTTGCATCTAAATAACAAGACATTGTTTTTAAATTATTTGTTTATCAGTTTCCGGGTTGCCGGACGTTTGCGTCGAAATTAAGGTCAAGCCCAGTACGGAACATATTTGGCGTACCGTTTCGATTTGTTGTCCGGGTCATCCAACTTGACCAATCCTTCATCAACTGCATCTGAAATGATGCGAGATGCTGTCTCTGTGCGGGTTTCCGGCAGCTTGAATCTCTCGCGCAGGCTTTGATTGGTCATCTTTTGGTTGCTGACATAGCGAAGGCAGCAGTGCTGGTAGCAGGCTCGAACCCGGTCCTTGCGGTCCATGTCCTCGAAAGCTTTGTGTGCGTACAACACGATGCTGGTATGTCGTTCGCCGACCCGAAAATCCGGGGCAGGCAACTGCCATGCCTCGGCCAAGGCCACCACCTTATCGATGCCGCTGCTCTTTTCTTCGCAGATGCCGAAGCGGCGCATTAAGTCCGCTACCCGCTCATTACGGGATTTATACTCGTCAATAAAGCGGTCGGCTGGAATCAGCGGTTTTCCTGGATTGGCAATCTCGATCCGGTCAGTATAAATTTCGACCATCACGAAAGATCCGAAGTCCTCAATATCCTGGTGGATCAGTGCGTTTGCCACTAGCTCGCGAATCGCCAGTTCGGGATACATCCGCATGTCGGTACGAAGAGCTTGGCCGATCACTTCATTGGACGGAAGTTGGCTGTTGATGAACTCGATCAATCCCTCAAATCCGACGGCATAACCTTTCGTACCCATTTGATCGCGCACTGTAAATAGCTTGTTCGCACCACGATAAACGATGACTCTTGGCGCTTTGCGTTGTAACCCGTCAAATTCCCGTAAATCTTTCGCGAGCAGCAGGGCGCCAAGACAGGTGATATCCCATACTGCGCCGTGCGATTTGATCAGTTTCTCGCTTTCGCAACGTGCAAGTACTCCACTCTGGTCGGCTGGGTAAGGCAATTTGAGCAACTCGAAGAGGCCTTGGGTGTCAAGCAAGCGAATTATGTCATCCGCGCTAACTTCGCTCATGGCTGGACGTAACAGGAATTGAGGTCGGCCTTCGTCAAAAATCCGTCTTAACATGTCCTCGGTCATCGGTTTCAATTCTTCGCCGGCGCGCATCAAATAGGCGCCTTCATAGGAAAGCGCTGTTCCGGCTGGGCGCGATGGCACCTCAAAAATCAGCACCCGTCCATCGGGATGCGCTATCTCCTCGATATCCACCCGAATACGGAGAGCATCGACAATGCGCGCTTTAATCGCACCTGTTTGGGTGAACGCCTGCGTTCCGACGACCCGGCGCGGTGGTCGGTCGCTGACGCCGAGCACCAGCAATCCGCCGCCCTCATTAGCCAGCGCCACGCAGTAACGCAACAGCTTGGTCGTGTCGAATTGCTGCTTGGCTTCCTTGAATTCGAGACGTTCGTGTTCGCGGGGTACACCAAGGAGATGATCGATAGCCTCCGATGTCCAAGTCACGTCAGATCACCTCCATTGCATGACGGAAGTTCCCTACCCGCAGCACCTGATCAGCGATGCGGAATTGCAGGCTCATCGAAAATCCTCCCTGCCGAAGACCAGCGTTTTTTCATTGCCGTAGCGGTCGCACAGAATGACCATCAGGCGGGCGCTGATGAAATCCTGCTCCGGGATGCGTATTTCCAGTCGCTGGGCTTGCTCCAGCTCGCCGGCTTCCTTGAACAAATCCTCCGCCCAGAACACCCGGCTGAGTCGGAAAACGTCGCCGTTGTAGTCGAGGTCCACCATCGCCATGGAGAAGGTCTCAAAGTTGGCGAAATCTTCCGGGTCGGTCGCCAGGGTTTGGGAGCGGAATTCCCGAATCTCCAGCACGCAGTCGGCGAACAGTTCCCGCTGATCTCTTCTCGCCGCTACCACAACCTGCGGTTGCGAGATGAAATCGAAACCCACGGCATCAATGACCTCGTTCACATCCGCTTCCCGGGTTGGCTGCTTCAACGCAGCGGGTTCATGCCGTTCGATCAGCCGCGCCAGCACCGAGAGCGGTACCTTGAGGAATACGTAGGTGGCATCCTGGCGGGTGATTTCGTCTTCAAGGAAGGCCATCGCCACCACGGGAGCGATCACGTAGAAGCGCTCGCCGGGCTGGCCGCGCAAGACGCGGTGCAGGTCATCCACGTAGCCGTAGTCGAGGGTCAGGTTCTTGTGGTCGGGGTAGTTCCACAGCAGGGCGGAATGGGTGCCGAGATAGCCATCGAGCTGGAAACCATAGCGGGTGTGCGGCTGGTCGCGGACGCCGAACAGCTTGAGTACGAACGGCCGGTAGTCGGCCCAGGGCAGGTCCTTGATCGCCGCCAGGTCGTAGACGCCGGCCCGGTACAGCGTGAATTCTTTGGCCGGCAACGGTTGTTCCCTAGCGGGCTTGTCCTTGGGCGCGATGAAGGAGAAGCGAAATTCCACGTCCCGCACGGTAATCCGCTTGACGCCGGGACCGTCGTCAGCATCGTCCAGTCGGTCGGCGGGAAGGCGCAGCTTGGCTTCGGGACAGACCAGCGAGAAGGCGGCGTCTTTCTTCAACAGGCCGTGCCGGGTCGCCAGTTCGGCGAGGTCTTCGAGCAGGGCGAGGGTGATATCGCATTCGCCCTTGCGGGCTTTCTCGGTGATGAGCAGCAGGCCGGGAGCGTTCTTGAGATGATCGGCCCAGCCGTCCACCCGTTCCGGCTCGGTGCGGTCGTCCTTTTTGGCCGCGCCGATGGCCGTGGTCAGGGAAAACAGGCGTTTTTGCGTGGTGTAAATGGCCAGCTTGCCGCAATCCATCGCAATCCAGCGCCGGCCCAGTTTCTCCGCTACCGCCGCTGTCGTGCCGCTGCCGGCGAAACAGTCGAGAACAATATCGCCTTCGTTGGAGGAAGCGCGGATGATGCGTTCGAGGAGTTGTTCGGGTTTTTGGGTAGGGTAACTGAGGCGCTCCTGTGAAAGGTTGTGCATCAACTTGATGTCCAACCAAAGGTCTTGCAATTGAACCCCTTCAATCTCATCGGCGTAGCGTTTGAGACGTGGCATCCCGCCTTCCTTTGCCGGCCAGTGGATGCGACCTTGAGCGTCAAGTCGGTCCAGTTCGGTCGGTGGAACCTTCCAATGGTTGCCATTCTCGTTGGGGTCCAAGCCTCGCCAAGGCTTGCCCGTTTCGCCGCGACGAATGTCTCTTGCTGTTAGGTCGCCTCGTGCGTAACGGCGCCCATTATTTGGATCAACTTGGTCGAAAAACTGGTTTAGATATTCTTGGGAAACGCCGGCAAATTGTTTGTTCCAGACATAATTCTCTCCCTTGGAGTAGAAAAAGATCGTGTCATGGATTGGTCCGTATTTCACGGCATCGTTGTGGGCGCTAAGCCTTTTCCAGATGATCTGATTGATAAAATTCTCTTCCCCAAACACCTCATCCAGCACCGCCTTGATGTAATGCCCTTTCTTGGTATCGAGGTGAACGTAGATGCTGCCGTCGTCGGCGAGCAATTCCCGGAGCAGGATCAGCCGGCGGCGGAGGAATTCGATGAACTGCGCGCCCAACACCTTGTCGCGGTAGGCTTTTTCCTTATCCTTCATGAAATCCTGCCGCGTGGCGAACGGCGGATCAATGTAAATCAGGCGGATTTTGCCGCGCGTCCCGAAACGGTTCGGCCCCTGCTGATCGGCCAACAGTTCGCGCAACGCCAGCAGGTTATCGCCCCACACCAGCAGATTGCGCCAGCCGTCCGGATGGGGCCGCTCCGCACAAAACGAGCGCACCGGTTGCCACGGGGCCGCCGGCGTCCGCGCCAATACCTCCTCGCGCTTCATCTTGCCGGCGTAGTCGAGCCGGTATTCCTTCCCCACTTCCAACACCTGCGTATTGCCCGGAAACAGCCGCGCTCGCCAATGCCCCGGCAAGGGCTGATCAGCCTCGATCAGCCGGAGGAGTTCGCGTTTTTCATCAAGGCTCAATGGCACGATCAAGCATTCCTACAGTCCTCGACCGTCCCGGCTATCTGGATCGCGCCGCCGAACAGCAGCTTTTCGATCCGCGTGGTCTTGCCGGCGTCGGGGTCAGAGATGATGGCGAAGGTCCGCCGGCGGCTCGGTTCGTCGAGGAGGGTGGTCATCGGAAAGCTGGGTTGAAATCGGAAATGCTCGAATTTTACCCCAAGCATGCATTGCCTGGGTCCGTACTTTTGGTCGGGGTGGCCTCCGTCCCAATCCGCCGGCGCCAGGGATCAATCGGACACGTGGCGCAGTTCGGTTTGCTCGCGGTGCAGATTTCGCGGCCCAGCGAGATCAAGTTGACGTGCAGCGAGAAGCGTAATTCGGGCGGAATCCTGGCTTGAAGCCGGTCCATATCGCGCAGCGCGCAGTGGCCGTCCTTCTGGGTGCGGCGTACCCAGCCCAACCGGCGGGCGATCCGCCAGCAATGCGTGGATGCCCGCCCGGCGAAGCGATCTCGACCGCCACCGGAATATCGAAGCCCGCCTGCTCGAACCCGAGCGACAACCCGCCCGCGCCCGCAAACAGGTCGATGCCGATGAGTCCAGAGAGAATCATGCCGCATTAATTATGATACAGATCAACGGTCTTTTATAAAGCCTTTCAGGGAGCGCCGCCGGCGCGGCCGATGGCCCAGATTTCGATGTCGGTCGCCCCACCGGCCCGCAGCACCCGGGCGCATTCGCCAATCGTGCTGGCGGTGGTGACGACATCGTCCATTAGCGCGATCCGCGTTCCGGGCAGCGGCGCGCTCAGCGCGAACGCGCCCAAGGGATTGATCTGGCGCTGGCGGGCGTCCAACCGGACTTGCGGGAGGGTGTGGCGCACACGCCGCAGGCCATCGATCCACAGCGGAATCCCCAGGCGATGGGCGACGGGACGCGCCAGTTCCACGGACTGATTGAAACCGCGTTCGCGCAGGCGGCGCGGATGCAATGGCACCGGCACGATGCAATCTGGCAGGGGATCGCCGCGTTCGGCCAGCGCGGCGGCGAACAATTCGCCCAGCAACAGGGCGTGCGTCAGACGACCGCCGAATTTCAGGCGCGTGATCAAAAAATCCACTGGTGGCTGGTAGCGAAAGGGTACGAATGCGCGGTCGAACTCCGGAGATTGCGCCCGACAGCGCGCGCAGGGACCGATCCCGCCAGCAGGCGATGGCGCGGCGCAGCGCGGGCAAGCCGCAAGATTGCGTGGCAAATCGCCGAGGCAGCCGGCGCACAAATCCAGTCCCGCCGCGCCTGCCGCCCCGCAGAGCAGGCAGGTGGGAGGTAAAATCAGGCGTTCGAGCGCACCCAGCCAGGCCGAAATCACGGCTTGCCCCGATGGTTGACAAGGTGCGGAGCGTTCCCGAACATGGCCGGAATCAGTCCATCACCCGTTCCCATCCTCAAGGTTCTCGATCATGCACGTGCCCATGCTGGAGCAAAGCGAAGAAACGGTCATCGGCAAGGTGGCGCGAGGTTCCTCCGCCAAACGGGCCGCCTCCCTGATGAATTATGGCAACCTGATCGCGATTCTGGTCCCGTTCCCTCTGCTGATTTTCTGGTTCGGCGCCTCGATGCTGGTGTACGCCCTGAACCGTCATCATCCCAATCCCAAGGTGGGCCACTACACCCAGCAGGCGGCTTACCGGTTCTACGGCATCACCGGCTTCTTCGTCGTGATCGCCACCTTCATCCCCGGCGGCGGCTGGATCTGGCACCTGATCGCCTGGATCGTGGCGGCGCTGATTCTGATTCCCTGGTCCATCCTCGACCTGCGGCGCATCCATAAAGACGAGTGGGTGGACATTCCGCTGGACGAGCAGGGTCATCCGCTCTCGGGCACGGCGTAAAGTTCGAGGCTCAACGAAACCCGTCCAGGGCCGCGCCGTCGGGCCCGAACCCGTGCAGCCGAGCCGCATCCAGGCTCAGGCGCACTGCCTCGCCCTTGTGGAACGGACGGATGCCCGGCAGTCGCGCCACCAGCGCCGCGCCGGGCGGGTCCAGGCCATCCACCCGGACATGCAGCAGCGTCTCGTGACCCAGATATTCGGCATCGCTGACCGTTGTCCATACGCCCTGCTCATCATCCTGGGCGAGGCGCAAATGCTCCGGGCGAATGCCGGCGGTCAGCAACTTGTCCAGCCAAGCCCGCCAATGTTCCTCGGTGGCGGGGGGCAGAACCAGCGGTAAGCTCTGTTGGCCCAGCCGCAACTGTAGCCCACCATCCCAGGCGGCGTTCAGTCGCGCCGGGAACAGATTCATCGGCGGATTGCCGATAAATCCGGCCACGAAGGTATTCGTCGGCCGCTCGTACAGTTCCTGCGGCGGCGCGACCTGCTGCAAGCGGCCACGATCCAGCACCGCCACCCGGTCGCCCAGGGTCATTGCCTCGGCCTGATCGTGGGTGACGTAGAGCGTGGTGGCGCCCAACCGGTCCAGTAATTCGCTCAGCTCGGCGCGGATTTGCACCCGCAACCGGGCGTCCAGATTAGACAGCGGCTCGTCCATCAGGAACGCCGCCGGCTGGCGCACCAGCGCCCGGCCCATCGCTACCCGCTGCCGTTGACCGCCGGACAATTGCCGGGGCAGGCGGTCGAGCAGTTCGCCGAGACCGAGCAGTTCCGCCGCCCAGGCCACTTGGCGGGCGATGTCGGCGCGCGGCAGGTCGCGCATTTTCAGCGGAAATTCCAGATTGCCGCGCACCGTCATATGCGGATAGAGCGCGTAATCCTGGAACACCATCGCCACGTTGCGCCGTTGCGGCGGCAGGTCGTTGACCACTTCGCCGCCGATGCGCAACTGGCCACGGGTGGCGTCGTCCAGTCCGGCCAGCAGGCGCAGCAAGGTGGATTTGCCGCAGCCGGACGGCCCCACCAGCGCCAGCACTTCACCGTCGGCGACGGCGAGATTGCAATCGAAAATCGCCTGGGTGCCGCCAGGATAGATTTTCTCGATGTGTTCGAAGGCGAGGCTGGCCATGGAGCGTCGATTTGATGAGGCAGGATAGATCAGTAGCTTATCAAAAGGCGGCTATCCAGTCCCCTCACAGCCTGACCCGGAAATAAGCGGGACTCCTGACGGAGCAATATGAGCTTGGTTTTAATTTCACAACAATCTTGTTGCAATACAAATTTGTTGTGATACGCTTCAATCAAGCCATTTCAGGAAAATCCTATGACTTGCTTCGGTCGTTCCACGGAAACCGCTGAACTCTGGCGTCACTTCAAGGCGGGTCGCAATCTGCTCATGCTTGCGCCTCGCCGGATTGGCAAGACGGTTCAGATCAATCACCTGCGCGATACGGCGGCGGAACAGGGATTTCGCGCCATCGTGCTGGAAGTGGCAGGTTTTCGGGAGGAAAAGGATTTCTTCCGCCAATGCTGCGCGACCATTCAGGAAGAACTCTCGACCGGCGCCAAAGTCATGACCGCCTTCAATGATCGGCTTTCGCGACTGTTTCGTGGCCACGATGGCGGCGATTGGCGGCAAGCGTTGCTGCAAACCGACTGGCGAGACTTCGCCAACCACCTGCTGGCTCACTTGGACGAGCACAAAAATGAGCCGCCCTGGCTGATCTTGGTAGATGAATTGCCCATCTTCGTTTTGGCCCTGCGAGAGCGCGGTGGGGTTCAGGCGGTCAGCGATTTCCTCTACTGGCTGCGCAACATGCGCCAGAAATACCGCCAGGTGCGCTGGCTTTACACCGGCTCCATCGGCCTGGACAGCGTTGCGCGCCGCGATAGCGTGGAAGGAGCCTTGAACGATCTGGACGTGTTCCCGTTCGCTCCCTTCGGCCCCGATACCGCCCGCGCCTTCCTGGCCGACATCGCCAAGCGGCGCGGTCGTACCCTGCACGAAGACGCCGCCGAGGTCATCCTTCGCCGGCTGGGCTGGCTTTCGCCCTACTACCTGGAAAAAGTCGCCGAGGACGCCTGCACCTTGGTCGGGACTGGTGGCGTGCTGGACCTGCCACGCGCCCAAACCGCGCTGGACCGGATGCTCGACTTGGAAAAACGCACCTACTGGAGTACGTGGCGAGAACATCTGGACCGCAACTTTTCCGACCCCGAACGCAGCCGCTTCTATACCGTGCTGGAAACGGTTGCCAAGAGCGACGCAGGGGCGGGTTCCGACGCGCTGCTGCCGGCGCTCAACCGGGGTAGTGAGCCGGTGGGCGAAGCGGCCTTGCGCCATTTACTCGATACCTTGCTGGCCGATGGCTATCTCGCCGTGGACAGCGAACGTCGCTACCGCTTCCGCATGAACCTGTTGCGCGAGTGGTGGCTGCGCTACGTGGTGTTGTGAGTGGCCGCGATGGGCAAGCTCCTCAACCTCGCCGTTTACAACCCGGCCATTTTGGACGACGCGGATTTTCTCGCCGGTTTTGTCGCTCGCCAAGACTTGGCCGTCTCGTTGCTCGCTCGTCTGGGCGAAATCACGCTGCGCGGCCAAGCCAAACACCATCTCATCCTCGGCCAGCGTGGCATGGGCAAGACCAGCCTGTTGCGTCGTCTGGCACTCGGCGTGCGCGAGGATGCCGCGCTGGCCGCCGTGCTGCTGCCGCTCACCTTCCGGGAAGAGCAATACAACGTCCACAACCTGCACACCTTTTGGCTCAACTGCCTGGACGCCCTGGGCGATTATTTCGAGAAAACCGGCCAAACCGACAAGGCCGATGAAATCGACCGCGATACCGCGACGCTGATGCGCGGCGACATAGACGTTGAAGGCGCCGCCGCGCTCGACGTCTTCAAGCGTTGGGCCAAAAGCGAGGGCCGTCGTCCTTTGTTGCTGCTGGATAATATCGACTTCATCCTCGATGGGTTGGAGGTCCAGCACTGGAGCTTGCGCCGAGTGATGCAGGAAGCAAGCGGCATCGTGGTGGTCGGGGCATCCGCCGCCTACCTTGAAGCGACCGCCGACCCCAAGGGCGCTTTCTACGATTTTTTTCAGGTGACCGTGCTGGAAAAGCTCGGTCAGGACGAACTCATCGCCTGCCTGCGGCGACTCGCCCAAGAGCGCGGCGAGGAAGGGCGTAAGGTGCTGAACGTCCTGAACCGCGATCCAGGACGCATCCGCGCTTTGCATGACCTCACCGGCGGCAATCCGCGCACCTTAGTGCTGCTGTATCTCCTGCTCGAACTCGACGCCGGGGGCGATGTGTTCTCCGACCTCGAACGTCTGCTCGACCAAGTGACCGTACTGTACAAGGCCCGCGTGGAAGACCTTGCGCCCCAAGCCCGCGTAGTGCTCGGCGCCGTGGCCCTAGCCTGGAATCCGGTCACTGCCGCCGACGTGGCCGCCGCCACCGCGCTGGAGACTTCCGCCGTCTCGACCCAACTGGACCGCTTGCAGAAAAACGGCGTGGTCGAAAAGGTCAGCCTGTCTTCGACCGCCCGCGCCGGTTTCCAACTGGGCGAGCGTTTTTTCAACATCTGGTATTTGATGCGCCACGGCCCGCGCCGGCAGAAAACCCGGCTGCGCTGGCTCACCAGTTTTCTGCGCGGTTTCTATTCCCCGGCGCAACTGACCGAGCGAGCGCTCGAATTACTCAAGGGCAGCAGCCAGCAGGGTTTGGAGCGCGGCCACTATGCGATGGCTTTATGCGAGACCGTTGATGACAGAGACTTGCGTAACCTGCTCACGCAAGAGGCGCGCGCGGAGTTCGAGCGTTTCGCCACCGCCAACGGCAAACGATTGGAAGAGATCGTTGATCCGGAGGATTTGCCGACACCAAATACCGCGTCGGAATGGCTCAGCATGGGATGGTGGCTACATATACGTTTACGCCATTACGCTGCCGCCGAGGCCGCCTATCGCCAAGCGATTGCACTGGATTCCAGGTTCGCCGCCCCCTGGAATAATCTAGGCAAGCTGTTGCAGGACCACCTCGCTCGTTACGACGAAGCAGAAAACGCCTACCGCCAAGCCATCGTGCTGGATCCCAAGAACACCTTTTCCTGGTACAACCTGGGCACGCTGCTACAAGACCACCTCGCTCGTTACGACGAAGCAGAAAACGCCTACCGCCAAGCCATCGTGCTGGATCCCAAGTATGCTAATCCCTGGAATGGCTTGGGCAATTTACTGCAAGACCATCTCGCCCGCTACGACGAAGCCGAGGCGGCTTATCAACGCGCATTGGATTTGGCGTCAACCCCAGAAATCCCCCAAGCTAATTTGTTCTTCCTGTACTACATGCAACCCAAGCGGTACGGGGAAGCCGAGCCGCTGTTCGAGACGTTGGTAGGACGCCTGCCTTCATACAGTGCGGCCTTACTACGTGCTTTCAGAGCATTCGCCCTGGACAATTTCGGTGAGGCCACTCAAGCCTTGGCCGTAACGCTTGCGGAGAACCAAGCGGTGCTGTTCATGTACCATGACGATCTGCTGCGTGTGCTGCACCTGGCCGCCGTGCGCGGCTATGGTGATAAGCTGCTCGCTTGGCTGGACGAACAAGGCTATGCCGATCATTACTGGCCTCTGCGCGTGGCTTTCGACGCCTATCTGCACGGTGAAGCCAAGCTGATGGATGTAAATCCCGAAGTGCGCGCCTCCGCCAAGCGTATTTACGACTGGCTGGACAGCGCCCGCCGCGCCCAGACGGCCAGGACTGAGGAAAGCGACAAGGCGTCGCCTAAGCGTAAGAGAGTCAATCGAAAAACCGCTCCGCCTCCAGCAGGGGCAACACCCGCTGGATAATCGGATCGGCGGCAAAGTATTTCTGAATGACGCCATCCCGTAGATGATTCGCCAGCGCGATCAGGATCATGCTCTGATCCAACGCCAGATAGTTGTAGGCCACCTGGCCGGTTTTCGGATCGACCGCGTCGTAGAAGCCGAAATCGCCGTAAATCGGATAGCGTTCCGCTAGTTGGCGTAGATTGGCCGTGGCCACTGCTGGTTCGGTCAACAGCGCCAGCACCGCCGCGTGTGGCGTCACCGCTCCAGCACGATAGCCGCGCGCCCCGAGAATCCGCGCGCCGTATTCGCCGTAGGCGTCGCCGCTCGGCGTCGAACTCGGCGAAAGGCCCCAGACCGGATAGCCCAGATGCTCCAGCGTGAACCGGCGGCTCAGTTCGGTATGCGCCAGCGCGTTTTGCCCCAGGCTGGCCGGTGCGTAACGCAATTCGTCCAACACCAGCAGCGGCATCAGCGCCTCGAACAGGCTGCCGCCCCAGGACGGCAGATATTTCAGCCCCTTCCAGGAATAGTAGCCGCCGGGGAATGCGTAGCCGTTGACGGTCTTGTCGGCGCGATCCTTGGGTGATTGCGACTGCCAGTCGTAGCGGGCCGGGAAGGTGCGCGCCATGCGATACCAGTGCTCCACCGGGGCCTCGCCCTTGCCGATGGCGATCAGGCTGCCCAGCCGCGCCTCGCTGTACAGCAGGCCATAGCTGTATTCCGACCGGTGCGGTAGATGGACATAGTAGCCGTGCATCATCAACTGCTCGACCGGGTCGTAGAAGAAGCGGTAATCCTCCCGCTCGATCAGGCGGGTGCAACGCGCCGCCAGTTCGGGAACGCTGTTCCTCACCACCATCAACCCGGCGGTCAGCCAGGCCGAATCCACGAAGGACAGGAAATGGCTGGTGCGCTCCAGGGTGGTGGTGTCGTAGTAGTTGAAGAAAAAGCCGTGATGGGTTTCGAGTCGTTCCAGCGTGGTCAAGGTCCGGTCGAGCCGCGCCCGCGCTTCCTCCGGGCCGATCAGCCGCAGTTCCCAGGCCGCGATGATGTCGATCAGGTACAGACCGATGTTGGTGACGTTGGTGTAGTCGCCCAGCCAAGCCCGTTCGGGGGCGAGGGCGCCGTTGAAGCGCACGGTGTCGAACGGCAGGCCATGCTCGCGGTCGCTGAGCGCCGCCAGCCCGCGCCAGGTATCGCGCGCCAGTCGCCACAGGAAGGCCGGGCCATCGGCCGGACGTTCCGCCGGGTCGACCAGTAGCCGCTCCGGCCAGCCCGCCAGTCGGGCGCGGATGTGGGGTTGCGCCGCCGCCTTGCCGCCCAGTTGGTTTTCCCAGGCGGTCTTTTGGGGCGGGATCACCGGATCGCGGACGCTGGGACCGGGGTCGCCGGTTTTGATCAGGGCGATGTCGTCCAGCCAGTAGGCGCCGGCGTGAACCGGCGAGCGGCGCGGTTGCAACACGATGCCGAACTGGCGCAGGCGTCGCCAGTCGGCGATGCCGTTCATGCGGTTCAGCGGGGTTTGAATGCGCTGCCAGTCGTCGGTGATCCCCGTAACCACGGTACTGCCCTGGCGCAGCAGGCCGAACGGCGCGTTCGGCAACGGTTGCTTGAACTCGATCTTCAGTGCGTCGGCGTAACCGGCCACTTCATCACCGCGAATCCAGAATTCCAGATGATCGTAGGCCGAGACATCGAGATCGGGCAGGGTGATTTGCCAGCCGAGGTCGCCGGTGGCGTCGGGGGCAAAGCGGTAGCGGAGATGCAGCGCCCGGCTGCGATCCGGCCCTGATGCGGGTTCCAGCCGATACCCGATGCGGCCAGTCCGGCGGCCCGGTTCGGCGGCCCAACCGCTCATCGTTCCGCCCAGGTTGGGTGCGCCGTCAAGCCGTTCGAAATCGTGCAGCAGCAGGGGAGTAGTGGCGGCTTCAGCGGCCAGGGTCAGCCCGGAACACCACAAGAGCAGGATGCCAAACAGGGCGCATGGGCGGCGGCGAAGAGCGGTCATGGTTGTGGGTTGCCAGGCTTTGGGAAATGGATGGCGGCATTGTAAGGATTATTCATTCCTCCTCAGCAGCGCCAGAGTCTCGACATGATGAGTTTGAGGGAAAAAGTCGTAGGGAATTAGCCGTTCCACCGTATAACCGGCCTCGGTCAACCCACGGAGATCGCGGCTGAGCGTCCCGGCGCTGCACGACAGATAGGCCAGTCGTTCGGGTCGATACTCCTCGGTCGTCCAAGCCAGCACCGCTGGCTCCAGGCCGGTGCGCGGCGGATTGAGGTACAGCAAGCGGGTTCCCGTGATCGGCGTCCATTCCCGCAATTGTGGAATCCGGTCGGCGCATTTGCCCCGCAACACGGTCGCGTCCGGGGCGTTCAGACCGGCACACGCCACCGCCTCGCCGCCCAGTTCCACCCCGAGCACCCGCGCCCCGCACCGGGTCCAGCGCGCCAGGCTGGCGCCGATGCCGCAATAAAAATCGGCCAAGCTGTCGCCCGGTTTCGGCGCGAGAAAAGCCTCCGCCGCGTCCAGCGCCTCGCGGTACAGCGCGGGAATCAGTTGTTGAAAGGCGGTCGGTCCATATTCCAGCCCGAAGGTATCCCGCGAGCGCGGTTGACCCCACAGCAGGGTCCAGCCGTTGCGGGCGAACAGCCGGCGACCGGCGGCCGGATGCAAGTGCAGCCACAGCCCCTCCAGCCCGCTGAGCGCCAGTTCCGCCTGCCGTTCGTCATTCAGCCAGACCGGATCGGGAAGCCGATGGGTTTTCAGAATCAGGGTCGCCTGCGCGCCGAATTGAACGTAAAAGGCCAGCGGGAATATCGGCTCTGGTGGCAGCGCCCGCCGCAGCCAGCGAATCATCGCTCGGACCTTCTCGGTGTGAACGGGACAGTCGGGGATCGGAATCAACTCGTCGCGCCGCCACAAACCGAAATCCCAACCGTCCGCCACGCTCCAGACCGCCGACAGGCAAACCTTGCCCCGGTAGCCCCAGCGCGCCTCGCCAGCAACCGCCCGCATCGGCGACAATCGATCCGCCCAGGGCGCGAGCGTCCGCCGCAGCCAGTCCGCCTTTTGCGCCTCGCTGGCGGCGGCGTTTAACATGCGATGGGCGCAGCCCGGACAGCGAGGCTCACAGCCGGCGGGCAGGTTCATGGCGTTCTCATCAGGCGAAAGGGGAGGGAAGCGGTCATGGTCAGCAGCTATCTGGTGTGCGATTTGTGCGGGCGGTTCGGCCCGCCCGCCAGCATTTTCAGCCAAGACGGCCTGCGACTGTGTTATCAGTGCTGGTTCGAGGCACGGTGGGGCAGCGAGCCGGAAGCGTCCGGCGAACCCGCGCCAGCGTCCGACGAGGATGCCGAGCCAGCGGAGAAAACCGATTCCGGGCTGGAACCGCGTTAGGAACGCTCGTCCCCAACCAGCGCGGGATCGGGAATGACCGCCGGTTCGGTGGGCGGCGGCGCGGCGCGGCCCAGGCCGAGTTGCGACAGCAGCATCCCGGCGAACATCAGCGCGCAGCCGAGCAAGCCACGGCCGGACAGGATTTCGTTCAGCAGCAGCCAGCCGCCCAGCGCAGCGAACACGGTTTCCAGGCTGAGAATGATCGCGGCGTGGGCCGGCGGCGCATCGCGCTGGGCCACCACTTGCAGGGTGTAGGCGACCCCCACTGACAGCAGGCCGCCATAGAGAATCGGCAGCGCCCCGCCCCACAGCCCGTCCAGCGTGATGGGTTCGGCTACCACCGCCACCGCCAGACTCAGCACCGCGCAGACGACGAATTGCAGACAGGCCAGCAACACCGGCTCGATATGTCGCCCCGACAACCAGCCGATCACCAGCACATGACACGCCCAGAACAACGCGCCGAGCGACACCAGTCCATCGCCCTCAGCCAGGGTCAGGTCGTCGGTCAGGGTCAGCAGGTAGAGGCCAGCCACCGCCAGCGCCGCGCCGGCCCAGGTGCTCCAGGGGGTGCGATGCCCCCAGAACAGGCCGAGTACGGGCACGATTACCACGTACAAGCCGGTGATGAAACCCGCCTTGCCGGCGGTGGTGTGAACGATGCCGACCTGTTGCAGTGAGGCGCCGGCGAACAGGATCAGACCGGCCAGCAGGCCGCCGCCCAGGATCGGTCGCCAGCCGTTGGGAGCGACCGGCGCGGCGGAGCGCCGGCCCAGCCACAGCAGCGGCAACAGCGACAGCGCGCCCAGGACGAAACGGACGCCGTTGTAGGTGAACGGACCGACGTGGTCCATGCCGACCCGCTGGGCGACGAAGGCGAAGCCCCAGATCACCGCCGCCAGCAACAACAGGGCTTCCGCTTTGAGCGTTTTGGATATCAACATTCTTGAGTACTTCGCAAGGTTCAGGCCGCCAGCGTGGGCAAGGCCGGCATGATACCCGACTTGTCCGGTTCCAGGATGGGCGGCGGCGGCGCGTCCGTTCGCACTAAAATCGTGGTCCCGCTTGCCCGACGGCGCAAAATCCTTATACTGGCGTTCCTCTCCCCTCACTCCCTGGCCGGGATGGCGGAATGGTAGACGCAGTGGACTCAAAATCCACCGGTAGCGATACCGTGAGAGTTCGAGTCTCTCTCCCGGCACCAACCCTTCCCATCGCTGATCCGCGCCTTCACAGCGCCTTGGCCATCCGTTTCCCCTCCGCCTCGTCCACCCGCGCCAGCAACAGCGCCCCGCCGACGAACAGCACCAGCAGCGACAAAATCGAAAAGCGCGGATTACCTGTCAGCAGGCTGACCGCGCCCATCAACACCGGTCCCAGCACCGCCGCGAACTTGCCCAGCATGTTGAAGAAGCCGAAGAATTCCCCCGACTTCTCCGCTGGGATCAGCCGGGCGTACAGCGAACGACTCAGCGACTGTACGCCGCCCTGCACCAGACCGATGGCGACGGCCAGCGCGTAGAATTCCCAAGGATGGCGGATGAAATAGCCCCAGACGGTGATTAAAATGTAAACCCCGATGGCGATGAAAATCCCAGCGCGTGGCCCCCAGCGCTCGCCCAACCGGCCAAAGGCAATGGCGGCGGGAAACCCCACAAACTGGGTCAGCAGCAGGGCAACGATCAGGCTGTCGGCGGGAAAGCCCAGCGCCAGACCGTAGTCCACCGCCATGTGAATGACGGTATCGACCCCATCAATGTACAGCCAATAGGCCAGCAGAAAGGCGCCGACCACCCGCAACCGGCGGATTTCGCGAAAAGTGCCACGCAACTGCGCCAGGCCGGCCCGGATCGCCGCCAGCCCGCTGACCCGGCCCGGCGCGGGCGGTTCCGGCACGAACAGCAGCAGGGGAATGGAGAACAGCGCCCACCACAGCGCCACCGTCACGAACGAGATCCGCACGCCCTCCGCGGCGTCCGCCAAGCCGAACCAGCCGGGGTACAGGGTCATCAGCACATTCAGGGCAAACAGCAGGCCGCCGCCCAGATAGCCCAAGCCGTAGCCCAGCGCCGACACGATGTCGAGCTTGCGCTCCCCTGCCACCCCCACGAGCAGCGCGTCGTAGAAGATGTTGCCGGCGGAAAAACCGATCAGCGCCAGGACGTAGAGGGTCACCGCCCACGCCCATTCGCCCCGCCCCACCCCGTATAGTGCGCCGGTCATGACGATGCCCAGCGCCGCGAACGCCAGCAGGAACCGTTTCCGAGCCCCGCCCCGGTCGGCGATCGCGCCCAGCACCGGGGCGAGAAACACGATCAGCAGGCTGGCCAGGGAGTTGGCCGCGCCCAGCCAGAAGGTGCTTTCCGTGACCGGCGCCTCGGCGCTCCAGTACTGCTTGAAAAAGATCGGAAAGAAGCCGGCGATGACCGTGGTGGCGAAAGCCGAGTTGGCCCAGTCGTAAAAAGCCCAGGAAACCACCTGGCGGCGGTCCAGACGTTCGGGGTCTGGGAATTGTGCAGGGACCATCAACCGGGTTTCCCATAACATTGGCGAGTAATAAGATTACCAGCTTGACGGAAATACAGGAATACAGCTAACCTGTTTTTCATGAAAGCAACTTTTGAGATACCCGACGAACTGTACCGCAAAGTCAAGGCCAAGAGCGCTCTAGAAGGTCGGCCCGTGCGTGTGGTGGCTCTGGAACTGTTTCGCAACTGGCTCGGTGAATCACCCGCGCTAGACACGGCCCAGCCGCCATCGTTGCCGGAACGGATTCAGTGCTACTGTGGCATCGTCGATTCAGGGGTGACCGACCTGGCGACAAATCCAGATTATCTTGCGAATTTCGGCCATGACTCGCTGGGCGATCATTGACACAGGGCCGCTGGTCGCGTTTCTCGACCGACGCGAAGCCCATCACGACTGGATGGCCGAGCAAGCCAGAACGCTGGCCTTACCCTGGCTGTTGTGCGAAGCCGTCCTGGCTGAATCCTGGCATCTGCTGCGCAAGCTACCGGTCGCTCAGGACGCCTTGCTGGAAATGGTCGAAAATGGACTGCTGAAAGTGGAGTTCGCACTGTCCGACGACATCGAAGCCGTGCGCCTCTTGCGCCAGAAATACCGCGACATACCCATGTCCCTCGCCGATGCCTGCCTGGTGCGGATGGCGGAAAAATTCGATGATCATGCGATCTGCACCCTGAATTCCGACTTCACGGTATACCGGAAACACGGACGACAACCGATTCCTTTGATTACCCCCGCATAACGACGACCATTCCTGGCGCTGGGTTCGCCGACCGGCCTGAATTCGCTTATCCGGCTCAATCATCTATAATCCTGCGACATCGTATCTCCATTTCCACTACGGCATTGCACAGGCGCCAGCCCACATGTCGGCACGCATCGCAACGGTCAAGCGCGACACCCTGGAAACCCGGATTCAGGCGCGCGTCAATCTGGATGGCGCGGGCAACGCCAAGCTCGCCAGCGGTTTGTCCTTCCTCGACCACATGCTCGACCAGATCGCCCGCCATGGTCTGATCGATCTGGACCTCGAAGCCGAGGGCGACCTGCACATCGACGCCCATCACACCGTCGAGGATATCGGCATCACCTTCGGCCAAGCGGTGCGGCAGGCGTTGGGCGACAAGCGCAGCATCCGCCGGTACGGCCACGCCTACGTGCCGCTGGACGAGGCGCTGTCCCGGGTGGTGCTCGACTGCTCCGGGCGACCGGGTCTGGAATATTTTGTCGAATTCCCCCGCGCCCGGATCGGCGAGTTCGACGTGGACCTGTTCCGCGAATTTTTCCAGGGCTTCGTCAACCACGCCCTGATCACCCTGCACGTGGACAACCTGCGCGGCCGCAACGCCCACCACATCGCCGAAACCGTGTTCAAGGCATTCGGGCGCGCGCTGCGCATGGCGGTCGAATCCGACCCGCGCACAACCAGCATTCCCTCCACCAAGGGCAGCCTGTAGCTTTCACCTTCCTGTGTTCCCGCCTCGCGAGTCTTCCCAATGACCAGTATCGCGATCATTGACTACGGCATGGGCAATCTGCGCTCCGTCGCCAAGGCGCTCGAACATGTCGCCCCGCAAGCGCGCGTGCTCGTCACCCAGAACCGCCACGACATTCTCCAGGCCGACCGGGTGGTGTTCCCCGGTCAGGGTTCGATCCGCGACTGCATGCGCGAATTGGCCCGCTGGAATTTGATGGACGTGGTCCGGGACGCGGCGCTGGGCAAACCCTTTCTGGGGTTGTGCCTGGGACCGCAGGCGCTGCTGGACTTCAGCGAGGAGAACGACGGCGTCGATGGTCTGGGCGTGTTGCCCGGACGGGTGGTCCGGTTTGCCGACCCGCGCGATCCGACCACCGGCGAGCGGCTCAAGGTGCCGCACATGGGCTGGAATCAAGTCCGTCAGGCCGGCAACCACCCGCTCTGGCGCGGCATTCCCCAGGACAGCCGCTTTTATTTCGTCCATAGTTATTATTCGCGACCCGCCGACGAAACCCTGGTGGTGGGCTGGACGTATTACGGCATCGAGTTTGCCTCGGCCATCGCGCGGGACAACATTTTCGCCGTGCAATTCCACCCGGAAAAAAGCGCCCAGGCGGGCCTGCGACTGCTCGCCAATTTCGCGAACTGGAATCCCTAAGTAGTCGGTAGTCAGTGGTCAGCCAACTCACGTAGAACCCTGCCATGTTGCTCATACCCGCGATTGATTTGAAAGACGGTAAGTGCGTGCGGTTGCGTCAGGGGCGGATGGAAGACTCGACGGTTTTCTCAGACGACCCCGTAGCCATGGCCGCGTGCTGGGTGGAGGCCGGTGCTCGCCGCCTGCATCTGGTGGACCTGAACGGGGCCTTCGCCGGTCGTCCAGTCAACGCCCAGGTGATTCGCCGCATCGCCCAAACCTTTCCCGATTTGCCCATCCAGGTCGGTGGCGGCATTCGCGAAGAACAGACCGTGGAGACCTATCTGGACGCCGGCGTGCGATTCGTCATCATCGGCACCAAGGCGGTGCAGGAGCCCGGCTTTATCAACGATCTATGCGTGGAATACGCCGGTCATATCATCGTCGGGCTGGACGCCAAGGATGGGCGAGTCGCGGTCGATGGCTGGTCGAAGCTGTCCAAGCACGACGTGATCGACTTGGCGCGGATCTTCGAACGCTACGGAGTAGAGGCCATCGTTTACACGGACATCAGCCGCGACGGCATGATGCAGGGCGTCAATATCCAAGCCACGGTGCGGCTGGCGCAAGCCATCAGCATCCCCGTCATCGCCTCCGGCGGAGTCAGCACCCTGGAAGACGTGCGGGCGCTGTGCGCGGTGGAAAGTGAGGGCGTCATGGGAGCGATCATCGGCCGGGCGCTGTACGATGGCGCCATTGATCTGGTCGAGGCGCAACGGTTGGTCAATACTGCGGGGAACGGGTGATGGGACTGGCCAAACGCATCATCCCCTGCCTGGACGTGGATCGGGGCCGGGTGGTCAAGGGCGTCAAGTTTGTGGAGATCCGCGATGCCGGCGATCCGGTGGAAATCGCCCGCCGCTACGATCAAGAGGGCGCGGACGAGATCACCTTTCTGGACATCACCGCCAGTTCCGACGACCGCGAGACCATGGTCCATGTGGTCGAACAAGTCGCCAGCGAGGTGTTCATCCCGCTGACCGTGGGCGGCGGCATTCGCACCCTGGACGACGTGCGACGAATGTTGAACGCCGGGGCCGACAAGGTGTCCATCAACACCGCCGCTATAGCCCGGCCCGAATTCGTGCGCGAAGCCGCCGAGCGGTTCGGCAATCAGTGCATCGTGGTCGCCATCGACGCCAAGGCGGTGCATCAATCGGGCGAACCGCCGCGCTGGGAAATCTTCACCCACGGTGGCCGCCGACCCACCGGCATCGACGCGGTGGAATGGGCGCGACGGATGAACGCCTACGGGGCCGGCGAAATTTTGCTGACCAGCATGGACCGCGACGGCACCAAGCGCGGCTTTGATCTGGAACTGACCCGCGCCATCAGCGAAGCGGTCAGCATCCCGGTCATCGCCTCCGGCGGGGTAGGGACGCTCGATCATCTGGCGGACGGCGTTCTGCTGGGTAAGGCCGATGCGGTGCTGGCGGCCAGCATCTTCCACTTTGCCGAATACACTATCGAACAGGCCAAGCGCCACATGCAGGCGCGCGGCATTGAAGTGAGACTATGAACGACGACTGGTTGGAACGCATCAAATGGACGGCGGATGGGCTGGTTCCCGCCATTGCCCAGGATGCCGGCAGCGGCCGGGTGCTGATGATGGCCTGGATGAACCGCGAATCCCTGCGCCGCACCGTGGACTGCGGCGAGGCAGTGTACTGGTCCCGCTCCCGTAAGGAACTCTGGCACAAGGGCGAAATCTCCGGCAACACCCAGAAAGTGAAAAGCATCCGGCTGGATTGCGACCACGATGTGCTGCTGCTGAACATCGAACAGATCGGCGGCATCGCCTGTCATACCGGACGGCAGAGCTGCTTTTTCGAGGAATTCCGTGATGGTGAATGGGTCGTCACCGACCCGGTGGTGAAGGACCCGCGCGAGATGTACGGCGCATGAGCGACGAAATTCTGCGCGAACTGGCGGCGATTCTGGAAGCGCGCAAACAGGCTGACCCCGACAGCTCCTATGTCGCCCGCCTGTACGCCAAGGGACTGGACGCCATTCTCAAGAAGGTCGGCGAAGAAGCGACCGAAACCCTGCTAGCCGCCAAGAACGGCGATCCCGAACCGCTGGTGCGCGAAACCGCCGATCTGTGGTTTCATACCCTGGTCATGCTGGCCCATCAGGGACTCGGCCCGGATGCGGTCCTGAACGAGCTGCGCCGCCGGTTCGGCGTTTCCGGCTTGGCCGAAAAAGCCGCCCGCGCCGCCCACGAAGGCGATTTCCAGAACGCGGGCCGCTGAAGCGACCCAAACGGCGTTCCCACGCTGGAGCGTGGGAACGAGATTCGGGTAAGGTCTTTGCTGGAAATAGCTTAAGGCGCTCGCCCTTCCCCGTTTTTCAAGAGGCAACATCGTCATGCATTTCAGTATTTGGGAACTTCTGCTCATTCTGGTCATCGTTCTGGTGCTGTTCGGCGGCAGCCGGCTGCGCAATCTCGGTTCCGACCTGGGTTCGGCCATTCGCGGTTTCCGCGATTCCATGAAGGAAGGCGGCAAGCCGGAAACCGTTGAGGAGAACCCCAAGAAGCTTGAACAGGAGACCACTCAGGAGCGCGCCGGCGATACCGCGACGGCGGCCCACGATCCCTTGGCCAAGGACCGTCAAAAGGTCTGAGTTTCGGATCGTACCGACATGTTCGAGATCGGCTTCTGGGAACTGGTCGTGGTCGGTGTCGTCGCCATGATCGTGGTCGGCCCCGAACAATTGCCGGGACTGGCGCGCAAGGCAGGCTTCTGGCTGGGCAAGGCCAAGCGAATGATCGCTGAAGTCAAAGCCGAGGTAGACCGCGAGTTGCATCTGGAAGAAATCAAGCAGTCGCTGCGCCAGCAGGCCGATCTCGGCGAAGTGAAGGATCTGACCGACCAGATGAAATCGTTCCGCCGGGAGATCGAGGAAGAATTCGACGACCCCGGCCCGCCGCCAGGCTGGCAGCCGGGGATGCCGACCGCCGCGCCGCCGCCGGGTTGGACTCCGCCGGTATCCAGCAGCACAAAGCCGCCGGCAACCGTCGCCGCGCCCGCGCCGGTTCGGTTGCAGAAACCGGATTCGACCGCATCGGTCCAAACGCTGCCCCCGACCCCGGCGATCTCGGCCGAGATCGCCGCCACGCCGCCGCCGTCGCCCTCTCCTCCAGCCGCAAATTGATCCCCCGTGTCCAACCCTGATCGCGAACAACCCCTCATCAGCCATCTGATCGAATTGCGCACCCGGTTGCTGCGCATCGTCGGCGGCGTCCTGGTGGTGTTCGTGGCGCTGTCGCCATTCTCCAATCCGATCTATACCGCGCTGGCGGTTCCCCTGACCCGACACATGCCGGCTCAGAGCAACATGATCGCGATTGACGTGCTGTCGCCGTTTCTGACCCCGCTCAAGTTCAGCCTGATCCTGGCGGTCTTCATCACTATTCCCTGGATTCTCTACCAGGTTTGGGCGTTCGTCGCGCCGGGGCTGTACCAGCGGGAGAAACGGATGGTCCTGCCCATCCTGACCTCCAGCACGTTGCTGTTTTATTGCGGGATGGCCTTCGCGTACTTCGCGATCATGCCGATTTTCTTCGCCTTCATCACCGCCACCGCGCCGGAAGGGGTGTCGGTGATGACCGACATCAATCGCTACCTCGATTTCGTGATGACGATCTTCTTCGCCTTCGGGGTCGCGTTCGAGGTGCCAGTCGCCACGGTTATTCTGTCGCTGGCCGGCATCCTCTCGCCCGAAACCATGGCCGCCAAGCGGTCCTACATCATCGTCGGGGCGTTCGTGATCGGCATGTTGCTCATGCCGGACGTGATTTCGCAAACCCTGTTGGCGTTGCCGATGTGGCTGCTGTTTGAGGCTGGCATATTGATCTCGCGGTTGATGCTGCGCCGGCGCCGCGAGGCTCAGGCGGCGGGCGGATAGAGACTCACAGATTGCTGTTGATCGCCAGGGTTGCGCCGGTCATGCAGCCGGATTCGGTCGAATCGCACAGGAAGGCGATGACCTTGGCCACGTCAGCGGGGCCGGTGCGGGTGCGCAAATGCGGCGCGGCCTGGCGCAGCATGGCGGTGTCCACCGCGCCCGGCGCGACCGCGTTGACCCGGATGTTATGCTCCCGGCCTTCGGCGGCCAGCGCCTCGGTCAGGCCGGTCAGGGCGAACTTACTGACGGTGTAGGCGGCGTAACCAGGAAATTTCTCGGTCCCCGGCACGCCGCCCAGCGACGATACGTTGACGATGGACCCACCCCGTCCCCGCATTAGCCGGAACGCCTGCCGCGCACACAACACCGCCCCCCGCAGATTCACCGCCAGCAGCCGGTCCCAGTCCACCATCGGCATTTGAGCAAACGGGCCGCTCAGCAGCATGGCGGCGTTGTTGACCAGAATGTCCAGCCGGCCCTGTTCGGCGGCGATGCGCGCAAAGGTGGCGTCCACCGCTGCTTCGTCGGCGACATCCAGCAAGATCGAGGTCGCGTCCAGTCCATCGGCCTGAATCCGTGCGACCGTGGCCGTCAGTTCCGCCTCGGTGCGGCTGGCGACGATCACTCGCGCGCCCTTGCGGGCCAGCGCCTCGGCAGTCGCCGCGCCGATACCTCGGCCACCGCCGGTGATCAATGCGACCTGACCGCGCAAGGGTAACGCTTGCGAAAGTGCCTTCATCGCCGATTCCTCACCGTTCGCGCCGCGCCCGCGCGAAAGCTTCGGCCAACGCGCTGGGACGATTCTCCGGTTTTTCCGGCGGCGCTGGCGGGCGCGGTCCCCGTTCCCGCCGTTCCGGTCGCGGAGCGTCCTCCGCTTTCCGGGCCGGAACGCCGGTTATTGGTTCGTTCAACCGCATCGTCAGGGCAATCCGCTGCCGCTTCAGGTCCACCTCCAGCACCTTGACCTTCACCACCTGACCGGCCTTGACCACCTCGCGGGGGTCTTTGACAAAGCGGTCGGCCAGCGCCGAGATATGCACCAGTCCGTCCTGATGAACGCCGATGTCCACGAACGCGCCGAAGTTGGCGACGTTGGTCACCACGCCTTCCAGCACCATCCCCGGCTGCAAATCGGTCAGTTTCTCCACCCCCTCCTTGAACGCGGCGGTTTTGAACTCCGGGCGGGGATCGCGACCCGGCTTTTCCAGTTCGACCAGGATGTCGCGCACGGTCGGCAGGCCGAACCGGTCATCGGTGAAGCGAGCGGGTTCCAACGTCTTGAGGAACGCCGCGTTGCCCAGCACGTCATGCAGGCCGCGTCCGCTGGCGGCCAGAATGCGTTCGATCACCGGATAGGCTTCTGGGTGGACGGCGGAGCGGTCCAGCGGATTGTCGCCGTTGAGAATGCGCAGAAAACCGGCAGCCTGCTCGAAAGTCTTGTCGCCCAACCGCGTCACCTTCAACAACTGCTCGCGGCGGCGGAACGGGCCGTTGGCGTCGCGGTATTCAACGATGTTGCGCGCCAGGGTGGCATTCAGCCCGGCGACTCGCGCCAGCAGCGGCGCGGAGGCGGTATTGACCTCCACGCCGACCGCGTTGACGCAATCCTCGACCACTGCATCCAGCATCCGCGCCAGCCGGGTCTGGCTGACATCGTGCTGGTACTGGCCGACGCCGATGGCCTTGGGTTCGATCTTGACCAGTTCCGCCAGTGGGTCTTGCAACCGACGGGCGATAGACACCGCGCCGCGCAGCGAGACATCCACTTCGGGAAACTCGCGCGTCGCCAGTTCCGAGGCGGAATAGACCGACGCTCCGGCTTCCGACACCACCAGCTTGTTCAAGCGCAGTTCGGGATAACGCTGCATCAGCTCGACAGCCAGTCGGTCGGTCTCGCGCGAGGCGGTGCCGTTACCGATACTGATCAACTCGACGTGATGCCGGCGACACAGTTCGGCGAGCACGTGCAGGCTCTCGTCCCACTGGTTGCGGGGGACATGCGGATAAATGGTCGCGGTCTCCACCAGCTTGCCGGTGGCGTCCACCACCGCGACCTTGACGCCAGTGCGCAAGCCGGGGTCCAGTCCCAGCGTGGGCCGGGCGCCGGCGGGCGCCGCCAGCAGCAAGTCGCGCAGGTTGCGGGCGAACACCTGAATCGCTTCTTCCTCGGCGGCCTCGCGCAAGCGTTGTTTCAGTTCGGTGTCCAGATGCGGCAGCAGCTTGACCTTCCAGGCCCAGCGGGCGGTTTCCCGCAGCCAGGCGTCGGCGGGCCGACCCTGGTCGCGGATGCCAAATCGGGCGGCGACCCGCTGTTCGCCGGGATCGGGACCGGGCGCGGCCGGATCGCCGATTTCCAGCGTCAGTTGCAATACGCCCTCGTTGCGGCCCCGGAACAGCGCCAGGGTGCGATGCGAGGGAATCTGACGCAAGGGTTCCCGGTAGTCGAAATAGTCGCGAAACTTGGCCCCTTCCTCGGCTTTGCCCTCGGCCATTTGCGAATGCAATACGGCGTTGTCCCAGAGATATTCGCGCAACTGGGCCAGCAACTCGGCGTTCTCGGCGAACTTTTCCATCAGGATTTGCCGCGCCCCGTCCAGCGCCGCCTTGACGTCGGGCACGCCACGGTCGGCGTCCACGAATGCGGCAGCGACTGCTTCGGGCGCCTGGGTCGGATCGTTCAGCAGCCCGTGGGCCAGCGGCGCCAGACCGGCTTCGCGGGCGATTTGTGCTTTAGTGCGGCGCTTGGGCTTGTAGGGCAGATAGAGGTCTTCCAGCCGCGTCTTGGTATCGGCGGCAAGAATCGCAGTTTCCAGTTCGGCGGTGAGCTGGCCCTGGTCGCGGATGCTGGCGAGGATGACCCCACGCCGCTCCTCCAGTTCGCGCAGATAGCCGAGCCGCTCCTCCAGCAGGCGCAGTTGGGTATCGTCCAGCCCGCCGGTGGCTTCCTTGCGGTAGCGGGCGATGAAGGGCACGGTAGCGCCGCCGTCCAGCAGGGCGACAGCGGCTTCGATCTGGCGTTCCTGAACGACCAGTTCGCGGGCGAGAGTTGCGGTGAGGAGCATGGCGGTGGCTGATTGGGTGGCGCTAGAGATCAAGGACGAAGGTTGACGGCGAGAATCGCTAATATTTGTTGACTTTGGCGTAGATCGTCTCCTCGGCGGCGCGGGCGTCGCCCAGCGTGCGGATGCCGTGGGCGGCCAGCAGCGGAATCATGCGCAGGAAAATTTCCGCCGTCACCAGGGCGTCGCCCAAAGCATCGTGGCGGGCCGTCACCTTGATGCCCAACCGCTCGGCGATGGTTTCCAGCGCGTGCGATTCCTGATTGGGATGCAGCACCTCCGACAGCAGCAACGTATCCAACACCGGCTGAGTGAAATAGATGCCGGTCTGGGTTTCCTTCATTTGCAGGAAACGCAGGTCGAACGCGGCGTTGTGCGCCACCAGCACCGTTTCATCGCAATAGTCGTGGAATCGGGGCAGCACCTCGTCAATCGTCGGTTGCCCGCGCAGCATTTCGTTGGAAATGCCGTGAATCGTTTGCGCCACCGGATCGATCGGGCGCTTCGGGTCGACCCGTTGTTCGTAGGACTCGGCGCGGAGCAGGCGGTTATTGACGATGCGCACCGCGCCGATGGAGATGATCTCGTCGCCGCCCGACGGATGCAGGCCGGTGGTTTCGGTATCGAACACCGTATAGGTCAGTTCGGCCAGCGGCGTATGATCGAGTTCAGGGGTCTGACCGGCTTGATGGAACAGATCGAAATCGTAGAACTCGGGACGGCTTTCGCCGTAGCGAATCGGCGCGCCGAGCATCGGCCGCAGCGGCTCGGCCAGCGGCAGCAGCAGCCGGAACCGGGGATAGCCATCCTCCTTGTCGGCGATATACACGATCTCCGCCCCATGCCGTTCGAGCACGTCGTGCAGCGTCAACGGGCTGTCCTGGCCGCCGGCGCGCAGAGTGTCGCCTTCCCATTCCTGCAAGACCCGCTGCGACAGCGCCGGCCCCGGCCAGATCAGATCGAGCTGGACGATCCGCCCGTGCCGCGACAGGTCGAAGCGCAGCTCGCCCACCCCGCATTCCTCCTTCAACCGACCGGCGAGCGCGTGCAGCGCCTGGGCCAGCGTGTAGCTGTCGACCTTGACCCAGAGCGAATGGTCGAGATTATCCACCCGAACCGCCAAGCCAAGCCGGGTTTCGATGCGACGCCGCGCCGTGGCGATCACGTCCGCGCCCAGCATCTCCTCCAGCGGCCAGCGGGTCTTGAGCGAATCGGCGTGGTCGGCGGTCAACTGGTGTAGCTTGCCGCTCAGGGTGTTGACCTCCTCGCTGATGATCCGAATGAAGCGGTCGCGCTGGGCCGACTCGCAGTCCGGATAGTAAGTCAGCATCTCGACCGCCGCACGGATGCCCGCCAACGACGCCCGGCTGCCCTCGGTGAACGATTGCAGCAGCATGTCGCGGGTGGCATCGAGTTCGAAGTCGCGGGTGATGTTTTCCACGGTCAGCACGAAGCCGCTGACCATCGCCTGTCCGGCGGACTGGCCGGTGGGTTCGCTGGCTTGGGTCGGCGGCGCGGCGGTCAGAATCGGCGCCATGTGAACCCGAATGAACTGGCCGGTCGGGGAGGTGAATACGAACTGCGCGTTGGGATCGGTTTCGCCCTTTTCGAGCCGCGCCTCGATACGCTCCCGCGCGTGCCGCAACAGGCTGCGGTCGATGAGGGCGAAAATCGGCCGCCCCAGGCCGATCAGCGCGGCCGAGCCGGCGCCGGCCGAAGCGCCCAGCGCCTGGCGGGCGCGCTCGTTGTACAGCAGAATCCGCCCGTTGCGGTTGCACACCAGCACGCCTTGGGACAGCTCGGACATAAGCGCCGCCAGACGGTTTTTCTCCTCCTCCACCGAGGCCTTCGCCTGGGCCACCTTGGCCTCAAGATCGTGGGCCAGCGCCTCGCTGTGCTCGGCCAGATCGTTCACCGCCCGCGCCAGCCGCTGGACCTCGGGTGGGCCCGCGGGCTCGAGGCGATGACTGGAGTGGGCGTTGAGGATGATGCGGATGCCTTCCGCGATTTTCAGCGGACCTTTCACGTAGAGCTGATACACGGCGGCGAAGGCGACGCCGAGAATCGCCAGGCGCAACACGCCCAGTTCCACCAGCAACTCGGTGTGCGGAGACAGCGTGGCGACGAGGCGCTGCTGGTTTTCGGGCTCCAGCACATAGTACACCGCGTAGCCAGCCACAAACTCCAGGCCCGCCACCAGCGCCAGAAACGCCGTGAGGGCGAGAACGACTTTGAGCTTTTCGTTCACGATGGGACCGAAATATTGGAATGTTGTTCTACATCATAGACAAGACCGGTCAAGGCTTATACATTTCCCAAGGCCATACCCCGTGGTTCGCGGGATGGGCGCTTGCATCCACCGACAGAGAGGAAAAGAAAATGTCAACCGCTGTTTACGAGCGGATACGCAACAATCCGAAATTCGACGAACTGGTCGCCAAACGCAGCCGTTTCGCGTGGACGCTGACGGCCGTTGTTCTGGGTATCTACTTCATTTTCATCATGGTTGTGGCCTTCAACCCGAAGCTGCTGGCCACGCCCATCTGGGAAGGCGGTACCGCCTCCATCGCCTGGCCCATCGGCGCGGGCATGATCCTGCTGTTCTGGTTGCTGACCGGTCTCTACATTCGCCGCGCCAACAGCGAATTCGACGACATCAACGCCGAGATCATCAAGGGGGCCATCGAATGAATCGCGGAATGCTGAAATTCGCCGCCGTCGCGCTGGCGCTGAGCTGGATGGGGTTGGCCATAGCCGCCCCGGATGTTGGCCAAGCCCAGAAACAGGGGATCAACATCCATGCCATCGTGATGTTCTTCATCTTCGTGATGGCGACGCTGGGCATTACCTACTGGGCGGCCAAGCGCACCAAAACGGCCAGCGATTATTACTCCGCCGGCGGCGGCATCACCGGCACCCAGAACGGCCTGGCCATTGCCGGCGACTACATGTCGGCGGCCACCCTGCTCGGCCTGACCAGCCTGACCTATTTCCAGGGCTTCGACGGTTACATCTACTGCATCTGCTTCTACGTTGGCTGGCCGTTCATCATGTTCATCATGGCCGAGCGGCTGCGCAACCTGGGCAAGTTCACCTTCGCCGACATCACCTCCTACCGTCTGGACCAGCGCCAGGTTCGCACCATCGCGGCGATCGGCTCGCTGACCGTGGTGGTGTTCTACCTGATCGCGCAGATGGTGGGGGCGGGACAGCTCATCAAGCTGCTGTTCGGTCTGGACTACTGGTTGGCGGTGGTGATCGTCGGCGTGCTGATGGTGGTTTACGTGACCTTCGGCGGCATGATCGCCACCACCTGGGTGCAGATCATCAAGGCCTGCCTGCTGCTCGGCGGCGGCACGGCGGTGATGCTGCTCGCTTTTTCCCAGTTCGGCTTCAACTTTGAGACGCTGGCCACCCAGGCGGTCGCCAATTCCAAGAAAGGCCTGGCGCTGATGGGGCCGGGTTCCCTGCTGGCCGATCCGATCACGGCGGTTTCCCTGTCGCTCGGTCTGATGTTTGGCACCGCCGGGCTGCCGCATATCCTGATGCGCTTCTTCACCGTGCCCAACGCCAAGGAAGCACGCAAGAGCGTATTCGTCGCCACCCTCTGCGTCGGTTTCTTCTTCACCGTGGTGGCGCTGATGGGGCTGGCGGCGATCACCATCGTCGGTACCAACCCGCAATATTTCGAGGGCGGCGAGCTCGGCGGCAAGCTGATCGGCGGCGGCAACATGCCCGCCATGCATCTGGCGCACGCCGTTGGTGGCAACCTGCTGCTCGGTTTCCTGTCCGCGGTGGCCTTTGCCACGATTCTGGCGGTGGTAGCGGGCTTAGCGCTGGCCGGCGCCTCGGCGATTTCCCACGACATCTACGCCAACGTGATCATGAAGGGCAAGGCGACCGAAGCTGACGAAGTTCGCGTTTCCAAGCGCTCCTCGCTGTTTCTCGGGGTGCTGGCGGTCCTGCTCGGTATCGCCTTCGAGAAGCAGAACGTCGCCTTCCTGGTCGGTCTGGCCTTCGGCGTCGCCGCGTCGTGCAATTTCCCGGTGCTGATCCTGTCCATGTACTGGAAGGGACTGACCACGCGCGGCGCGATCTGGGGCAGTATTGCCGGTCTGGTGTCGGCGGTGTTGATCGTCGTGCTGTCGAAGGCGGTGTGGGTGGTCGTGCTCGGCAACAAGGAGCCGATCTTCCCGTATGAACAGCCAGCGATCTTCTCGATGCCGATCGCGTTCTTCATGGCTTGGCTGGGCTCGGTAACGGACAAGAGCGCCCGAGCGGCCAAGGAAATCGAGGCGTTCGAGGACCAGTACGTGCGCGCGCAAACCGGTTTCGGCGCGGCGGGCGCGGCCGCTCACTAGCGGATCTGGCTGGACTCCGCAAGAAAAAAGGGAAGACCAGATGGTCTTCCCTTTTTTGTCCTGATGCGCCGCACTCAAGTTAGCGGTTTTTCCGACACGATCAGACCGTCCTCGTCGGCGTAGAGATAATGACCAGGCCGGAAGGTCACCCCGGCGAACCGCACCAGAATGTCCCGCTCGCCGGTATTGCGCTTGACGGTCTTGAGCGGATGCACCCCCAGCGCCTTGACGCCGATGCCGATTTCGTTGATCGCGGCGGAATCGCGGATGCAGCCGTTGACCACCACGCCGGCCCAGTCGTTCTCCTCGGCCAACTCGGCGAGTTGGTCGCCCAGCAGCGCACAACGGGTCGAACCGCCGCCGTCCACCACCAGCACCCGACCCTCGCCCGGCTCCTCAAGCACCTTGCGAACCAGGGTGTTATCCTCGAACACCTTCAGGGTCACGACGGGACCGGAGAACATCAGCTCGCCGCCGTAGTCGCCAAACACCGGCTCGGCGATCTGCAGGTGGTCGGAAAACTGGTTGCACAAATCAAAAAATTCATCGCACAGATCGGTGGTCTTGAAGTCCATGGGGATTACTCTCGCGGAGGGGGAACAGGGGTTCGGGCAGTCTATCACACTCGATCCGCGCCTTAGCGGCTGGTGATTTTCAGCTCGATCCGGCGATTGCGGCGGTAGGCTTCTGGGTTGTCGGCCGGGTCGATGGGGTGATATTCGGCCATGCCGACCGCCGCCAGCCGCTCCGGCGGGACGCCCTGCTGGATCAGGTAATTCACCACCTGCTGCGCCCGCGCTGTGGACAGCTCCCAGTTGGACGGGAACCGGCCGCGGATCGGCGCCCGGTCGGTATGGCCCTGCACCTCGATGATGACCGGCAAATCCGGCGGCAGGCGCGCGGCCAGTTGCTGGTACACCATGGCGAACTTGTCCAGATCGCCGCTGCCGGACGCCGACAGCATCGCTTCACCGGAGGCGAACAACACCTCGGACTGGAACACGAAGCGGTCGCCCACCACCTTGATATCGGGATTGTTGGCGAACACCTCGCGCAGGCGACCAAAGAAATCGCTGGCGTATTTCTCCAGTTCCTCGACCCGCTCCAGCAGCTTCTTCTTCAAGGCGCTGTCCAGCGCCTCGATCCGACCTTTCTGCTCGACGATCACCGCATCGCGCTTGGTCAATTCCTGCTGGTTGGCCGCCAGGGCGCGGTTGAGCCGCTCCAGTTCCGCCGCCAGCCGCTCGGCCCGGACGCTGAGCAGCGCCGCCTGTTCTTGCACGCTGGTCGCGGTTTGTTCGGCCCGGGTTTTGTCGGCGTTCAACGCCTCCCGCGCGGCCTGCACCGCCGCCAGTTCGGCCCGCAACTGCGCCAGCAGTTTATCCCGCTCGCCGACCGTGTTTTCGAGGCCCTGCGCCCGACCGCGCAGCCGCGCTGCTTCCTTCTCGGCGTCGCCGGCCAGCCCTTCCAGATGGCTGATGATCCGTTGCAACTGACCGATGGCGGTATCCTTACCCATGATCTCCCGTCCGATCAGCACCTCGGTGAGGACGAACACCGTGATCAGGAAGATCAGCACCATCACCAGCCCGCCCAGGGCGTCGGTGAAGGCCGGCCAAATGTTGAATTCGCTGAGCGAATCACGCCGGCGGGGCATGGCTGTCCGTGTCCTGGCGCGAGTCCGACCGCTGCGCCAGCAGGCGGGCGATGATCCGCAACTCGTGGCGCAAATCGGCAGTGCGGTCGTTCTCAACGTTTTGCAGCGTGGTCCGCAGCGATTCGATCCGCTCGCCCAGATTCGCCACCTGCTCCGCCACCCGGGTGATCCCTTCGCCGCGATTGGCCAGATATTCGGTGGTCGCCGCGACTCGCTCCAGCCGGTCAGTGGTGGCTTGCAGCAACGCCGCCAGATGGCGGGGCGAAATCGTTTCGGTTTGGGCGGTGACCGTGACCACCGGCTGCCACAGCGGCACCAGATCGCTGACCACCAGCGCCTCCAACTGGGCGTGATGATCGTTCTGGGCATGGAACAGTTGCAGTTCCAGGAAGCCCAGCGCCAGCGCGCCCAGCAGGCCGAACAGCGAGGCCGAGAACGAGGTGCCCATGCCACCCAGCGGCGCGGCCAGCCGATCCTTGAAATGGGCGATCAGGGTCATGGTGTCGGTCGCCTGATCGGTGGCCAAGCCGCCGATCACGTCGCGCACGCCGGCAATCGTCAGCAGCAGACCGTAGAAGGTGCCGATCAGGCCGAGCAGCACCAGCGCCCCGACCAGATAGCGCACCAGCGCCCGCTGGTCGTCGCCGCGCGTCGCCAGCGAATCCAGCAGGTACGGCAGGGTCGCGGTGGCGTCGCCGTGGCCGATGACTCGGTGGACCTTGTGCAGAAAATCGCTCACCCCGCGCCGGCGGCTATTGCCCAGCAAGGCCTCGTCGGCCTGCTGGAGCGGCAGTTCGCGGCGGCGGGCCTTGAGCGCTACGGCGGCGGCTTGATCGGCGGCCCGAACATCAAGCAGCGCGCCGGTCAGCGCCTTGAGCGTGTAGGCGACCCCGAACAGGAACGCGGCGGCAATCGTGCCGTTCAGATAGGGGTTGGTCAGGAAAGCGGCGGTCAGCGGTTGCTGGAAAAACGCGCCCAGCGCCGCCAGCGCCGCCAGGAACAGCAGACAACGCAGCAGATAACGACTGGCGCCCCGACTGGAGCGCCGTTCGGACTCGATCATGGGCATGGGCTATGGACTATTCGGCTACGGAAAGCGTTAGACCAGCGATTTATTGAGCAGGGCCGGGATCTCGTGCGAGGGCACCGGGCGGCTTAAATAGTAACCTTGGATTTCATCGCATTGATTGGCCCGCAGAAACGCCAGTTGCGTCTCATCTTCCACGCCCTCGGCGATCACGGTCAGCCGCATGCTGTGCGCCATGGCGATGATCGCCAGCGTGATGGCGGCGTCCTCCTCGCTGGTCGCGATTTCATGCAGAAAGGATTTGTCGATTTTCAATTGATCGATGGGAAATTGTTTCAGATAACTCAGGGAAGAATAACCGGTGCCAAAATCGTCGATGGACAGTTTGACGCCAACGGCCTTGAGCGCATGCATGATCGCGATGCTGCCCGTCACATCCTTTATCAGCAGGCTTTCGGTAATTTCCAGATCGAGGTAGCGAGGCTCCAAAGCGGTTTCCCGCAGAATCCGGGTCACCATGTTCGTCACGCTGGGCCGGAGAAACTGGCGGGACGACATGTTGACCGCCATCCGTAGCGCGGGCAATCCCTGCCGTTGCCAGGCCTTCGCCTGCTGGCAGGCGGTTCGGAGCGCCCATTCGCCGATGGTCTCGATCAGGCCGGTTTCCTCGGCCAGCGGCACGAAATCCAGCGGCGAAACCATACCACGCTGGGAATGGCGCCAGCGCAGCAGCGCCTCAACGCCGACGATGCGGTTCTGGCGCAAATCCATTTGTGGCTGGTAATACAGCTCCAGTTCCTGGCGCTCCAGCGCGCGGTGCAACTCCTGTTCCATCGTCAGCCGCTCCAGGGTGCGAACATGGATGTCGCGGGCGTAGAACTGGATGTTGTCGCGGCCGTTTTCCTTGGCCCGGTACATGGCGATATCGGCGTTTTTCAACAGGGTTTCCGCATCCTCGCCGTCCCTGGGGAACAGGCAGACGCCGATGCTGGCGGTCACGAAACATTCATGGTCTTTAATCTGAAAGGGGGATTCGAGGATTTTCAGGAGCTTGCGCGCAAAATCCACCACCCGCTCCTCTTGGCGCAAGCCTTCCAACACGCAGATGAATTCGTCGCCGCCCACGCGGGCGATAGTGTCCTCCTTGCGCCCGCAGTCCAGCAGGCGGGCCGCCACCGCCCGCAGCAAGGCATCGCCGGCGGTATGACCCAGGCTCTCGTTGATTTTTTTGAACTGGTCCAAATCCACGAACAGCAACGCCAGACTGTGGCCGGCGCGCCGGGCGCGGGCGATGGCTTGCTGGAGCCGGTCCCGCAGCAGATCGAGGTTGGGCAAATGCGTCAGCGCATCGTGGGTCGCCTGATACATCATCTGCTCGGTCAGCCGGCGGGTTTCGGTGATGTCGCTAAACGCGAGGACGACGCCTGAAATTCGCCCCTCTAGATCGCGCAGGGGGGTCGCCGAGGCGCGGATGGCGTATCTCTGGCCGATGCGGTTGACCAGAATGCCGGGTTCGGGCAGTTTGATCTGCTGGCCCTGTTCCAAACATGAGGCTACCAGATCCACATTGGTGTAGTGGTCATGTTCGTCGGCGACTTGGAACAGCACGCTCAGGGGCTGCCCGCGCGGCGCGGCGGCCGCGCCACCGAGCAGGGACTCGGCGACCGGATTCAGGTAGCGCACGACGCCCTTGGCGTCCGTGGTGATCACGGCGTCACCGATGGAAGCCAGGGTGACCTGGGCGCGCTCCTCCTGGTCAAACAGCGAACGGACCAGCCGTAGCAGACGTTGCCAGCTCCACAACGGATAGCTCAATCCCTGAACCAGGAGCGCCGCCGCCGGTGGGAACCAGCAGTGCGCGCCATGCAGCAACGCGAAGCTGCCGGCGAGGGTGAGCAGCAGCGCCAGCCCGGCCAGCGGCAACGTCCAGCGGGGCGGGCAAACCGCATACAGGGTTAACGGCAACAGAACGAACATCCCGGTCAGCAACAGGGACCAGCCGGTCGGCAACGGCCGGATCGTCAAGCCCTGCCGCAGGGCGTCGAGCACGTTGGCGTTGAATTCCACGCCGGACATCGGTCGCGCCAGCCCGGAAACCGGGGTGGGCAGCGCATCGCCCAGGCCCGTCGCGGTCGCGCCGATCAAAACGAACTGGTTGCGGAAGATCGCCGGGGAGACGGTCCCGCGCAGCACGTCGCGGTAGGAAACATGGCGAAAATGTCCCGGCGGGCCGGCGAAGGGGATCAGGATCCGATAATCGCGTCGCCAAACGTAAGGAGATGACGAATCGGATGCGGCGGCCCGTTGGCCAAGCAGCGCTCGCTGGGTGGCGGGATCCGTTAATTCCAGCAGGGCCAGCGCCAGAGTGGGCCAGTGGGGCGAGCCGAGTCCGGCTTTCAGGTAGACGCCGCGGGCGATATTGTCCGGGTCCAGTTCGACATCAACGTGCCCCAGGCCGGCGACCGTCGCCGCCAGCGCCGGAATGGGCAAGGTTTCCAGCAACTGGCCGCCTTGGCGATTCTGTTCGTTGAGCACCGGCAACACCACGCGGCCATTGCTGGCGAGCGCGGCCGCCAGTTCCGCATCCGCCATCGGATCGGCGGCGTCGGGTTCGGCGAAGGCGATGTCCAGAGCGATGGCTTTCGCGCCCCCCGCGCCGAGGGTGCGAATCAATTTGGCATGAGTGCGGCGCGACCACGGCCAGCGGCCTATCTCCCGCAGGCTTTGTTCGTCGATGGCGACGATGATGATGTCGTCGGCCGGTGCTCGGGACCAGGCCGCCAGATTCCAGTCGTAGAACAACCAATCCCAGCGATAGAGCCCGTTCGTGTGGACCAGGACGAGAGCGGTCATCGTCAGCGCCAGCAACAAACCGATCTTTCCGAGCCAGCCGGCGCGCGATCGGATCGTTGGGCTCATCGGGCCGCGATCGGGGTCGGGAAAACTGCCCGGCCCGTGGACCGACACTTTGAGGGTCTTGAAAATAAGTTATTTATAAATGTATCTACTTTCATCTTCCTCGGGGTCCTGTCCGGGCAAGGCATGGAAACGGAACCGGTACTGAGCGTCGCGTCCCTCCAGCCCCCTGTCGTCAATGCCGCGAATCCGGGCCACGTAATCGCCCTCCGGCAAAGCCGATCCGACCGGACTGAGCAACAGCGTCAGCACTTCGACAGCCCCCCGGTTTTCGCTCTCCAGCGCTGGCAGGACCGTGTCGAGCAACAGCGCCTTGAACGGATCGGCCGGTACGATTTGCGCGCGATAGGCCACCGCGCCCTTCAAGGGGAAAAAACCTAACTGGACCGGCAAGCGCATCACCACCGGCGGCGATTCGGCGAGTTTCGGCGGCGGCAGCAGCAGCGAGGGCGGCAATGGCGCTCGGCCGGTTTCAGCTAGGGTGCCAAACCCCCGATTGACCGTCCGGGTGGTTTGACCTCCTCGAAACGCGACGGCGCCTTCCAATACTTCCGTTCGCGCCGTGGCGCTGGCGGGGTCCATGCCGATCCGGTAGCGGGTGCCGCGCACCGCCGAGGTAGCGGCGGGCGTCGAAATCTCGTAGCGCGGGCCAGCCCCGGTTCGGGACGTGATCTGACTTTCCACTCGTCCTTGTTGCAAACGGATACGAGTGTCCGCGAGGCGGGTTGGACCGTAGGCGCTCAGCACATCCATGCGCAATTCGCTGTCGGCTTGCAGCAACACGCGAGAGCCATCGCGAAATTCCAGGCTCGCCGTGCTGTCAGAACCCGTCAGCAGCGTATCGCCGGTTTGCAGCAACAGTCCAGCATTGACGGGGACCGTTTGGCCAGTGGCCGCGATCGCGGCGTTTACCTGACCCTGCGCGCTCAGAACCCGAGCCTTGGCGGGCAGGCGCTTGAGCCAGGGGACGGGAATGCGCAACTTCATCCCCGGTGGTAAGCGCGCCGGGTCGGCAACCCCGTTGAGCGCCTGCAACCTTGGCCAGTAGTCGGTGCGGATCAGATAGTCGGTGGAGACAGTCCATAGATTGTCGCCGGGACGCACGGTGTAAAGCCATTCCTCGGAATGTGCGGCGGCCGTGACCAGCAGCGTCAGGGATAAAAGGCCGCTCAAAAATAGCTTGGCTGTACCGGGGGTTGTCCGCCAGACGATTCGCATGTTGGAGGTCCTGATTTTGTGGTGTCTGGAAATGAAGCGGTGGTCGGCTCAAGTATAATCGCGTTGCGGTCGGGCATCATGCGCCATTTCCACGCGCGGAAGTCGATGATACCGCTTCCAATGGACGTTATAAAAACCCCTGACCCGCGAGCGGGAAAGGGGTAGGAGCGAGGGTTGGTTTCGATCAGCCAGCTTGCCAAGAGTGGTGCAAAACGCTTCTAGGATCGCTGTAAATCCTGGCCCCAACCGCCCTCGAACACGAAACGGTCCAGCGGCTTGCGCTCCCGCGGCGCCCGTTCCTTGTCGCGCAGAGCCTCCGGCAGCGCATCGACCGACCCAGGATGCCCGACCGCGATCATCGCCATGCAGGCGTGATCGGCGGGAATGCTGAAGCGGGCCTTGGCTTGGTCCGGGTCGAAGCCGCCCATCTGATGCGCCGCCAGACCGAGGGCGGCGGCTTGCAGGCAAAGATTCTCGCTGGCCGCGCCGGTATCGTACTGCGCCCAGCGGTTCGGCTGGTCGTTGTGGCCGAAGTTTGGAGCCGCTATCGACAGCAACAGAATCGGAGCATTCCTGACCCAGATTTGATTGCCTTCGGCCAGGCATTCGAACGCTTGTCGCCAGCCGGCGGGATCGCGGAACCGGTCCCAGACCAGATAGCGCCACGGCTGATCGCCGAAACAGGACGGCGCCCAGCGGGCCGCTTCCAGCAGCGCCAGCAGGTGCTCGCGGCTGACGGGCCGATCCGGATCGATGGCGCGCGGACTCCAGCGGCGGGCGATCAGTTCGGCAATCGGCGGCTGGGTGACAGCGGGTTTTTCGAGCATGAGTCTCTCCAGGTTTGGGTTTGGCGATTCTGTAGACCACGTCCACCCGAAAAAAGCGACAATAACCGAAATTTCTTCCGTAATTCCGCGCAAGGAACCCGTTATGTCCCACCAGCAAGAACTAAATGACTACCTCACCCGTCACGTCCCCTTGTTCCGGGCCATGCAGGCGCGCGTGGAACACTCCAACGCGAACCGACTGGCGCTGACCGCGCCGCTGGAACCCAACCTCAACGACAAGGGCACCGCGTTCGGCGGCTCCATGGCCGCCATCGCCGCGCTGACTGGCTGGGCGCTCACCACCCTCACCCTGCGCGACTACGGCGAAACCGCCGAAATCGTGATCATCGACAGCACGCTGAAGTTTCTGCGGCCGGTGCGGGAAACCATCGTCGCCGAATGCGTCCCGCCGGACGCGGCGGCGGTCGAAACCTTCATTGACCGCTACCGCCAGCGCGGCAAGGCCCGTTGGACGGTCGAGGTCGTCGTTCGCGCCGACGGCGAACCGGCCATGACCTTCAAAGGGCATTACGGTATTTTCAAGTCCGAACAAACGGCTTGAATGGGTTTTTCCAGCACGCCATGCCGGACGCCGCATTCATTCGAGAAGGCTCGCGCGGGCTCCGGTTCGCTTCACCGACACGGGTCGTGACAGCCACGCAGACGGATGAGGTCATTCCGGCGCTACGGGCGATTGAAACGGCCGTCAACCAACACCGCCTCCACGCCGCCGGTTTCATCGCTTATGAAGCCGCCGCCGCGTATGGCTTGGCCGTCCACGCCCCACTGCCGGATCTGCCGCTACTCTGGTTTGGCCTTTACGAGAACGTGGAAACGACCGAGGATTGGGCGTCCGAGTTCGCCGATCCACCCCCGTCCGCTTCCTATTCGGTCGGCCCCTGGCAACCCGCCATCGATCGGACCACCTACGAAACGGTCGTCGGCCGCGTCAAAGACTATCTCGCTCGCGGCCACACTTATCAGGTCAACCATACCTTTCCCCTACTCGCCACCTTCGACGGCGAGCCGCGGGCGTTCTTCGTCGATCTGATGGCCGCGCAACCAACGGAATACGCCGCTTTTATCGACACCGGTCGGTTTGCCCTCTGTTCGGCCTCGCCCGAGCTGTTTTTCCGGTTGGACGGCGAGCGGCTGATCGCGAAGCCGATGAAGGGGACAGCGGCGCGCGGGCGCACCCTGGCGGAAGACGAGGCTCGAATCGCCGGGTTGCGGCAATCGGAAAAAAATCGGGCTGAAAACCTGATGATCGTGGACATGCTTCGCAACGACCTGGGCCGAGTGGCTCAAGTAGGCAGCGTGACCGTACCCCAGTTGTTCAAGGTCGAGCGCTACCCGACCCTGCTGCAAATGACCTCCACCGTCACTGCCCGAACCAATGCCTCGGTAGTAGAGATTTTGGCGAGCCTGTTTCCCTGCGCCTCGATTACCGGCGCTCCCAAGGCGCGCACCATGCAAATCATCCGGGAATTGGAGTCGCAACCGCGCGGCGTGTATACCGGCGCCATCGGCTTTATCGGCCCCGAGCGGCAAGCGCGGTTCAACGTCGCCATTCGCACGGTGCTGATCGACCGCGAACGGCGGCAAGCGACGTATGGCGTGGGCGGCGGCTTGGTGTGGGATTCGGACGCGGGCAGCGAATACCGGGAATGCCTGCTCAAGGCGCGCGTGCTGACCGAGCGGCGGCCCGCGTTTCGACTGCTGGAAACACTGCTATGGGAACCGGAAAACGGCTATTTCCTGCTGGCGGCACATCTGGCGCGATTGGCGGATACGGCCGTTTATTTCAACACGCCGCTCGACCGGGCCGCCATCGAAGCCCGCTTGATCGAATTGGCGTCCACGTTGAGCGAGGCCAGCAAAATCCGGCTGCTCGTCAAACTGGATGGCGCGTTCGCCGTGGAAGTGGCGTCTTTGACTCAAGGAGCGTTGCCGCAACCGGCGCGGGTCGGCTTGGCCAGGATGCCCGTCGATTCGAGCACGATCTGGCTGTATCACAAAACTACCCGGCGCGAGATGTACGGCGCCGCCCGCGCCTCGCGGCCGGATTGCGACGAGGTCGTTCTGTGGAACGAACGCGGGGAACTGACCGAGGCCAGCACGGCGAACGTGGCGCTGGACTTGGATGGTGAATGGTTCACCCCGCCGGCGACGAGCGGCCTGCTGGCTGGCACGTTTCGGAACGGGCTGCTCGCCACCGGCCAAATTCGGGAACGCATCCTGACCCCGGCCGATTTGCACGCGGCCCGGCACATTGCCTTGATCAACTCGGTTCGCAAATGGCGGGCGGCCGTGCTCGTTTCCTGAATGTCGCCGCGATTCCCGTCTTGTCGATCACGACCGTCGAGGGCGGACTTTTCTACCCGCCATCGGACCAGCGCCGCGCTAGAATAGCGGTCGAGGCACACCGTTGCCGATTCGGAGGTTTGCCATGATGACTCTTGATTTACCCGGCTTTGTGACGACCTTCCTGGCCGCGATGGCGGCGCTATTTGTCTTCGCCGTCGGCGTCGGCGTCCTGCTGGTCGCCGTTCTCTATCTGATCGACATCACCCAGACCCAGCACGCCATTCGCCGCAACTTCCCGGTCATCGGGCGGTTGCGTTACCGGATGGAGCATCTGGGCGTGTTCTTCCGCCAGTATTTCTACGCCATGGACCGGGAGGAGATGCCGTTCAACCGGGCGCAACGGGCCTGGGTCTACCGGGCGGCGAAGAATCTCGACACCACCCAGCCGTTCGGCTCCACCCGCGACCTGCGGCCGCCCGGCACCCTGCTGTTCGCCAACGCCACGTTTCCGGCGCTCGACGCCGAGGCGGTCGCGGCCAAGCCGCTGGTCATCGGCCCGGACTGTGCCCAGCCGTATCCAGCGCCCAGCTTTTTCAACCTCTCCGCCATGAGCTACGGCGCGATTTCCAAGCCCGCCGTGCTGGCCCTGTCGAACGGCGCACGGCTGGCCGGGTGTTGGATGAACACCGGCGAGGGCGGCTTGTCGCCCTATCATCTGGAAGGCGGCGCGGATCTGATTTTTCAAATCGGCACGGCCAAGTATGGCGTGTGCGACGCGCGGGGCGGCCTGGACGAGGCCAAGCTGCGGGCGGTGGCCGCGCATCCCCAGGTCAGAATGTTTGAAATCAAGCTCAGTCAGGGCGCCAAGCCGGGCAAAGGCGGCATTCTGCCGGCGGCCAAGGTGACGCCGGAGATCGCGGCGATTCGCGGCATCCCGGTCGGCCAGGATTCCCGCAGTCCCAACCGCCATCCCGAAATCGCCGATGTAGCCGGGCTGCTGGACTTTGTCGCCCGGGTTCGCACGATCACCGGCAAGCCCACCGGCTTCAAGCTGGTGGTCGGTGATCCGGGCTGGTTCGACGAGTTGTGCCGGGAAATCGTGCGCCGGGGGCCGGCCAGCGCGCCCGATTTCATCACGGTGGACAGCGCCGACGGCGGCACCGGCGCGGCGCCGATGAGTTTGCTGGACTACGTGGGTCTGCCGATCCAGGAAAGCCTGCCGCAGGTCGTGGACAAATTGAGCGAGCACGGCTTGCGCGCGCGCATCCGGGTGATCGCCTCCGGCAAGCTGATCAATCCTGGCGAAGTCGCCTGGGCGCTGTGCGTGGGCGCCGATTTCGTCAATTCGGCGCGCGGTTTCCTGTTCGCGCTCGGCTGCGTCCAGTCCATGCAGTGCGACAAGAACACCTGCCCGGCTGGCATCACCACCCACAATCCCCGCCTGCAACGGGGCTTGGACCCGGCGGACAAGGCCGAGCGGGTGCGCCACTATGTGGAGAACATGCGCCATGAGGTGGAGATCATCGCCCACGCCTGCGGCGCGGCGGAACCCCGGCAACTGCGGCGCGAACACTGCCGAATCATGGTCGGGCCGGGCCGCTCGCTGCCGCTGAACGAACTCTATCGGCGGGATGCGGCGCCGACGCGCCAGTTGGATACGGCCTGATGGCCGCCTCCCGGTTTTATCCAATCAAAGACTGGAGGACGGTGCGGTCGATCATCCGGGCTGGGCGTCCCCCAGTTTGGATTTCAACTGCCCCACCTGTTCGTTGAGAACCTCGATTTGGCATTCCAGCGCCTTACGCATGGTTTCAACCCGCTTGAGAATTTTCTCCGCGCCCTGCTTGATGGTGCCCGAAGAAGTCGCGATCTCGTCGAGGTAGCCAGCCTGCCGCTGCACTTCCAGAATCGCCTTGTCCAAGGCGGTGAAATCGACGCCGAGTGCGGATTTCGGACTGCGGGCGCTCGCGGCGATGGCCTTGGTTACCATCAGTCCGGCATGGAGGTAAACGTCCGTGGTTTCATCCTCGGCATCCCAGTGCACCACGACGTCCATGCCGTAGCGGGCCAGGGGGGCCTGCCCCGCAGGGGCGGTGCGGCGCGACCAGATGAAAAGGCCGACTTGGGCGTTCCGATTATCACGCGCCTGTCCGATTTCCTCGATAACCTTGGCGAGACGGTATGAACTATCTTCCTTCATCTCGCAGACGATTCGGACCCCAGCAGCGGCGGCGTCCGGTCCAAGCGTGACGACCGCGTCGCCCACCTTCGAATTGCGGATCCGCCCCGTCTGGTTTGCCACGTAATCGGCAATGTCGCCGGTATTCAGACAGGCGGTTTCGATCAGCGCATACGCGGCCTGTTCGAAGTCCCTGCCGTGCCCGACGCCAGCTTGACGTTCTTCCTTGCGAGCCTGCATGGTAGCCAACGTAGAGAGTACCTGCTGCTGGAAATTCGCACTGTCGGCCTTGTGGGCGTTGACGATCTCGGTAAGTTCGGCCCGCAGCCGGGAGAGCGCCGATTCCTTGTCGTCCAGCGTGAATTCCGCTGTGATGCGCTGTTGGGCGCTTTCTACGCGCTGGATGAGTTGGTTCAACGCGGAGTCCGCCTTGCCGAGCGAAAACTCTTGCGCCACGGCTTGCACGATGGATCGTAGATCACCGGCCAGTTGGCTATTGCGCGTGGATAGCTCGTCAACCAACCGAACCAGCGCGCCGTCCCGGTTATCGAGTGAAAACTCCCGCATAACCCCCGACAGGTGGCTGGCTACCAAGTTGTTGACCGTTTCCTGGAGTGCAGCCAGCAATGCGTTTGATTCGTCCGGCGTCAGTAGTCGAGCAATGGGACTGTCAGCTCCGAGATAGGCTTCGAGCGAGTTCTGCAAGGTCACCTTGGCGGCTTCGGTCTGGGAACGCATCACATTTTCGAGGTCGCCCCCATTCCTGATCAGGCGTTCCACACGCTCTACAAACCGGCCATCCCGAGGGTCCAGATAATCCTTGAGCGTGGTCGTGAGCACGTTATCGATCTGGTTTTGGAACGTGCTCAAGCGATTGCCCAGTTGGGTGATGAAGTGCTCGCCCTCGCGGCGCACGCTGTCGGCATCGATGCGGGACTGTGCCTGTTGCAGCGCCAGTATCCCGACCCGTAGCGCCCGGCGGATGAACTCGTCCCGTTCCCGTCCTGCAGGATGCTCCAGCAAGGGTTGCACCAGATCAGCGTCCCACAGCCAGAGGTCGAGGTGGACGTTATCGGGCATATCGCTGACCGGCGTGGCAGTAAATTCGGTCTGGTGGAAAGGGGTCGATTCGGTAATAGTGTCCATGGTCTACCTGCGTTCAGCACAAGGATGTTGATTGGCCGGCATTGTTTGGCAAGGATTGCGCCAATCATTGTCTTGTGTTTTTACTTCATACAAAACAATGAATTGTCATGAAAAGGCGATGGAATGGTAGGTTCGTGGACGTCGGGAGCATAAAAATTTTTACGGTAGAAAGAAATTTTTTATCCTCAGTCGTTCCTTGAGAGTGGCGGGTTGGAATCGATATTCAAGCCGGTTGGACTTGAAGTAGGAGCGGAATCAGTCCCGCCTGTCTGAAGTGTTCGTCAGCAGCCAGCGCTTGGGAAATACGCCGTTCTTGCATGATGACGAAGGATACACAGTCCGTCAGGCTCCATTCCTTGTCGGAGCGCTCGCGGAAGAGTCGGTAGGCTGCCTCGAACAACCGGCTATCAAGTGGCACGATTTCAACTTTCGGATCAGTGCGCAGTCCGTCAATGAGTTTGATCGCGGCAGGGCGATAGGCGAGTTTGGCAAGCGCTGCGCCTATTTCCAGCAACACTGCATCGCTGGTAATGACCTTTGTTCCTTGCCGCCGGATTTCAGCCGCCAAGTTTAGGGCGGTTGCATGATATTGATCGCGTGGCGATAGCAGGGCAATGGCAAAACCGGTGTCGAGGAAGACCGTGGAATCGATCATGGGTCGCGGCGGTGGCTGTAAAGGTTGTCCTCGAACGTCGTCGAATAATCGGGCGGCGCATCGATTTCAATACCGGCGATGGCATCAAGGAAGCTCTGGTCGCCTTTTTTCTCCGCTTGCGCGCCCTGTTCGACCAGCACGATGACTTCAACCTTATCACCGGGATGTAAATCTGGAACTTGAAGGGTAATGGCGTGATTGCGATCCACGACTGCATGGCTGCGTAGTGCGAGTGTCATCAGGTATTCTCCCTCATTTTCAATCTATCATGCGAGAACGGTTCTCACTGAATGACGCGGATTAGCTAATTAATCTTTCGTAGTATCACCTTATCGGTTTATCGCTGGTTTACAGCAATTGAGGTAAATCACGATGGGAGAATCCGAGATTTTGCTTGCGGATGCCCTGCGAGTTCCGCTTCTACCTTTTTGTAACCATCCACAGCTAATTTCTCTGCCTTGAATGTGGCCGAAGACCGTTCAGCAGCAAAGGCCCCTTCAAATATTTTCAGCCCCAATCCAATATCCCAGACTAAACCTTCAAATCGGATAAAGCGGTCATGGGCGACATCGCCAAAGATCATGTTTGGGAGCATCACTACTTTCAACTGCTTGATATTTCTGTAGTGCAACTGGTTTATCACTTGGTTGAGTTCGGCTTCTATTTCAGCCATCCCGGTTGCTCTCGGAAGATCTGCCCATGAAGAGTAAAGAGTGACATGCCGAGGCCCACTGGCGTCCGCGTCCAACAGTCTCAAAAAGCGGTCCAATCCAGAAAGCTTCTGGTGTGGCGGATTGAATAGTTGTCCGATCACGAACCGATCGACGATGACAACGCGCTTGATGGGCGTGCAAGCCAGCGATTTGAAACGTTGCGTCCAAATATCCCTGAATGTTTCTTTCGGTTCGATGTGGGCGGTCGATCTGGCGAGCGCATCCCGGAAAGTCTTTGCGTGCGCTGCCGCCAAGATTCTGCAAACCTCCACATTCGGGATGCCTTGGGCTGGGGAAGACAACACCTCTTCGGAGAGTCCAAAATCCACTTCGGCACGTGTGTCATCGACCAAAGCGACCTGCGCAATACCAGCGAGTTGGTTGATACTGTTTGGGGTGACATTTCCGTCCCAACCATTACCACAAGCCAGCAGAAGATTACGCTGAAGCATGGCGAGCCATTGCGGCCGAATCTTTTGGGGCAACTGCTGGACGGCCTGTTTAAGGCGCGAAGTTTCAAAGCTATCAGTATCGTGCTTGAGAATTCCAATGCGTTGCCAAACATCGAGCAGGGACTGATGGCAGGTCTGAAGCTGCGCCGGCGTCCATCCGGGATCAGGAGCAAGGCTGTCAACATCAATGACAAATGGAACAAGCATCTTCAGCGCCCCGCGAATTTCTCGTGGAAGGACTCCTCGAAAAAGCCTCCAGGCCACTCGTCGATGAAATCACCCTCTTCATCGATGCGTAGTTCAATGAATCGGCTCCCACGGCTCAGCGGTTGAACAAATACCACCCCGACATCATCCGGATGGATCTTTCCTTCACGGATTCTGCGCATCAATCGCAGGATCAAATGCTCGCTGTGGGTTTCCAGAATAAAAGTGTTCTGGCGCTCGCCAAGGGCGGCTTCGATGAAGACGTCACCCAGCTCGGCTTGCAGCGCCGGATGAAGATGTACTTCAGGCTGTTCCATAGCGATCAGCTTGCCCTGTGAACCGTAGGCCATGACCAGTACTGGAAGGACTTGGGAAATGCCGATCCCCACATCCCGGTGGGTAACCACGGTGTTGGTACGCTGGTCGATCAGGACCAGCTCGCGAAGTGCTTCCAGATCACTTCCATCGAGAGCGCGAACCAAATGTTCGGCAGCTACTCCGGTATCGCGAATTTCCGGATAAATGGATTCCACAAGATGTGAAATGTCTGGGCGTGTCAGATAAGTTCCATCATCGACTGAGACAGGTTCTTGCTCATCGAAGAATTTCGCTTTCAGACCGAGTGC